>JAACFO010000288.1 GCA_009937425.1 Gammaproteobacteria bacterium
GCCTGCTCTCCGTGCCCCATGATGTCGCCAAGAATAACGGTGTGACCCTGTGTACTTCGGCGGTGAAAGACGAAATCACCGCCACCGGCACCGGCAGTACGGCTCCGAGCGACGGCCCGGTACTCACCGATAACCTCCGGCAGTGATGGTTTCAAGCTTGCTGTGATTCGCTCATCCAAACGGTTGCCTATGCGCGCATGCAGCTTACTCGAGCGGTTCAGCACACGCTGCACAATCCCTCTGAGCTTCTGTCTATCCACCGGTTTGACGATGTAGTCATCAATACCGAGCATTGCCGCCTCGCTCTGCAGCGCCAAATCTTCGCTCGCGGTCAGGAAGACGAATGGCAATACATCGGTATCAGCCTGCAGACTCAGCTGCCGACGAAGGGCGAGCCCGTCCATACCGGGCATACTGATATCGGAAATGACGAGATCAACCGCATTTTCGGCGATTTCCCTGATCGCTGCGGTTGCGTCGGAATAGCCACGCACCAGATAGCTGTCGGACAGATACGCTTCCAGAATATGTCGCACGGCCGCATCGTCGTCGACGATGGCGATGATGCTCTTCTCGTCTTTCTCGATCGCAGGGATACGGAGGCGGAATCGGTTCTGATTTCCCGTTGTCGGCGAAGCCGGTGTGTATTCGAAATCTGGAAAAAAGTGAGCGATGAGTGCGAGACCCCTCCCGGAGCTGGCCAGCTCGTCGCGAACCAGGATATCGGGAAGATTCTCAATGCGTTCCTGAAAACCCGCAAAGGAGCCGCCGTCGTCAAAAAGATCAAGCAACCAGCTCGTTCCCTCACGAGTCAGGCTCAAGGTCAACGTTGTGGCGGTAGGTTCGGCATGACGTACTACGTTCGTCGCAATCTCCGACATCGCCAGCAAGAGATTCTGCCGCACGCCGTCGTCGAGGGTCCGGAGAGCACGCGCAGCATCGAGCTGCTCTCTGAAGCGGCGCACTGTACCGAGCTCCGCCGTGGCAGATATGGTGAGTCCCACCTCAACTGCGCATTCCGTCATCGATGTGCCCGGGTCCCGAGATCGCGACGAGTTGTCCGATAGCGCGCTCATCTGCTAAGTGCTCGAAATTCGCTCATATCAGATTGGGTAGTTCAGCAAGTCGGATTGCCGAATCATGTTCCGTGCGCGTGCCATGAGCCGTGGCAGTATACCGTCGAGTCGCCTGGTCTCCCGGCATAGCTCATCCGCCAAGCGCGGGTTGAATTGGTCATTGAATACGCTACCGGCAACTCGCGCGCCAGCCCCGGTCAATCGCTCGATCGCCGTCTTGATGCTCGCCTCGGCAACGCGCCCGGCCAGCACAACCAGCACGGTCGCGTCACAGGCTGCACAGACAGTCTCGGCGGGAATATGCTTGTGCTCGGAGGAGTTCACGGCCGGCGCATCGACGATGACGGTGTCGAACTCCTCCAGCCAGTCGGCGATGCTGCGCGAGACGTACTCGCGCTCCCGCGCCCGGATACTCGTCGATGCCTGCCCGGATGCCGTCAGCACCGCGGTCCGGCTCCCCGGAAATCGTACGATGGCATCCCGCGCGCTCTTGTCTCCCAGCGACCACGACGTGGGCGTCAGAGCCAGGCGGCTGGCGATGGATGGGCGCGCCATGTTGAGATCCACCAGTAGAGTACGGCGCCCTCCCGCTTCACACCGTTTCGCCAGAGCATAGGCGACGGTGGATACCCCCTCCCGCTCCGTTGCCGCAGTAACGGCCAGTGATTTCACACCTTGGGCTACCGTCTGCGTATAGATGGTTTCCAATTCGAAGTAGGTGATCGGTAGGGGGATCATAGCGCCGCCAACAGGGCGATAACCGCCACTATCTGGAAAACATCGCGAACGTTTTCCATGAACACGTTCCAGTGGCTGGCGCTCAAATCCGGGACGAACACGGTGTCACCGGCCCTTACCACAGGAAGAGTACCCGAATCCGGGTTCTTGACGAAGCCGAGGAGGTCAAATGTCGTGGAACGGTTCTCACAGCACGAGCTGTTCACCACCACGACCTTCTCCAGATACGCATCGCTCGTCGGGCCACCCGATTCCGCCAGAAGATCGAGCAGGGTCATCTGGTCATCGAAGCGGTATCTTCCGGGTTTGCTTACCGCTCCCAGCACGCGCACCGTGGATTCCGTGGACTCCTCGAGCCAGTTGCGCTCCTTGTCGGGGATATAGATGCTGTCTCCCGGAAGCACACGCGGTAAGAGAGTCTCGTCGCCGGTTTCGAAATAGCGCGCGAGATTCAGCGGGCTGACCCGTGCGCGGGTCCCGTTACGATGGGCGACACGGATGTTGTGCAGATCCGCATCGTTCGTCGGCCCATCGGCCGCGGAGAGAATGTCCAGAAAATGCATGGAATCGTTGAACCGGTACCGTCCCGGCGCGCCGACCTGACCAAAAATGTAGATGGATTCTTCCGAAGGTTGCCTGATCCACTGTGACTTGTTGTCCCGGGGGTCCTGGGGCAACTCGGGCACCACGATGGTAAAACCCGCCTGCAAGCGGGGAATGCTGTCCATGGACCCGCCGTGGGTGACGAAATGCTCGAGATCGAACTCGCTCGTGATCGCGGGACCACCCTCACCGTTGCTCACCACCTGAATGCGCGCGGAATCCGCCTTGGCGGTAGGTCCGCCGGCATGGGCGAGCAGATCGAGCAGGGACATCTCGTCCGACCACTCGTAGCGGCCCGGCGAATTGACCGCACCCATGATGCGGATAGCCCGATTCGGGCTCACCTTGAGCCAGGATTTCTCGTTGAAGTCGGTCCTCTCGGGAACAAAGATGGCGTCGCCGGGAGAGATCACGGGGGCCGCAGATCCGGGCAATCCTTGTGTGTAGGCCTGTAAGTCGAAGGGATCAACCCGACCGTCTGCGCGCAGCACGTGAATCTGCCTCGTCTCGGCGAATCGGGTCGGACCACCGGCGTTCGCCAGTATGTCGAGGAACCCAGCACCCGGTTTGCTCTCGAAGGCACCGGGCTTGAACACCTCTCCCATTACGTACACGGTGTGTTTTCCTGCTTTGACCTCGTCCACTTCCGTCGGCAC
>JAACFO010000005.1 GCA_009937425.1 Gammaproteobacteria bacterium
CGTGAGAAATCGATGAAGGCATTTCGCAGATTCGAACGCAGCGAGGAGCTGCATTCAAGAATTTTGACGATGCGCATGCAGAGAGACCCCAATAGAAATCGGTATGCTGTCCCGTAATTCGCGCAAATCCGCTGGCCCGATTAACCCACCTTGGAATACGACGTCGGCGTCAGGATGTAATTGGTAATGTGGCCGACGATGGGTCCGTCCTTCTCCGTTTCGGCGCGGGCTTTCTGCCACTCCGGGTCGGCCTGGAAGGCGTTCCACTTCCTGTCGCGGTCGGCCAGGTCTTCCCATTCCAGCAGATAGTAGAGATCGTGGTTGCTCTCCCCGATCAAGACCGTCCAGAAGCCCGCCTGCCGGATACCGTGCTTCTCCCACATCTTGAGGGTGATGGTCTCGAAGCGATTGTTGAGTGCGGGCAACCGGCCCGGTACACAGTGGTAAATTCGCAATTCGTGGATCATTTCGACTCCTTAGAAGAATTTCAGTGCATTCAGGCGCCGGCGAAAAGCATGCCGCCGTTGACGTGAATGGTCTGTCCGGTCACGTAGCGCCCGGCGGGCAGGCACAGATGGCAGACCATGGCGGCGATTTCCTCGGGTTGCGCCTTCCTGGCCATGGCGCGCTCGCTGGACACCGAGGATGATTGCCCGGCCGATTTGCCGCGGGTGGTGTCCACATGGCCGGGGGCAACCACGTTGACATTGATGCCGTGCTCCCCGAGCTCATTGGCGAGTACCCGCGCGAGACCCACGACGCCCATCTTCGCCGCGCATACGTGGGAGCGGCCGCGGGTGCCCAGGTGCGACGGGCTGCCACCGAGACAGACCATGCTGCCGCCCCCGGCGGCAACAATGTGTGGCGCCGCGGCGCTGGTCATGAGGAACACGCTGTCCAGATCCACCGCGAGCACTTCGCGCCACTCGGCGAAGGTGGTTTCCAGAAACGGTTTTTGGCGCCGGATGGCGGCGTTACATACCAGGATATCGAGACGCCCGTACTCGGACATCGCCGCGTCCACGAGACCCCGGCAGGCCTGTTCATGGGCGAGATCGGCAAGATGCACAATGGCGTTTCCGCCCTTATCGACGATCTCCCCGCGTACCGACTCCGCCGCCGCTTGGTCCTGCTGGCCGTGAATTACGACGGATGCGCCACGCGCGGAGAGCGCGTGGGCGATGGCGCGCCCGATGTTGCGGGCCGAACCAGTGACGATGGCGACCTTGCCCGCGAGTGTGTCGGTCATTGCCCGTGTATCCCTTTTTTCCGTGCGAGGGATTGTCGCACCTTTAGTCGTTCGACGCTTCCTCGGGCAATCTATTTCATCCAGCTTGGCCGCAAGGGATCAGGCTCGAGCGCGCCCTCGATTGGAAGAACGGTGGCGCTGACCACTGCGGGCTTTCGGTGCAGTCTTTCTTCCGGGATTTCGTCCACCGGCACGTTGCCCGCTGGGACGCTGCCCACGTCCGGTCTCGATGGGTTCTGCCTTGATGCGGGGATCGGGCTCGTAGCCGGAAATGATTTGCTCTTCGATCCGGCATTTGAGCAAACGCTCGATGCCGCGCAACAATCCTCGCTCATCGATGCAGACCAGGGATACGGCGTGGCCCTCCTGGCCGGCTCGGGCCGTTCGCCCGATGCGATGCACGTAATCCTCCGGAACATTGGGCAATTCGTAGTTGACCACGTGGGGCAGTCGGTCGATGTCGAGACCTCGGGCGGCGAGGTCGGTGGCGACCAGGACCCGAACCTTGCCGGCTTTGAAGTCCTTGAGCGCACTTGTTCGCGCAGCCTGCGACTTGTTGCCGTGGATCGCCACGGCCTTCAGGCCATCGTCGGTCAGCTGGCCGGCGAGGCGGTTGGCGCCGTGCTTGGTGCGCATGAATACAAGCACTTGTTGCCAATTCTCCGCGCCGATGCGGTGAGAAAGCAGCTCGCGTTTGCGGCGTCGATCCACCGGATGGACGATCTGCGTGACGCCCTCCACCGGCGTATTTCGTGGCGCGACCTGAAGCTCCGTGGGCGAATTCAGAAAATCCGCCGCAAGGCGTCGGATGTCGTTCGAGAAGGTTGCCGAGAACAGAAGATTCTGGCGCTTCTTCGGCAATACTTGAAGAATCCTGCGTATGTCGCGGATGAAGCCCATATCGAGCATGCGGTCCGCTTCATCCAGCACGAGTATCTCGATCTCGGACAAGTCGATGGTTCTTTGTTGCATGTGGTCGAGCAAGCGACCGGGCGTGGCGACCACGATGTCGACGCCCTTGCGCAATTTCGCAATCTGGGGGTTGATGCTGACGCCGCCGAAGATTTCAGCCACTCTGAATGGCAAGTAACGGCCGTAGTCGCGCACGCTCTCGCCAACCTGGGCAGCGAGCTCACGGGTTGGCGTGAGAATCAGGACGCGCACGCGACGCACGCCGGGAGGCGAATCTTGCAGCCGCTGCAACAGCGGCAAAGTAAAGCCGGCAGTCTTACCGGTACCGGTTTGGGCGCCGGCAAGAATATCCCTGCCTTCAAGAATGAGTGGAATCGCCTGCTGCTGAATTGGGGTCGCTTGACGATACCCCTTGTCATCAATCGCGCGCAGCAATTCGGCCGACAGGCCGAGTTGGTTAAATAGCATTATTTCAAGTACTCCAGGAACGCCTGACCCGATGGCGGCATCCGCCGCATCTGGTTCGGTCCAGGCTGGAAAGGTGTGGGTAGCTCCGTTACCCGCGAAATTGCCGGGCTGGAGCGAATGGCGCAGACCGAAGTGCGCCAAGGCGGGGCGGACTATAACAGACGTCTATCTAAATGGAAGCACTAATTTCTGGGATTGAGCGTCCAAACTGGATGGCCCAGAGACGCCCGGATGGTGCCCCGGGGTTCGAAAACGCCGGAATATGGCCCCAACCATGGATCCATCGATGCTTGTCTGCGGGGTTTTCAGCCCCCGGAAAAGATGTATACTTTCCGCCCCTTTCATATCGCTTCTATTGAGTCTGCTGGCATTGTGCCTCCATCCTCTTGAGCGGTTATCGAACCTTTTGGAGGTATCATGGGCAGGAAACTTTATGTTGGCAATTTGCCGTATTCAGTCAGCGAGCAATCTCTGCAGGATACGTTCAGCGCGTGCGGCACGGTGGAGTCGGCCAACGTGATCACGGATCGCGATACGGGTCAGAGCAAAGGCTTCGGTTTCGTCGAAATGTCGAGCGACAGCGAAGCACAGAAGGCCATCCAGGAACTCAATGGTTCCAGCATTGATGGACGCGAAATCAAGGTCAATGAAGCAAAGCCGAAGGCGCCTCGGGACAACCGTGGCGGTGGCGGTGGCTACGGCGGCGGCCGCGGCAATCGCTGGTAGCGACCTTTTTGCCGGCATGGGCCGGCTGAGTCGCGGACCGGCGTAAAGCCGAATCCCGAAAAAGGACTTGAAACCCGGCCCCGCGCCGGGTTTTTCTTGATGGGTGAATAACCGTTAAATGAAAATCTGGGTAGACGCCGACGCATGCCCCGTGGTGATCAAGGAGATATTGTTCAAAGCCGCGGAGCGCACCGGAATACCGCTGACGCTGGTGGCCAATCAACCTGTGCGCATACCCCGATCACGCTTCATTGACACGCTTCAAGTGAAGGCCGGGTTTGATGTCGCCGACAACGAGATAGTCAAGCGGCTTGGCGTTGGTGATCTCGTAATCACAAGCGACATCCCTTTGGCGGCGGAAGTGATAGAAAAGGGAGCTCATGCGCTCAACCCCCGCGGGGAGCTGTATTCAGCGGACAGTATTCGATCCCGTCTGAATATGAGGGATTTTCTGGATACGATGCGAGCCAGTGGAATCAATACAGGCGGGCCTCCTGCATTGAGCCAGAGTGATCGCCAATCCTTTGCGAATCATCTCGATAAGCTATTAGCCGCGTACGCGAGAGATGCCTGAGGTCGGAAGCGAATTCAGTGTCCCTTGAATTGCGGCTCACGCTTTTCCATGAATGCCCGGCGGCCCTCTGAGTAATCCTCGCTGGCGAAACAACGATCCACCGCGACCTGGCAATCATCCAAATCGCGCTCGGCAGGGTTCTTCACGAGCTCCACGAATATCTTCTTCATGGCAGCAATGGTCAGCGGTGCATTGGCGGCGATTTTCGCCGCGTACTCATCCACGTAAGCATCGAGCTCGGCGTCAGGCAGGACGCCGTGCACCAGCCCCATGGCCTGCGCTTCCCTTGCGTCGTAACGCCGGGCGCTCAGGCAGATGTCCTTCGCGACCGGGATCCCGACGACGTCCGTGAGACGCTTGATACTCGAAAGCGAGTAGCCAAGCCCCAGTCTTGCAGCCGGTAAGCCGAATCGAGAGCCCTCGGTGCAGAAGCGGATATCGCAGCAGGCGGCGAGACCGAGACCGCCCCCGATGCAGTAACCCCGGATCATGGCGATGGTGGGCTTCGGCGAATCGTAGAGATTCGAGTAGGCGCGTGCGGTGGCCGCGCTGTATTGTTTAACGGCATCGGCGCTGGCCCGCTCGTCTTCGAACTTCGAGATGTCGGCGCCCGAGACGAACGCCTTACCACCCGCGCCGGACAGCACTATGACACGAATTTCCGGGTCGCTGTTGAAATCCGACAGGATCGTTTCCGCCGCCTCCCACATCTCCCTGGAAACGGCATTGTGCCGATCGGGATTGTTGAAAATCATGTGTGCGACGGCGCCATCTTTACGCGCCAGCATTTTGTCACTGCTCATTGACTGAATCGTTCCATTTGTAATTAGCTGGCCACTTCGACGATGCACTCGATCTCGACGGTGATTTGATTTGGAAGCGATCCCATTCCCACCGCGGAACGCGCATGGCGACCGCGCTCGCCCAGCACTTCGACGAACAAGTCCGAGCAGCCGTTGATAACCTTCGGCTGCTCGCCGAATTCGGGCTCCCCATTGACCATTCCCAGCACCTTCACCACGCGTACGACACTATCGAGTGAGCCCAACTCGTGGCGCATGACCGCGAGAAGAATCAACCCGACCTCCCGGGCGTCGCTGTATGCCTGCTCAACGCTCACCGCTCCCCCGACCTTGCCTTTCGAGTTGCGGGGACCTTTTCCGGAGAGAAACAGCAGATTACCCGTGCGTACAGCTTGCACATAATTGCCAGCGGGTTCAGGGATCCCGGGCAGCTCGATGCCAAGCGCTTGCAGGTTTTTCTCAGTATTCATTATCTCCCCCTATGATCGCCGAGGATCACAGAATAACCGTTCCAGGAAATTCATGAACCAGTCGTGTTGCACCGCATTCTGCGGGCACGGGGAACTATTTGAAATAGTGGCGCAGACCGATCTGCACCGCAGTGTTTCCCACGTTCTCCGCCCCCATGAGGCCGAAGACACCGGAACGATGGTGCAGGCGGTAAACGAGTTGCCAATCCGGGCGCTTGGGAAGTGCGAATGTGGCTTCGACCGCAATGTAATGCAGAAGCCGCTTGTAGTTGCCATCCGGCTTATTCGGGTGTATCTCGATGCTCGGAATGTCGCTAGCGTACGACAGGCCGCCTCCCAGTCCGAAAGTCGTGCGGATGGTCTTACTCCAGGGAAAGTTGCTCCAGCGGGCCATTATGAACGCACTGATCTCATAAATATCTCCGGCCGGGTCGTCCTGATAGGTGACGTTCGTGGCCACGTCGATGCTGCTGAGCACCGGGTCCAGAAACTGCACCATTGGGTTGCTCTCCTTGAGCGTGTAGCCGACCTCGCCTGTAAGCAGCTTCGCCTCTTCCCAGTCAAAACTGAAGACAAAAACGTCGACCAGGGCTGCATCGGTCATCTGCCCGTACAGCAGACTCGCATTCCAGGATCCGCCGACGTTGTCGGCCGGGCGAAGCGGGGCTTTCAAGTCGCTGCTCCAGGAGGCGCTGGCCTCGGCGCTGGAATCGGTGTCGGTGTCGCTGCCGGTGGATTGGGCCTTGGATGCGATGCTCACGCCAAGCAAGACGGCCAGTAAGAGCGCACGCAGGCCTGCCAAGGGCGGATAAATCACCATCGGTACCTTGCCTTCTAGAAAGAGTGGTGGGTCAACGGACTATGTGGTCGCGGTCGCTGGAGTCCAAGTAGGACATGTAGAATCTAGACCCTGGCAGCAAAGCGCGCCACTCTATGTTGCAACGGGGGTATGCTGCAACCCTGGCCGGTCGACGTGGGAGGACCCTGGGGGGCTTCTCGCCGATGCTTCACGATCTCACACACAGAGGGCCAACGAGATGAGCGACCAGGCACCCATTCGTATCGACGCCCTGCAATATGGCAACTGGTCTGGAAAGATTTTCCAGCAGATGCGCGAAGGCGGCGTGGATGCCGTTCACGTAACCATTTGCTACCACGGCAATTTTCGCGACACGGTCACCAATATCGAAGATTGGAATCGTCTTTTTGAACGCCACGCAGACTTGATCGTGCACGGACGGTGGGCCGACGACGTCCACGAGGCGCGTCGAAGCGACCGCACCGCCATATTTTTCGGATTTCAGAATTGCTCGCCCATTGAGGAAGACATCGGTCTGGTGGAGATTTGCCACGCACTCGGCGTGCGATTCATGCAGCTCTCTTATAACAACCAGTCGTTGCTGGCCACCGGCTGTTATGAGTCCGAGGATCCAGGCATTACCCGCATGGGACGCGCCGTAGTCAAAGAGATGAACCGGGTTGGGCTGGTCGTCGACATGTCGCACTCGGCGGAACGCTCGACCTTGGACGCTATCGAAGTTTCCGAGCGCCCGATAGCGATCACCCACGCCAACCCGAGCACCTGGCACCCGGCGCGCCGCAACAAATCCGACCGGCTGCTGACGGCGCTGGCCGAATCCGGCGGGATGCTCGGGTTGTCACTGTATCCACACCACCTTCTCGGTGGTTCGGACTGCACCTTGAGCAGTTTCTGTACCATGGTGGCGCGGCTGGTCGACAAAATTGGCATAAGCCACGTGGGGATCGGATCGGATCTCTGCCAGGACCAGCCCGACTCCGTGGTCGAGTGGATGCGCAGCGGGCGCTGGACGAAGCAGGTGGATTTCGGCGAGGGATCACAAGACAACGCCGGCTTCCCATCGCAACCGCAATGGTTTCGTGACAACCGCGACTTTCCAAATCTGGACCAGGGACTGGCGTCAGCGGGATTTTCGCAGCAGGAGGTGGCTATGATTGCCGGCCAGAACTGGCTCGATTTTTTCGAGCGTTCCTTCGGACCCAGGTCCTCTGGCTAGGTCGTACTCTCCAGTAGCTCATCTTCGATTGCGTCACGCAGTGTGACGACGATCTCCGACGGATTTGGAATCGCCGAACGCGCCACGTATACGACCCGCGGCGGCTTGGGAAGCGCAATGCCGGCTTCGACGCATCCCGGGCGCAGGTTGCGGCGATTGATAAGCGCCAGGCCGAGCCCACTGCGCACCGCATCCGCGACCCCTTCTACGCTCGGGCATACGAGCACCAGACTGAGTGACCGCCGGGTATCGTTCAGGACTTCGGCAGCCCATGTTCGGTAGAAGCATCTTTCGTGGAAGGCTATGAACGGCAGTGAGCCGTTTCCCGCTTCCTCAAAATCCTCTGACTGCACCCAGATGACATCATCCCACCAGAGAATCCGGTCTTCCTCGAGAAGCTCCTCCTCGAATAGCTGCATCAGCGCCAAATCGATCTCGCCGCGGCGCAACTGATTGTTCAATATCAAGCTATGGGCCACACGGGATACCAGCGATACGTTGGGATAAACCATCGAGAAGCGCGCGAGCACCCGTGCGATTCCCGATCCGGTGACGTCCTGGGTGACGCCCAGGCGGATGTGCCCGGAAAGTTCGTTTCGACTGAATAGCGCCACCGCCTCGTCGTGAACACCTACCAGGCGCTCGGCGTAGTTGAGGAGGTGCGCGCCATCCTCCGTAATAATGAGGCTGCCATCGGTACGCAGGAAGATCGGCCTGCCGATTCTCTCCTCCAGGCGTTTTATTTTGTGGCTGACCGCGGACTGGGTGAGGTTCAGCTTGACCGCCGCCCGGGTGACGCTGCCGGCGGTGGCGACCGCCTTCATGGCACGCAGTGATTCGATGTCCAGCCGAATCTTCATAGTATGACAAAAGTTAATAATCTTGATGAAATTATGTCGATTTCTTCTGCCTGCAACAACCGATATCTTCAGCCCTGTTTGATGAACTCGGAGACGAAGCGACCATGTCAGCCGTACAAGGCTTCAGCATTACGACCCCCAAGATTGACCCTTCGCGGCCGCCCAGGCAGGGGCGCAAACCGGACGGCACACCCGACGATGACGATCGGGTCGAAATCGGTCCCACGGATCTCGCCTTCCAGGAATGGGCAGCCCTGGGCCTGGCACCGCCCAATCTCGAAGGCATGCGCCAGGAGCATTTACAGCGCGTCTGTCGCCAGCTTCAAACTCGGGATTACGGCGGGATCCTGCTGTTCGACCCACTCAATATTCGCTATGCCACCGACTGCTCCAACATGCACCTGTGGATTGCCCACAACCCGGCTCGTGCCGTTTTCGTCAGCGCCGACGGCTATGTCATCTTGTGGGACTTTCACCACTGCGGGCATTTATCCGCGCATCTTCCTCTGGTTTCCGAAGTCCGCGACGGCGCCGGATTTTTCTACTTTCTGGCGGGAGATTCCGAGGAGCAGCAGGCGCGGCAGTTCGCCAACGAGGTCGACGACGCTTTGCGTCAGCACGCCGGCCGCAACCGCCGGCTCGCCATCGACAAGATGGAAATATCGGGTATACAGGCGGTTCAGAAACTCGGTATCGAGATTAAGAGCGGACAACAGGTGATGGAGCACGCCCGCCTGGTCAAAAGCGAGAATGACATCCGTGCCATGCGCTGCGCCCTCGCCACCTGTGAGATTGCCGTGGACGCCATGGGTCAAGCGTTGACGCCGGGGATCGCGGAGGTCGAGCTGTGGTCTGTGCTGCATGCAGAAAACATCAAGCGCGGTGGCGAGTGGATCGAGACCCGCATCCTGAGCTCTGGTCCGCGTACTAATCCGTGGATGCAGGAAGCGGGACCTCGCAAGATCCGCGAAGGCGAGCTGGTGGCCTTCGATACCGACCTCATCGGTCCCTACGGCTACTGTGCCGACATCTCCCGTACCTGGTATTGCGGTGACGACAAGCCGAGCGACGAGCAACGCCGTCTATACCAACTAGCTCACGAACACATGACGGCCAACATGAACATGCTCGCGCCGGGGGTGTCGTTTCGCGAGCTGACTGAGAAGGGCCACCGCTTACCGGAAAAATTCCGGGCGCAACGTTACGGTGTCATGGGGCACGGTGTCGGCCTGTGTGATGAATTTCCGGCCATCTACTATCCCGAGGATTTTGTCGATGGTGCTTTCGATTACATCTTCGAGCCGGGCATGACCATGTGCGTCGAGGTGTATATCGGCGAGGTGGGTGCAAAGGAGGGAGTGAAGCTCGAAGACCAAGTTCTCATAACCGAGACGGGGGTCGAGAATCTTACCCGTTGCCCGTTCGACGAACGCCTGATGGCCTGAACCGGAGATCGATTCATGGCAAACGTAATAAAGGACAAGAGCCCTGGGTTGGCGGTGAGCAATCGCTCTATTCGGATCGAGACAGTAATGGATGGAGTGGATTGCTCTCTTGCCGAGGCACGGGGAATCGGTAACGACGCATACACCCACGACTCCTTTTTGACATTGGAGCGCGACCGGTTAATGTCGCCGACTTGGACTTGCATTGGTGTCGGCAGCGATGTGCCTGAGCCCGGTGATATCAAACCCGTGGAATTCATCGGCTTCCCCCTGCTCATGGCGCGCGCGGAGAACGGCGAGGTGCGTGTTTTACACAACGTGTGCAGTCACCGCGGTGTACGTTTAGTAGAACAAGCCGGGCACGTGAAGCGCGTCATTGTTTGCCCCTATCACTCGTGGTCTTATAACCTGGATGGTACGTTGTTCTCCACACCACATATCGGTGGACAAGGCAAGCATGGTTGCGAAGGCTTCGACAAGGAAAAGCACCCCCTGCGCCGCGTGCGCTCGGTGATCTGGTTCGACATGGTGTTCATCAATCTGTCGGGTGACGCGCCACCGTTCGAGGACCACATCGCACCAATTGCCGAACGTTGGAAGCACTACGACACGTCCCGTTTTCACCACGGGGGGGCCGACTCGCGCTGGGCACTCGAGCTCGCCTGCAATTGGAAACTGGCCGTGGAGAATCACAACGATGCTTATCATCTGCCGTGGGTTCATCCTGGACTCAACAGCTACTCCAGATTCGAGGATCACTACGAAATCATAGGGGACGACTTTTACGCCGGCCAAGGTAGCAACGCGTACCACCCGCGACGGCCTGAAAACGCGCCGCAACTGCCCCGCTTGCCCGACATTCCCAATGAGTGGCAAGGGCGGTCCGAGTACATCGCGATTTTCCCGAACGCCATTGTCGGCATACACATGGACCACTACTGGTCAGTGTGGCTGGAGCCGGTCGCCTGCAACCGCACCATCGAGCGGATGAACCTGTACTTTGTCGGTGACCAACCGCTCGCCGCTGAGTTCGACATTGTTCGCAAGGTGGTGACGGCGGAATGGCTGCAGATCTGGAGCGAGGATCAGGAGATCGTCGAGCGGATGCAGCGCGGCCGAAATTCTCCAGCCTTCCAGGGTGGCGTGTTTTCTCCTGCTCTGGACGCTGCTACGCACCAACTCCACCGTTGGTACGCGCGACGTATGTAGAGAGTCATCACGAGGGGAAGGCATGGAGTCGGACTGTGAATAAGGCATTCGCCGTTCCCTTGCGCGCGCCCGCCACGGTCATGCGCCTGGAGCGCATGGGGTCCTTTCACCAGACCCGCCTGAGTTTCATGCGCACGCTGCTGCGTCGACTGGCCCGGGAGCACTGGTCCGTCGATTGCCCGGTGTGGCGAATCGGCGCCGCCGGCGAAGGGATCGCCGTTTATCGCGCGCGCGGCCCGCAGTCTTCATACAGTCTGGTCTGCTTCGCCCATCACCTGGAACCCGAAGAGCGAACCGATCGGGTGATCGCCGAGCGCTGGGATAGCACCTTCACTCTATTCGACGGCGATCCCAGCGAGGCCGATCTGACACGCCTGGCGGCTAACGTGCCGTTGCAGGAAGCGGGGCGTTGCTCCGAGCACGAGCTGGTTCTTGCGCGCGCCAACAAGAGCGTGCGATTGTTCGAACACGTTGTGGAGCGGCTGGCCGAGGGAAATCAGCCCGACACCGATCAAATCGAGGCGGTAGGCTACTTGATGCGCACCACGGCGGTATACGGTAACGGCAAGTTCGGTGTTGCCGATCGCGGTCGCTTGGTCGGTCGACCCGCGCTCACCGGCCCATTTCAGGCTGAGATGCTGACCGTGTGGCTGATCCGCGCTTTTACCGTGGATCTCGCCGAGTCTCTGGCAAAAACACGGTCTCCGAATACCGCAGTGGCGCTGAATGACAATATTCGCCGCAAGCTCGGCGTGGGTAACGCCACCGGCCTCGGCATGGCGCCGTTTCTAATCAACCATCCGCCTTTATTGCATGCCTGGATGCTGGCACGGGAATCGGCCCTGTCCAGGGTACGGTCGTTATCCAGAGCGGCACCGGAAGCGGTTGAATCATTTTCCGAAATGCTATCGCGGGCGAAACATCAAGTAGCGGGCTGGCGCACCGTTGACCCCAGGCAGCAGGTGCGCATTGAAGCCCTCGCTCTCGACCTCGAGCGCCTGTGCGCACGGATTGCCGGAGGCGCACTCCGGGCGAAGGCGCCCTGGGATGCTCTTTATCGCTGGGGAGAGGACGCTTTGTCCTTGGAAGGCCAGGAAATGCTCGTATCACTGCTGATCGAGCCCCACGGTGCTTTGGTAGATGAGCTCGCGGATACTATGAGCGTCGATGAGGACGCCTCGTTTCACATCGACGGGGCGATGTCCATTGCCGGTATAAAAGATCTGATTGACCGTGACTACGCATGGGCGCTCGAGACGGACTACGCAAGCGCAGAGACGACGGCACGATTCTGGTACGTATCCGAAGAGAAGCTCGAGCCACGGCTCGGCGAGCGGCACGCCGAGCCAGGGGCTGAGCTGGAGCAGCCATTTGCGGTGGGCCGGGACATCGCCGGTTTGTACCGCGCACTGAGCGCGTTTGCGAGTGATGATTCCCTGGCAAGCCTGCTGCTCGCCCATCCGGAACATCGGCATACGGCGCGCAGAATTCAGATCGCGGCTCGTTACCCTTACGCGGAGATCCGCGACAATTTGATTTCGGCAACAATGCTTCCGATTGATCTACTGCGTTGCAAGCTGTCTTTTTTCGGTGCCACGCGTTTCGACCCGCGTTCCGATCGCTGGGTGCGCATTACCATGTTCAAAGACGCTCCATTTCCCGACGAGCTGGGGGAGGTTCCGGCGGACAGCTGGGCGTTTCCGCCGATTCACGGAGATGGCGCGTGATCGTCTGCTCCCTCAATGAAATTCAAGCCTACGGCCAGCGGGCGGCGCGCGGGGCCGGCATGTCGTGGGGGTTGGCGCAAGAGGCAGGTAAGGCGACCCGCTGGCTTGCCGAGCGCGGACTACCCGGGGTGGAATTACTGGTCGGGCTGCTCACGGCCAACGACAAGCGCTCCTATGCGAGCATGGCCCCGGTGATGGCCGACGGCCACTGGCGGGCAGGCGATGGAGAACTCTGTCCCGTATGCAGCGGGGCGGCGTTGTGCGATCGTATCGATCTCCTGATCCGGGGTGAACAGATCCGCATGAGCGCGCTCGCCTATCCTCTGCTACTGGCGCCGTTTCTCGATCAATCCTCGCGTTCGGACGCTTCGACTTACGAATTGTGCTGGCAGAAGGCCCGCGTTCTGGTCTGCGCAGACAGTGTGACACTCGAAGGTGAATCCCAATCGGCATTCCTGGTCGACTTTGCCGGCGAGGTCACTGTGTCCATAAGTGATTGCCCCGAAGCGCTTCCGACCCACCAATTTCGCGTGGCCGGGGTAAAGACATCAACCGCCGCCTGGCGCGCGATGGACGCGCTGGCCAAACGCACCTACGTGCCGGCAAGCGAAGAATCCCGGGCGCTGGGCGCCGGAGCCGGTCGTATCGACAACGACTGACACGCTGCGACAGCGCCTCGGACCTGTGAGTAAGTAAAACAACACAGCAAGGACACTTCGAAGATGAACAAGATTGGCATTGTGAAATGGAATGAGCTCGAAGATCGTTCACCCGTGTACGGGCTCGTCGCGGGTGTTGACCTGGTAATCGTCCGTTTTGACGACGACGTAAGAGTCCTGTACGGCCGCTGTGCCCACCGGGGAGCCTTGATGGCGGACGGCCACGTGGACGGCAACAATTTGATCTGCGGCGTCCACGGTTGGGATTACCGTCTCGATACCGGCATCAGCGAATACAACAACAGCGAACGACTGGCGACCTTCAAGGCCTGGGTCGAAGAGGGGCAGGTCTGGGTGGATGAAGACGAGATCAACGCCTGGGCGTCACAGAACCCGCAACCGTACCAGCGCGATGCCTATCAAGGGCTGTACCAAGATCCTTCGGGAACGGTGGACGAGCCCCATGTGAAGTTCATTCGCAAGCTGGCCGATGAGGGGCTCACCAAGGTCGGACATCATGGCCCGGCCGCCGCGATGGGCGTACCACGGGACAGTTTGCCCAAATGGGAAGATCTGCAACTGATTGTCGGGCAGCTTCAGAATCTGCCCCTGCTCGATGACGAACCGGTCGGCACCGATATCACTATCGGCCCGCGCGCCGAGAGACCACTGCGCCTGGACATCCCCCTGTTCGTTTCCGACATGAGCTTCGGCGCTTTGTCGGAAGAAGCCAAAGTGGCCTTGTCCAAAGGAGCAGCACTTGCCGGCACGGGAATTTGCTCAGGCGAGGGTGGCATGTTGCCTGAGGAACAGGCCGCTAACTCCCGCTATTTCTATGAGCTCGCCTCGGCACGATTCGGCTTCTCCTGGGACAAGGTGCAGAAAACCCAGGCTTTTCATTTCAAGGGCGGACAAGGCGCAAAAACCGGAACCGGTGGTCATTTGCCCGGAGCCAAGGTGCAAGGCAAAATCGCCGAGGTACGTGGGCTGCCGGAAGGGCAATCCGCTATCTCACCCGCGCGCTTCCCGGAGTGGTCCGAGTTAAGTGAATTTCGCGATTTCGCCGCCGAGGTGCGGACGAAAACCGGCGGCATCCCGGTCGGGTTCAAACTCTCCGCCCAGCACATCGAAAAAGACATCGACGCAGCGCTCGAAGTCGGCGTCGACTACATCATCCTCGACGGCCGCGGTGGAGGGACGGGCGCGGCTCCCCTGATCTTCAGAGACAATATCTCAGTGCCGACGATTCCTGCCCTGGCCAGAGCCCGCCGCCATTTGGATAAGTGCGATGCCGCCCATGTCACGCTCATTGCGACCGGAGGCCTCAGGCATCCGGCCGACTTCGCCAAGGCGATGGCTTTGGGCGCCGACGGCATTGCAGTATCCAATGCGGCCATACAGGCGATCGGGTGCCTTGGCATGCGCGCCTGTCACACGAACAATTGCCCGGTTGGCATCGCGACACAGAAACCGCATCTGCGCGCGCGTCTACCGGTGGACATCGCTGCGGAACGCCTTGCACGGTTTTTCTCGGCGGCGGTAGAGTTGATGACAGTGTTGGCGCGAGCAGCCGGACATCAACACTTGAGCGAATTCACCATCGACGATTTGACCACCTTCAAGTCGGACATGGCGGAACTGACCGGTGTCGCTTACGGTGGCGTCGGCCGGTCCTGACTACGACGGTAGAGACAACAATAAGGTTGTTCAGGGAGAGGACAAATTATGAGTAGCGATGACACACGGCTGGAATGGTATCGCGTCGCCGATACGAAGGACGTCCCCCCCGGCCGGGTCAAGACGGTGACGGCGGGCACCCATTCCATGGCACTGACCAATATCGATGGCGATTTCACGGCCATGGACAATCGCTGCCCTCACCAGGGCGGACCACTCGGCGAGGGTTCGGTGGAAATCGGTGCCGATGGTCAATGTTGGATGCACTGAATCATGCGGGTCCCTCCCTGGTGGAGGTCATCACCGACGCAGACTTGATCTGACGGGGGCGATTGCAGGAACAGTAGCCTTTTCTCCCGGCGCGATCTTCCCAGTACGGCGCATCCGTTGCAGAAATAAGTATACTGTCCCCGTAATTCCGTCTCCGTAAACCCGGTACTGCTTTGTATTCGTTTCTTGTCACGAGCTCTCCTGCATGAGCGCATCCGCGGACAAGTCCGCAAGAGATGCCCGCCATCGTGGTCTTCAGCGTTCGCTGCTGTTGCTGGTGCTATTGGCGGCCGTCGTGCTGGGAATTCGCGAGATCCATGACCGGCTCGCCTTCGTGTCGGAATCCGATGCACGGGTGACCGCTAATCTGGTCGTGGTCAGCAGCCGCGTGGCCGGCTGGCTCACGGATGTGAGCATCGCCGAAGGCGCACCGGTGAAAACCAAGCAAATTCTCGCCAGAGTCGATGACCGTGACTCGCGCCTGCGCGCGAAACAGCTCGAGGCCCAGCTGGCCGCGACCGAGTCGGAGAAAGCGCGTTTGCGCGCGGAGCGCGAACTGGTGGATCAGCAGACATCCAGCCGCCTGGCAACCCAGCACAAACATCTGGCAGCGGCCAACGCATCGGTCACCGCCCTGGAAGCCAGGCTCAAACTGGCGCGATCCGAACTCGTGCGCGCCCAGTCTCTGTACGACAAGCGCGTGAGCACCCGACAGCAGCTCGAGCAGGCCCGTGCCGAGGCGGACCGTATCGAAGGGGAGCACCGCATGACGATGGCGGAGGCCGAGGAGTCAACAGCAAAGTTGGAAGAGGCCCGCGCCGAGCGCGCCCGCCTGCAGGTTCTCGATCGCGAGCTCGACGTGCTGGAAAATCGTAAAGTTGAGCTGCGTGTGAAGATTTCACAGCAGAACCTCGACATTTCCGATCGCAGTATCCGCAGTCCTACTTCCGGCGTAGTCGACCGGGTATTCGTCGAGCCCGGCGAGTACGTTACCCCGGGCCAGCGCCTGGCCGTCGTGCACGATCCGCAAAGCATCTGGGTGGAAGCCAATATAAAGGAGACGGCCATACGCAAGCTGGCCATCGGGCAGAAGGTCGCGATCACCGTGGATGCCTTTCCCGACGAGACCTTCGAGGGCAAAATCACCACCATCGGCAATTCCACCACCGGCAGCTTCGCCCTGCTGCCAACGCCCAATCCCAGCGGCAATTTCACCAAGATAACCCAGCGCCTGCCGGTGAGAATCGGCATCGAACAACGCCAGCAGAAGCTCCGACCAGGCATGATGGTCGAGGTCGAGATTGACATCCGCGAGCGCTGAGCGGGAAGCCGGCGCCGTCAGCGCCACGTACCGTTGGCTGGTCACAATCACCGGGATGACAGCCGCTTTTACGATGGTACTGTCCGGCACCATCGTCAATGTCGCGGTGCCGAACGTCATGGGCGCCTTCGGGGTCGGCCAGGACGAGGCGCAGTTTCTGGCGACGGCCTATATCGCCACCATGACGGCCAGTCAACTTCTCAACGCCTGGTTCGTGGCCGTATTCGGTCAGCGGCTGGCCTTCTTCCTGGTGCTGATACTGTTTGCCGCCGGTGGTCTTCTGTGCGCCTACAGCCCTACCCTGGACTTCATCATTTTCGGGCGCATCATGCAGGGTTTTTCCGCCGGCATTGTCCAGCCGCTGGTGATGGTAACCATATTTCAAGTGTTCCCGTCCCACCGACGGGGCACCGCCATGGGGATTTACTCCATGGGCCTGGTGCTGGCCCTAGGTCTTGGCCCGGTAGTCGGTGGTCTCACCACCGACGCCTTCGGCTGGCGCTACATCTTTTTCGTGCCGCTGCCTTTCGTGGCAGCGGCGCTGCTGCTTGGCGCTCTATTCCTGCCCGGCGGCCGCCCCGGCGGCGTCCGTCCAGCCTTCGACTGGACCGGCTACGCCCTGTTGTGCACAGCCATTTACTGCCTGATGACGGCCATCGCCAACGGTCAGCGCGACGGTTGGGGCTCGGACTCCATCCTGATGCTGTTTACCGTCGGCATCATCAGCGCGGCCGGGTTCCTGCATTCCCAGCGTCGCGCCGGCGCCGCCTTACTGGACTTGTCGTTATTCGGTTACGCCGGCTTCGCCTCGGCAGCACTGGTGGCATTCGTCTACGGCGTCGGCAACTTCTCCATCACCTACGCGGTGCCGGTTTTCGGTCAGTTGGTTCAGGGTTACACGCCCACCGTTGCAGGTTTTCTGCTGTTACCGGCGAGCTTGGTGTTGGTCGCTCTGTTTCCACTGACCGGACGGCTTTCCGACCGGGTCGCCCCCGTGTACCCCATCGCCGGGGGACTGATTCTATTCACTGCCGGCACCTTACTGCTGGCCGGCGCGGACATTAACACCGTCTTCTGGAGCATGAGCCTTTTCGCCGTCGTCGGACGCATCGGCATGGGATTCATCACACCGCCGTTGATGTCCTGCGCCCTCAGTGCCGTGCCTCCGGACCGCCTGCACTATGCATCCGGAACCATCAATTTCACCCGCCAGCTGGGGGGCGCCTTCGGGATCAACATCCTGGTAGCGCTGCTGGAGGTACGCACGCACTTCCATCTGGACGCCATGACCGCCACGCAGAGCGCCGACAACGCGGCGACCCGCGAACTGCTCCAGCAGACCAGCCGGCTTCTGGCCGAAGAAGGTGTGCCGGCGACGCTGCGCGAGGCACTGGCGCTCGACCATCTCGCCCGCATGCTGGAGGCCCAGGCCGAGACTCTCGCCTTCCAGGATGGCTTTCGCATGCTCGCCCTGGTTTTTATCGCCGCCCTGATTCCGGCCTGGAAGCTCGGCCGCACGAGCAGCAAACCCCCTCCGGGGCCATAATTACCGGAGCCTGCCCACATCAATACGTTGAATCACTTATAACGGAGCGACTCGTGATCCAGATCCTCTCCGATGGCCGTTACGCGCTTTTTCTTCTAATACTGACAGCGCTGGTGCTTTCCCTGTGCCTGCATGAATTCGGTCATGCGTTGGCGGCAAAACTCTACGGCGACGACACGGCACAAAAGGCGGGTCGGCTGACGCTCAATCCCATCCGCCATATCGATCCCATGGGCCTGATGATGGTGGTTCTGGTGGGTTTTGGATACGCGAAGCCGGTTCCAACGGATCCTCGCAACTTCAAATCGCGATCGGGGGATGTGGTCGTATCGGCGGCCGGCCCGGCGATGAACCTGCTCCTCGCGGCAGCGTCCATAAATTTCTATTTGTTGGGGCTGCAATGGGGATATGACGCATTGCAAGAACCCGGCCCGCGATTCTTCTTTATCTACCTGGCACAAATTAATCTGATCTTGATGGTATTCAATCTGATTCCGCTTGGTGCGCTCGATGGGCACTACATCCTGCCCTACTTCCTACCTGAGAAGCCGGCACTATGGTACCGATATTACAACGCGCGCTACGGAAACCTCGTGCTTCTAGGCCTTGTCGTCTTGAGCATCATGGGGCTGCCCATATTCGAGCACGTACTTTCCATCAGCGAGCGCCTGCTCCCGCTGATCATCTTCGTGTAATTTTATTCAAAGAAGAACGCTCACCTTCGGTATCGTGAGTAGCTCTGCTTCCATGCCTGCAGTGCTTTTTCGTGTTTGGCAAGCTCCGCTTGCTGAGCCCGCTGTTGACGCAGGCTGAGGCGTTGCTCTTGGCGCTCTATGGCGAATTTGTATGCGATATAGTACTTGTTGACGTTGGCTACGTAGTCGACAGTCTCCCGTCCGATGGACTCAGACGCCATGTGCTCCACATTGTTGAACCACTTGTTCGGATCGTATCCGCGCTTGGCCGCCTTTTTGCGCAGCTTTTGAATTCTTGTCGGTCCGGCATTGTACGCAGCCCATGAAAAATCGACCCGATCCACGACACTGATGGCTGGATCGCTGAAATAGTGTTCCCGAATGAAATTCAGATACTTTACGCCTGCGTGAATGTTGTTTTCGACACTCGATATGTCTTTGATGTAAATCGGCCTCTGGGAAGCCGTACTGGGTAGAACCTGCATGATGCCGATTGCACCCGCGGGACTGACCTTACTGTGAACGAGCGCTGATTCCTGATAAGCCTGAGCGGCGACGGCTATCCAGTCCCAGCTGTAGCGTTCCCCATATTGCTTCATGTACTTCACGACAGTATCGAGCTTCGAAAGCTCATCTGGATCCAGGGGGTTCCTTACCCAGCGACGGCTTTTATAGTAGCTGTCAAAGGCAATATTGCCTTTCAAGGTACCTTTCTTGATCTTCTTAACGTAGGAATTCACGCTCGCCATGAACTCCGGAATGTTTTTACGAACAGCCCATGCGATGCTTCCACCGTTACTGACGACAACATCGGATTTCAGAACGATATTTGGAAAAATTGACCGCCACACCTTCGCAATGTGCTCATCTGCAACCGTTAATTCCACGACACCGGAGTTGACCAATTCGAGAATGTCCGCATGATCAAAGTCGGCCTTGGCTTCGATGATAGCCATGGGCTTCTTCCCCTCGCTGACGAATCTGTCGTTCAGCGCGTCAAGGTGCTCGACATAGCTGCTGCCCGCCAGGACATAGAGGCTACGGCCCGCAAGGTCGTCGATGGAATCGATCGCCGGCCCATCTCGGCTGGTGATTACGATCTCGTTGACATTCGGAAGATAGGGCTCAGCAAAATCGACCGTCTTCGCACGTTCATCGGTGACGGTCAGATTCGCTGCGGCTATGTCTCCACGACCTTCGGCCAGCGCCGGCAGGATATCTTCGAAGCGCATGGGGATGAATACCAGGTAATAACGCTCGGAAGCCTTCTTTCGTCCTCGATTGATGAATTCCTCGTAGCCTTTGAGAATGTCGTATTCAAAGCCCCGGTAGCGTCCCTTTGCGTCGATGAAGAAATTCGTCTTGTTGTAGACGGTCAAAACGTAAATGGATCGACTCTCGGAATCTGTCAACGGCTCCCCGAAGTATGGGGTCGTGATGCGCTCATCGAGGGCTTTGAGTTCCTCGTCGCTGAGCTGGCCGACAGCGGTGCCGGAGCCCAACAGGAGAACTGCCGTGACCAGCGAACAGGCTAAGGTGGCGACGATGCGCAACTGTGTCCGCCCCGGCCTAAACTTTCGCCGTGGTTCGCCTGAGTCTGTCCGCCAGAATTCGCATCACATGCAGCGAAAAGTGCGGCGTCTCCTGCACCATCTGCAGAAAACGTTCCTCGCCCACCGGTGCGATGCGGCACGTGCTGCGTGTCAGGGCGCTGGCGCTTCGCGGTTTTGAATCGATGAGCGCCATCTCTCCGAGGAGGTCGCCCGGTCCAAGGGTCTCGACGAGCACACCGTTTGCGAAAATATCGACTTCGCCGTCCAGAATGACGTACATGACGTCTCCGGGAGTCTCCTCGTCGAAAATGACCGTTCCATCTTCGACATCCCTGGCATCTTCGGCATCTTTGAATAGGGTCAATAATTCCACCGTGCTTCTCCCGTATTCGGCTCGTGCAATCAGTCGGCGTAACCGGGCAGTTCGCGATTGAGAATTCGCTTCATCGCCTCAAAAAAGAGACGTGCCCTTTCTCCTCCCGGGTGTCGATCGTTCCCCGGAGGCGTCTGCACCTGGGCGACGATGTCGTCGGCCAGCACTGCCAACGGTTCGCCGGTGCTCATGGCCAGCACCTGGGCACGGCATACACGTTCGAGCATATAAAGGCACCTGTAAGCTTCCGCGACGGTCTCGCCGGTCACCAGAACGCCGTGATTCTTCATGAATACCACGGGCTTGTCGCCGACTACCCGGGCAAGGCGCTCCCCCTCTTCCAGGCTGTCCGCGGTTCCGGTGTAGGTATCGTCGTAGGCGATGTGTCCGTGGAAGAAGGCCGCGCTCTGGCTCGCGGGCACCAGGCGGTTGTTCTCCAACATATTGAGCGCCAACGCCCAGGTCTGGTGGGTATGTAGAACGACCCGTGCTCCGGTGACGCGGTGGATGGGCGCATGAATGCATTGGGCCGACAGCTCGACAATACCTTCCCCCTCCAGGGTACTCCCCGACTCGTCGAAGGCGATGATGTCGCTGGCCCGCGCTTCGGACCAGTGCAGGCCGAAGGGCAGAATCAAAAAACGGTCCTCGTGACCCGGAACCGTGACGGTGAAGTGGTTGTCGATGCCCTCCTCGAGCTCGTGGAGCGCGGCCAGACGATGGGCGGCGGCGAGATCGATTTTCGCCTGGGCGACCGGATCGGCCACCTGGGTGGGGGATAGTGCGTGGACGGACATGTCAGGCCTCCGAGCGGATATTCTCCCGGCCGATTATAGCGCCCCGGCGTGCGCAGCGGGCCCGGGAATTGTGCTGCGCCGTGGGAAGCGCGTGCCTGAACCGATCGTGGGCGTCGGGGTCATCCAGGGGAATGGGTGAAGATTCACCTGTTTGACGTTACCTTACGAATAGCGACGGCGCGGCAGTTAGCCGACTTTCCCAAGCGAGTGAGTGCAGCCGACATGACTGACAAACAATACGACGACCGCTGGGGCGACCGCACCCGGGCGATTCACTGCGGCGAAGGCATCGACCCGGCGACCCGGGCCTCGTCCCCCAACCTGGTGATGTCGGCGACCTTTGCCCGGGATCACGTTGGGGGCTTTTCCGCGCTCAATCGCACGGAGAACGATGGTTTCAGCTATGGCCGGGTCTCGAATCCCACCGTCAGTCAGCTTGCGGACAAGCTCGCGGCCCTGGAGCACGCCCAGGCGGCGCTTTGCTTCGCCTCCGGCATGGCCGCCTCCCACGCCCTCATGGCGGGGCGCTTGAGTCACGGCGATCATCTGATCGTCTCGGACACGAACTACGTGGGCACCGCCGAACTGGTTCGAGACAGCCTGCCCCGCTGGGGAATCGACATATCGCCGGTAGACACCTCGGATCTGTCGCAGGTGGAAGCCGCCGTCACGGCGAAAACGAAAATGCTCTGGATCGAGACTCCGGCCAATCCCATCATGCGCCTGAGCGATATCCGGGCGCTGGCAGAGCTCGCCCACGGCCGCGGCATCGACGATGTGGTGGTCGACTCCACCTTTGCAACGCCCATGGCCACCCGTCCCCTGGAGCTGGGAGCGGATTTTGTCGTGCACTCATTGACCAAGTACATCGGCGGACACGGCGACGCCATGGGCGGCGCGGTTCTGGGACGAAGACTGGATTTGGACGCCCTCAACCTGGAAGCGATGGTGCACTACGGCGGCGTTCTGTCACCCTTCAACGCCTGGTTGATCATGCGCGGCGCGGCCACTTTTCCCCTGCGCATGAAGGCCCACGAGGAAAACGCCCTGCAGGTGGCTCGCTTCCTCGAGGCGCACCCGGGCGTAGCCCGGGTCTCCTATCCCGGCCTGCCGTCCCATCCTCAACACGAACTGGCTCGGCGCCAGATGCGCAATTTCTCCGGCATGTTGACTTTCCAAACTCACCAGGACGGAAGACTAGTCGCCGAGCGCATGATCGACACCCTGGAGGTCATCCATTACGCCGTGTCCCTGGGCCATCACCGATCCCTTATCTATTGGATCCCCACCGAGATGCTCATGCAGTCGACCTTCCGGCTCGCTCCGGCTGCCGAGGCCCGTTACAGGGACTTTGCCGGTGACGGAGTATTCCGATTCTCGGTGGGCATCGAGGATGCGGACGACCTGTGTGCGGATCTTGAACGCGTGCTGGCTTGAGAATCTCAAGGCAACTCTGCAAGAACGGATCGGGCCAGCCTCAAGTCGGCTGTGTCGAGACCTTCCGTGAAGCACGCGTAAATGGGTTTCAGTACTTCGCGGGCTTCATCGTATCTTCCCTGAGTGCTCCACAGCCTGGCGAGGCTCGTGGACGCACGAAACTCCAGGGATTTTGCCCCCGTGCGCCGCGCGACCTCGCGTGCGCGTTCGTATTCAGGCTGGACCAACTCAGACGGCTTTTCGCCCGACATGGAAAGCACGTCGCCGGTTAGACGGTGCAGCTCGGATTCCCACATGCGTTCACCGGATTGATCCACCAGGCGTTTTGCCTCGTCCAGTGTTCGCAACGCATCGTCGGCATTTCCTGAATCAATATGAAGTTGCGTCAACAATGCGAGATAACCGGGCAGGAAGTATCTGTTGCCTCCCCCGTCAATTATTACCAGTCCGTCCTGAAACTGCGCAATCCCGGCATGCAGATCACCGGAACGTCCGTCTACCCAGCCCTTGATCACAGTCCCCGCTGCCATGTACATGGGTAAACCTCGATGGTTCGCCAATTCTAACAACTCGTCCCCGAAGTCCCGTGCCGCACCCGGGTCGTCGCTGAACGTAGCCAACCAGCACCCTGCGTGAAACAAGGCGTAGGCCAAACTGGTTGCGTGCTCGAGTCCGCGAGCATAGGAGATGGTTTCGTCGCGCGTAGCGAGAGCTTGGTCGGGAAATCCGCAGAGCCACTGATGGATCGCTATACAGGAAAGCGTCGCGACTCGGTGATCATGGTGCGAACGAAGCCGGAGTTCACTAAACTTCACCCGGTCCTGATCGTAAATGGAAAGGGCTTGTTCCAAGTGGGCACCAGCCTCGTCCAAGTTGCCGCGAAACACCGCATTCCATCCAGACAGCCGGTGACCGATCATGCGAGCAGCCTCTATGTCCTCCCGTTCACCCATACGCAGAAGCTGTGCTGCGACCTTCCCCGCTTCGCGGTGCGAAAGCGCCGCTGTGTGCCTCACCCACTGACCATGGAACACAGTTACCAGTTGCTCCGTTGCGCCGAGCACCTCACAAAGCTCATGTGCCCGATCATAGGACGCGTCACTCTCCGGTGAGCCGAACCCGGATATCGCCGTAATCGGCGTGGTCATGGCGATCTGCAGGGAAAGCTCCAACCGATCGCGTTCCACAGACGGCGCCAACTCCTTCAGTTCTTCGAGCCCGCACAGCAGATGACGCACGGCTTCCTTGTTCGCCGAACGTTCCGTGGCACGGCGACCGGCCTGCAGCCAGTAATCGGTCGCGGTCGCGGCCTGACCGGCCGCGGAGAAGTGACGGGCGAGCATCTCTGGTTGTCCCGTGACGATTTCGGGAAACCGGTCTTGAATAGCATCGGCAATACTCCCATGCAGTTGACGGCGCCGCTTGCGCAGCATCGAATCGTAGGCAGCCTCCTGGACCAAAGCGTGCTTGAAAATGTAGCTGTGCCGCGTGCGCCCATGGGGGAAAATCAGCTCGGCCTCCACCAGCTGACCGAGGGCATCTTGCAACGCATCGTCGGCCAGCGGAGAAACGGCCGCCAGCAGCGCATAAGAAAATTCCCGTCCGATTACCGCCGCGGTTTGTGCCACGTCCTTAATCGGCCCCAGCCGATCCAGCCGCGCCATCAATGAATCATTGAGGGTGGATGGAATGGCCAGCGGCGGTAGTGGCCCGGTCAGGACATAGCTCGCACCGCGTTCTTCGAGCAAACCCGATTCCAGCACCGTTTTTGTCAGCTCTTCCACAAACAGTGGCACCCCATCGGTTCTGTCGATTATCTGCTCGCGCACCTCATCGGGAAGCGACTTGCCGCGGGTGACTTTCTCCACCATGGTGTTGACGAGACCGCGACTGAAGCGATTGAGATTAAACGACGTGATGTGCATGTAATCCGACCAGGATGGCGAAAACTCGGGTCGTGCCGTGATGAGGATGAGCACCTGGGCGGATCTCACCTGCTCGATCAGCATGGCGAGAAGTTCCAGCGATGTCGGGTCCGCCCAATGGGCATCCTCGAAGAGCACCAACACCGGCCGCCGACGGCTGAGACCTTCTACTTGTTCGTAAAGCGCTTCCAGAGTCCTGGCCTTCAGCGCCTCCGCGCTCATATCCAGTGGCGGATAGCGAGTGCCCGTGGGCACGGACAGCAGAGCCGCAAACAGGGGAGCGACCGCTGCAACGTCATCGGTGCCCTGAGACAGTAACGATTCCAGCTTCTCGAGCTTATCCGCCGCAGCGTCCGAGTCCTTGAACTGAGCCGCACGCTGAAAAGCTTCCACGAACGGAAACAGCTCGCTGTTGGAATGATGGGGAGAACACTGGTAGCGCAGCCGCATGGGCTGCTCGGCCGCCGTACGATCTCGCAGGGTCTCGGCGATTCGGGACTTTCCGATCCCCGCCTCACCGGTCAGCACCACGACCTGGCCGTCTCCATCCTTGGCCTGCTGCCAGCGGTCCAGAAGCAATGCAATTTCGTGCTCGCGACCAATGAGCGGCGTGAGCATGGATCTGTGCAGTGCTTCGAAACGGCTGCGGGCGGCGCTGCGACCAATCACCCGCCAGGTGCGCACGGGCTCTGCGATCCCCTTGATCCCATGGGTGCCAGCGTCCTGGTACTCGAACTGCCGGCCGGTCAGAGCGTAGGTGCCGGGAGCGATAATTACGCTACCGGGCTCGGCAAGAGCCTGCAGGCGCGCAGCCACGTTCGGTGTCTCACCGACCACGGCGTTTTCCCGGGATGCACCCTCACCGATGAGGTCGCCTACTACAACCGGACCGGTGGCGATACCAATTCTGATGGACAGGTCGACTTCATGGTCTTTTGAAATCTCTGCATTGAGTCCGGCCATCGCTTGTAGAAGATCAAGGCTCGCCAGAACCGCCCGTTCCGCATCGTCTTCGTGGGCCTGTGGGTAGCCGAAGTAGGCGAGCACTCCGTCCCCCATATAGCGGGCGATAGTTCCTTCATAGGACTCGAGGGTATTCTTGCAGAGGTCCTGATAGGCGCGGTTTATCTCGCGCAGATCTTCCGGATCCAGCCGCTGGGACAGTTCCGTCGAGCCCACCAGATCGCAGAACATCACGGTGAGCTGACGGCGCTCGGCCTGGGAGGAATCCGCTGCCTGTGACTGCGTATCGGGTCGGCCCGAGGACGGCGCGGAGTCCGCTTCGAGCCCCTCGATGGCCCTGAGGAGCTTCTTGCGAGGCCCCAGGGGGATACCGAGCTTTTCCAGGTCCCCATCCGTGAGATGCGGGAGCACCTCCTGGTCTATCCGCTGCTCGGCAAAGATCCCCGCATACTCCTCGAGGCCGAGCTGCCGAAGCCAGTGTTCCGTGGGATCCGCCATGATCTGAAATTGGAGCTCCGAACCGCCCCCAGGGCCGATAATTGCGCCAGTTTACCCGGATTGGGCGGGTGTCACATTGGCACCATCGAGGGCTCAAAAACACCGGAAATCGGCCGATAGTATAAGGATCATCCCGTTTTCCCGGCGGGGCTGGACTGACTCACTATTCGGTGGATCCATGAAAATTCTGCTGATCGACGATTGCGAAATTACGCTCGAATCCATGCATGTTTTCCTCGAGCAGGAAATTCCCGGCGTGGAGGTCACCGAATACCCGAGCCTGAGCCTGGGAAAACCCAAGCCGGATTTCAACTGGGCTGCCTACGACGTGCTGCTTCTCGACTACGAATTGGGAAACGGCCAGACAGGCACCGACTGGCTGAGGGAAGTTATTCATCGCCCGGGATTCCCGCGCACGATCCTCATTACCGGGGTCGGTGATTCCTACGTGGTGGCGGACGCCATCAAGCTTGGCTGTGGAGGTTACCTCAACAAGGCTGATTTGAACCCGGAGCGCCTGGCTGCCGTGGTCTACGAAGTCCTCGCCCACTCCAGCAGTGAGTCCTCAGAGATATCGCCGGTCAGTCCCCTGGAAGCCGAAGCCATGACCCATGGCTTCGAAAACGAGCGGGCTTCAAAGGGCGAGCCGGGAAGGCCGACTTACCGCTTTGGCGGCGTCATCGGCCGGGGGCTCGCCAGCACCGTATACATTGCGGAGCGCGTCCAGGACGGCCTGACCGTGGCGGTCAAGATTCTGGACCGGTCCGTAGCGCATGATCCGGAACATCTGCAGCGCTTTATCCGCGAAGGCAAGCTCGTGTCCGAGGTCGACAGTCCCTACGTCGTGAATATTCTTGAACAGGGATTCACCAACAAGTACGGATTCATCGCCATGGAGTTTTTCGGGCGCGGCAGCCTCAAGCAGCGCATCGAGCACGGCATCTCCATGGATGACGCCGTCAATTGTCTGTACCAAATCGCCTCTGGACTGCAAGCCATCCACGAAGTCGGCATCGTGCATCGTGACCTGAAGCCGGCCAATATCATGTTCAGGGATGACGACAGCATGGCCCTGGCGGACTTCGGGATCTCGAAGCGCATCAGCGAAGGGTCCGATCTGACCTGCGCTGGAACCGTCATCGGGACACCCCATTACCTGAGTCCGGAACAGGCACAAGGGGTGCAGGCCGACCGGGGCTCGGATCTCTACAGCCTTGGCGTAATCCTCTACGAGATGCTGACCGGCCGGAAGCCCTATCACGGCGACACCGTCAGCGCACTGATCTTCCAGCACCTGCACGCACCGATCCCCAAGCTGCCCATGGACTTCTTCAAGCTGCAACCGTTGCTGGTAAAGCTGATGGCCAAGAATCCCGACGACCGCTTCAAGAGCACCTCGGAGCTCTTCAGCATGCTCACCCACATGGGCATCGCGGCCTGAGGGGCGCGCCGCCCTCTACCCCATCTTGGTAAAGCCCAGCGGGGCAATCTTGTAGATTACCCGCACCTCCCCGGCCCGGCGGTTGGGATAGGTGTCCACTCCCAGGTACTTGTGCGCCAACTGGTCGATATGCTCGTCGGCACCATCCTCGGTGATCTCGACGACCTCCCCACGAATTTCCAGATAGCGAAAGGGATTGTCCGGATCGCAAAGCGACAGGGAGACCCTCGGATCCCGGCGCATGTTGCGGTCCTTGCGGCGGCCCTTTGCGGAGTTGATGCGTACGTGGGTGCCGTCGAAATCGCACCACACCGGTGTCGACTGGGGGCGGCCGTCGGGCATCAGAGTGGCCAAGTGGGCAAGAGCCTTCCTATCCAGAATGTCGCGGTGGGACTCCGGTATTGGTTGAGTCATGATTGTTGATCCTTTGACGTTAAGAGTTTTGCTAAATACTATTGGTAACTGTTTGATATTACCCGAATTGATGTAAGCATTCGGTGACAAGGCCAGATGCCATGGGTGCCGTGAAGAGATTACTTGCTCACCGGCGGGTCAAGTCAACTTCAGAACAGTCGAGGAAGTGCTCGTGCGGAAGATCGCGTTTATTTGCCTGCTCAGTATCCTGACCGGTCCCCTTCATGCCCAAACAGTGCGCTATGTGACTGATTCTCTACGCCTGGAGACGCGCCAGGGGCCGAGCACCACGCACCGCATCACCCATATGCTGAGCAGTGGCGCCCGAGTGACGGTTCTCGAGGAAGATGCCGATACGGGATATTCCCGGGTCGCCCTGGACGACGGTACGGAGGTTTGGATCCTGACCCGCTTTCTCATGGAGGAGCCGGCGGCGCGAGCGCAACTGGCGGAAGCCGTGGAAAATTTCGCCAGGGAGCGCGAGATTGCCAGGGACCTGGCAAGCCAGCTGGAAACATTGGGTCAAACGGCGGGCGAGATCGAGCAGAGTAGAAGCGAGCTTGCGAAAGACAAGAAAGTGCTGCAAACCGAGCTGGCCCAGATCAAGCAGGCAGCGGCCGATACGTTGGCCATCAACGAACGCAACCAAAGCTTGAACAGTCAGCTCGAGGAACTGACCACGGATTTGGACACGGCCCAGCAACGAAACCGCGCCTTGAAAGAGCGTTCGGAACGAGACTGGTTCATTGCCGGAGCCGGGGTGTTGCTCGGTGGTATGATCCTCGGTCTGGTGATACCGAAGATTCGGTGGAAACGCCGCCGTGGTTGGGGCGAGCTGTGACGCTTTAGCCAGGCGCATGGAACATTCACTGCAGGTCGAGCTCGCCCGCGAGGTATTCAAACACCTGGACGCCGGCACTACCTGCCTCGCGGACGCTGTCAGCACGAATCCAATCGTAAATTACACGGATCCGGATCGGCTGGAACGCGAAATTCAAATTCTGTTTCGCCGCTATCCATTGATGATGGGGCTCGGCTGCCGCATTCCAGAACCCGGCGATTACTTTACCGACGCCAACTGCGGCGTCCCGATTCTGATTGTGCGTGACAGTGACGGTAAAGTGCGTGCGTTTTTGAATGTCTGCCGCCACCGGGGGGCACAGGTTGCCGCGGGTTGCGGCCACATGAAACGCAGTTTTGTCTGTCCTTATCACGGGTGGAGTTACGACGACCAGGGAAAGCTGGTCGGGATCCCCGACGGCCGGAACTTCGAAGGCGTCGACCGTGACGCCCACGGTCTGGTGGCGCTTCCCGCGTGCGAGCGATTCGGCTGTATATGGGTTCAACCAGAACCGGGCGGGAGCTTCGATATTGACCAGGAACTCGCCGGGCTCGGTCCTGAGCTCGCGAGCTATGGCTTCGGAAACTACCATCACTACACGACACGTGTTCTGCGTCGCCAAATGAATTGGAAGATGCTCATCGACACCTTCCTCGAATCCTATCATTTCGCCGTGCTGCACACGCAAACCGTCGCGCCGATATTTCTACACAATGTGTGCTTGTTTCAACCCTTCGGCTCGAACATGCGTGAGACACTTCCACGGAAGAGCATCAACGATATGCGCAGGCTGCCGGAAAGCGAATGGGATCTCGTAAAGCACACGGCGCTGGTATATATCCTGTTTCCCAATTCGGTCATCGTCATGCAAAGCGATCACGCCGAAGTCTGGCGCGTCTTTCCCAACGGCCACAAGGTCGACGAGTGTGTGGCCTTTCTCGATTTCTACATTCCTGAGCCGGCTACCAGCAAAAGCGCCCATGAGCACTGGCGGCGTAACATCGACCTCACGCTGCGTACTGTGGAGGAGGAGGATTTCCCCGTAGGCGAGGGCATCCAGCGAGGCCTGCGCTCGGGGGCGCAAACCCACCTCACCTACGGCCGCAACGAACCGGCTCTGCAGCACTGGCAGCGGTCTGTTGCCGCCGCCGTGGACGGCGCTCCCGGAGAGTGACCAGCGCCGAGCGCTGGCCCCCCGCCGCCCCATTCCCGGGATCGGCCCCAACGTCCACCCCCATCCGCCGGCGCCTTAGGTTTCATTGCCAGAGCGTCTACACTTAAATCGTTCCATTTCTCTTCGTCCGCCGCCCCAGGGCATCGTGGCGAAGCCAGGGAGACCGATAGATGAACGATTTTCCGCTGTCCGCCAGCGATTGCCGGGACCTGTTGTCCGGCCTTCCCGCGGGCATCGTCTTGTGCGACGCGCGAGACCAGGTGATTTGGGCGAATGAGAGCTTTTGCGAGCTCCTGGAAACCGACCCCGAGGCCATAGTCGGAGCCGACATGTCGGCGGTGCTCGGCCGGGATTCCGATCCTGTCCGGACCCAGGTAGACCGCTACGTGGTCACCTCGGATTCCGGAAAGTCCCGCTGGCTGGAATGCGCGCTGTCGCACATCGAGGCCGAAAACGGGCAGGTGGGGTCGCTGCGTATCTTCACCGACGTGTCCGCCTTCGAGAGCCGTCAGAAGGGACGGGTGGCCACCGCCGCCGGCCGCGATCCTTCCAGGCTCGACTCGAAAAGCGGCATATTGAACCGTCAGGCCATCGTCCAGGAATTGAGTTCCCAGGTATCGCGCAGCCGCCGCTATGGAAATGACTTAACCCTGGTACAGGTGCGTTTTGGCCCTGTCAGTGGCAGCGAACCCACCGAGGAATGGCAGGACACGGCACGCCAGCGCATCGCCGAGGGCCTCAAAGGGGCGCTGCGCTGGGCCGACTTCGTCGGCGCCCTGTCTGCTGTGGAAATACTCGTCATCTTGCCGGAGTGCGGGATCGACGCGGCCTACGGAGTCATCAGGAAAGTCCAGACGGCTCTTGCCGATAAGCCACCTTTTCAAGGGGACGATAAGATAGATGCCGCCTTCGCGACCACCACATGGGACATAGGCGATGATCCCCACGGCATGCTGCAGATATTGCACAGGGAGCTGCAGGCCGCCGATAGCTAGACGGGGCAACACCGTAACTGCCGGGCCGCCGTCATTCGGTAAGTATCAAGGTATCTCCGGGAATCCAGCTCACCCACAGCCGCTGGCCGTGCGTGCTTCGCGCATTTGTGCGGGTTGCGTTCTGTACCGTGGCTGTCAGCTGCGCGCCTGAATCGGTGGTAAAGAACATATGGCTTTCGCTGCCATGGTACGCGACGTTATCGAGCACGGCGGGAAAGCAGATGCAGGCTTGTGCCGGTTGTTCCACCGAGACGCGGAGTTTCTCCGGCCGGATGGCAATCCCGATGTCCCCGGATGCATCTCCGTCGTAGGGCACTTCAAGATCCCCCAGTCCGGAAATCGTCACCTGGAGGACTCCACCGCGAGACGATATTACCCGCCCTTCGAACAAGTTCATCTTGCCGATAAAATCCGCCACGAACTGGCTGGCGGGATACTCGTACAAGTCGCTCGGCGGCGCAATCTGCCGCACTTTCCCCACTTCCATTACGGCGACGCGATCAGCCATGGAAAGCGCCTCGTCCTGGTCGTGGGTGACGATGATGAAAGTAATGCCGACGGTCTGCTGAAGACGCACCAGCTCGAGCTGCATGGCCTCGCGAAGCTTTGCATCCAGCGCCGACAGTGGTTCGTCGAGTAATAACACGCGCGGGCGCTTGACCAACGCTCGTGCCAACGCAACGCGCTGACGCTGGCCGCCAGACAGCTGGTCGGGTTCGCGACTGCCGAATCCATCGAGCTGCACGAGCCCCAGGGCTTCTTCGACACGCTCCTTGATCTCTGCCTTTGCAACGCCCGTCACCCTGAGTCCGTAGGCGACATTATCGAATACTCTCATGTGAGGAAAAACGGCGTAAGACTGAAACACCATATTTACCGGACGGCGGTTCGGATCCACGCCTTCCATATCCATGCCGTCTATGGTTATCGTCCCTTCACTGGGAATCTCGAATCCGGCAAGCATTCTCAGCAAAGTTGTCTTCCCACACCCAGATGGGCCCAGCAGCGCGAAGAACTCACCCTCCATTATCTCGAGTGAAACGTCGTCGACGGCAGTCACGACATCGCCGAAGCGTTTGCTGACATTCTTAATCGATATGATGGATTCACGCTCGATCATGGCTTCAATTCACTGCGTTGTCGTTCTGATTTCGGTTCTGTAGCCACAATGCCATGGAGGTGAGCACCACGGTTATCACGATCAACACTGTCGAGGCAGCATTGACTTCGGGTGTAACAGAAAATCGCACCATCGAATAGACTTTTACCGGGAAGGTAATCGTGTCGGGTCCGGAGGTAAAAAAGGTGATAACAAAATCATCCAGGGAAAGCGTGAATGCCAGCAACGCGCCGGCGACGATCCCGGGCCGGAGAAAAGGCAATAGAATATCGCGAAAGATTTGCCACTCACTGGCGCCGAGATCCTTGCCCGCCTCTTCCAGCTCGCGGTTAAAATTCACCAACCGGGCACGAACGACCACGGCCACGAAAGGAAAACTGAACGATATGTGGGCGATAGTGATCGCGCTCAGGTTCAGTGGCCAGGGGAGTCCGGTAGGCCAGCCGACGCGGGCGAAAAACGCAAGCATCGCAATGCCCATGCAGATTTCCGGAATGACGATTGGCAGCGCCATCGCACCTTCGTAGGCTCCCTTGAAGGGAAATCGAAATCTCCACAACATGACTGCTACCATGGTGCCGAGAACAGTGCTGATGATCGTGCTGAAGAAGGCGATGCTCAGTGAATTGGTAAAAGCCTCGAGTAGGCTCTCATTGTTCCAGGCCTTTTCGTAGTACTTCATCGTAAACCCGCGCCAGACTATGTTGCGCCGGCTGTCATTAAAACTAAAAGCAATGAGGGTTACGATGGGTGCGTACAAAAACACGAAGGTCGCGAGCAGGCTCGCGCGTATCCAGAGTCGCCGGCTGTAATCCAGCGGACCGATGGCTTGGCGGTGAAAAATGGCCACTAGCCGGCCTCCATGGCGGAGGTGCCTTTGGACATGAGGGCGCGAACCGCCAGTGCGAAAAAGGTTATGTACATGAGCAGAAACGACAACGCCGCACCGAAGGGCCAATCGTTCGCCGACTTGAACTGGCGCTCGATGACATTGGCGATCATCTGGCTATCGGTGCCACCCAGAAGATCCGGTGTCAGAAATGCACCAAGGGTCGGAATGAAGGTGATGATGACGCCGGAAACGATCCCCGGCATCGCAAGCGGCACTACGATGGACAGAAAGGTCCGCAGCTGGCTCGCGCCCAGATCCAGACTCGCCTCCAGATAGGACTTGTCCATACGATCCAGCGACGCGTAAAGGGGCAGTACCATGAACGGCAGGTACACGTACACCAGGCCGAACACGACCGCGAAATTGTTGTAAAGCATCTGCAGGGGTTGAAATTGCGCACCGAGCAGTTGCAAATCCCCGAGGCCGAGGGCGGTCAGGAAGCCATTGGCTCCGTCCCACATCCATTCCAATCCAAAGTTGACGTATCCCCGCGTTCGCAGCACGGCGATGAGCGCGTAGGTCCGAATCAGCAGGTTGGTCCAGAAAGGCAGGATGACGATGAGCAGCAGTACGGGTTTCCAGCGCGGGCTGGTGAAGGTTATAGCCAGCGCGATGGGAAATGCCACGACGAGGCAGATTGCCGTAGTAAGGCCTGCATACCAGAAAGATTTCGCGAATATTTGAAGATAGAGAGGATCCAGCGCCCGCCAGTAGTTCTCCAGCGTGCCGGTGATGGCGATGTCGACGATGCCGCGCTTTTCACCAAAGCTCATCACCCACACGAGCGCCAGGGGTGCGATGAAGAAGACGGCTAACCAGAGGCTGGGTGGGATACTGAAGATCCAGAAGACCAGCGGATTGCGACGCCAGCTATCCACGTGGCGCTTTACTCAACATCGTCGCCCCCCAACGCCGATCGCCGGCCATGCGGAAAACCAGGGCAGCCCCTTCCGGGAGCCGCCCTGCCAAGCTCAGACCACTACGCAGCTTGAATGCGCGTCCAGGTCTCATCGATGACGCGCTGGCGATCTTCTCCAAGATAGAGCGCGGCTTCGCTTACCGCGATCACCGAATCCGGCGGAAAGATTGCCGGATTCTTGCTGTACTCATCCGGTAACAGTGCCTTCGCCGCTTTGTTCGGCGTTGCGTACTGAATGTAGTCGGCGATTGCCGCACCGGCCGTGCCGTCGAGAATGTAGTTGATGAACTTGTGGGCATTCATCGGATGCGCGCCGCCCTTGGGAATGCACATGCAATCCTCCCACAGCAGCCCGCCCTCCTTGGGTACGGCGTAACCGATGTCATCATCCTCTGCCATGACCTGAAGAATATCGCCATTCCATTCCATGGTGAGATCCACTTCTCCGGAAGCGAGCAGGTCCTGACCATTGTCCTCGGCAAAAACCTTGATGTGCGGCTTCTGCTTGATGACCATGGCCTCGATCTCTTTGATAAGTGCCCTATCCTTGGAATTCAAAGAGTGGCCTTTGTACTTGAGACCCATGCCAACTACGGTGCCGCCGTCGGCGAGCAAAGCGATACGGCCGGAATACTTGTCTGAGTCATACAACCATTTCCAGCTGTCCGGCACGCCATCGACCTTGGATTTGCGGTAGCCGATTCCGATGGACCCCCACATATAGGGCAGGCTGTACTTGCGGCCCGGATCGAAATCCGCATCGAGAAAGTTCGGATCGATGTTCTTCATATTGGGGATCAGAGAATGATCGATTGGCACCAACATTTCGGCCGTCACCATACGCTCGACGAAATCGTTCGTGGGAATGATCAAATCGTAGCCGGGGTTGCCTTCCTTGAGCTTGGCGAACAACTCTTCGTTGTCGGCGTAGAGATCCATTTTGACCGCGATACCCGAGGCTTTCTTGAAATCATCCAGGGTCGTCTCGCCGATGTATGTGTCCCAATTATAAAAATTCAGTTTCGCTTCCTCGGCGGCGAGGGCGTGGCGCGGTACGAAATGGATACCAGCGGCGACAGCGCCCATTCCCGCGAGGAATGAACGGCGTGAGAGATTAGGGCGTCTGGTTTTGATCATTTTTGGTCTCCTCCTGCGGGGAAATACGAGGTTATTCTTCAGGAACTCACTACCCCTTGGCCGCTAGTGTTACGTGGGGCCCGGGACAAATCAAGTCGGCTGAGGCAGCCTGGGAGACTGGGATCCGCCGCGCAGCGGAGGGCCCCGGGACAGGTTATTCCGGGCCCAGGGCGACCAGCAGTTCAGGAACCGACTGAAAGCGCTCCGTGGGATTCTTCGCCATCAGGCCATCCAGCACGAACTGCATGTGCTTATGCTCTTGGGGCAGTCGCGGCAGCGGGTCTTCGGTGTGCGCGCGCAACAGGGCCGGGAGCCGGGTCTGAGGGTAGGGACGCTCGCCGGTAAGCAACTCGAACAGAATCACTCCGAGACTGTAAAGGTCGCTGCACGCGGTGGCCGGCTCACCGTCGATCTGCTCCGGGCTGATGTAGAAGGGCGTTCCCATGACGAAGCCGACTACGGTAATTGCAGTGCTGGCACCGAGGGACTTCGAAATGCCGAAATCCGCGATGGCCAGGCTGTCATCCTTGCGCAGGAGTATATTGGCTGGCTTGATGTCCCGGTGCACGATTCCCATCTCGTGGGCGGCTCCAAGCCCCTTGGCGACGTCGCGAAAATACTCGAGAGCCTTGCCCTCCGGGACACCGGCATCGATACGTTTCCTGAGATCGCCTCCGGGGAAATACTCCATGGCGATATAGGCGCTGTCGTCGGTAACGCCGCCGGCGTATATCTTCACGACGTTTGGATGACGAAGCTTCGCAAGCATCGCCTGTTCACGCATGAACCGCTTGAGAATTTTTTTGTCGTCCTTCACGTCGGTGGATATGACTTTGAGCACGGCGAGCCTGTCGTCTTTTTTGCGCTCCGCCAGCAGCACAAGAGACGATGCACTGCTCGAAAGAATTCGATGCAACCGATAACCCGGAATCGCGACGTTGAACGGTAATGACTGAAGCGGCTCTCCGATTTCCTTCAGATTCGGTTCGTCGCTACCGGATCCGAAAACACCCGCCAGTTCCTCTTCGATAATCGGCTCGGATCCTTCGTCGTCGTAAAGCTCCAGATCAAGTGCCGGCAGCTCAGCATCGATGATGCTGTCGAGATCATCAATCTCCACCATATCGGCGTCATCGTCGGTATCGTCGAGGCCATCATTTGCACTGGCGCCGATCCAGGCACGGTTTTCGAGAATTGCTTCGACGGCGCTGGCCAGTAGACGGGGAGACAGGTCGTGCTTATCGATGTAGTACCTCGCGCCCAACTTGCGTGCAATGGCGGAGGATTCTTCAGAAACCTGATCGGTCAGCACGATGACCGGAGGGAGCTTGCCATCTCGGCTGAACTCCTTCAGCCAACTCAGCCCGTCCTTGCCGGTCACCCCGAAATGGGCATCCAGAAATATGAAATCGTAACGAGACCAGTCAAAATCGGCGGCGGGTTTACCCTCGGCGACAGGATCGTACCAATCCACTTCCGCCTGGGGCCAATTACGCCGCGCGCAAAAACTGATGAGATCCTGTACGTCCTTGGCGTCGTCGATTACGAGTAGGCGGTCTACCATTGCGTGAAATTGCTGGCGGCCACACGGCCCATGCCAGAGCTTAGCCCCTTTCCGGTCCCTGACATAGGATAGACCAGTGGCGGCGCCGGGTAGTCTGCTTCCTTGAAAGCTGTGATCCAGTACTCTACGGTGAGCGCTCGAAACCGGCTCTGAGCACCGGTTCCAGCATCTGGATACTCACTATATATGGAGCTCCGACCATGAGAGCAGTTGAGTTCGCCACCATTGCGGCAATCGTGATGGTTTCAATCGCCCCGTCCGCGTACAGCCAGGCTTTGGGATTCATGGATTACAGCCCGATTGCGTACTACACGACGGAGGACAACAGGATCGCCGACGAAGCGGGTCTCGACGCTCTGGACAACTATGCCGATATGACCGTCAGGAAGTGGAGCAATCCCGCAACCGGCGCCTCGGGCACCATCACGCCGTTGGAGACCTACAGCAACGAAGCGGGTCATACCTGCCGGAAAGCCAGGGCCATCGACCGCACGACGTCACCGCCATTGCAAGGACAGTTCACATTCCATCTCTGCAAGGATCCGGAGAAAGGCTGGCAATTCGTCAAGAAAAAGTAGCAAGCCTTCCAGTTGGCGGGCCGCGGGCTGTCAATTAACTTCGAATAGCCCTGCCGCCCCCATTCCGCCACCGACGCACATGGTCACGACGACCCGCCGTGCGCCGCGACGCCGGCCTTCCAGGAGTGCGTGACCCGCCAGACGAGCACCGCTCATACCGTAAGGATGGCCGATGGCGATTGCGCCGCCATCCACATTCAACCGTTCCAGGGGTATTCCCAGCCGCTCCCGACAGTAGACGACTTGCACGGCGAATGCCTCATTGAGCTCCCAGAGATCGATGTCGTCAACACTCAATCCGTGGCGTTGCAACAGTCTCGGCACGGCGAACACGGGACCGATACCCATCTCATCGGGTTCACAGCCTGCTACGGCAAAGCCTCGGAAGACGCCCAATGGTTCGATGCCACGCCTTTCGGCAAGCGCGGCATTCATAACGACACAGGCCGACGCGCCATCGGAGAGTTGACTGGCATTGCCGGCGGTGATGCTGCAATCCTCCCCGCGAACCGGCGCCAATCCGGCAAGACCCTCGGCGGTGGTGCCGGGGCGATTGCCCTCGTCTTGCTCCAGCGTCACGCTTTCCTCACGGGTTTCGCCGCTGTCCCTGTCCGTGACCAGCTTGGTGGTCTCCAGCGGCACGATCTCCTCGTCCAGGCGCCCGCTCGCCTGGGCCGCGGCGGTGCGCTGCTCGCTCATGAGGGCGTATTCGTCCTGGGCGTCGCGGCTGATCGCATAGCGCTCGGCGACGGTATCGGCAGTCTCGATCATCGGCATCCACAATTCGGGCTTGTGTTGCATGAGCCACTCTTCGGTGAAGTGCTGTTGATTGAGATTGCCCTGCACCAGGCTGATGGATTCCACACCGCCCGCAACAGCAACCGGCACGCCGTCGAGCATGATCCGCTGGCAGGCCAGTGCAATCGCCTGGAGTCCTGAGCTGCAAAGACGGTTAATGGTGGTGGCCGCGGTCGTCACTGGAAGACCGGCACGAATGGTGGATAATCTGGCAATGTTCTTGCCCGTGGCGCCCTCCGGCATGCCGCAGCCGAGGACCACGTCCTCCACCTCGCCAGGGTCGACCCCGGCGCGCGCCACGGCATGGGCGATGGCGTGTCCCGCCATGACGGCGCCGTGGGTGTTATTGAAAGCGCCGCGGAAGGCTTTGCCAATGGGCGTGCGGGCCGTGGATACGATAACCGCTTCCGGTATGGTCATGTAAATCGCCCCTCATAATTCAACTGAGCAGAAATATGCTACAAAGCAGCTGCGGCGCTACTCGAGTAGGTTGCAGTCAACAAGTGAACCAGCCATCCCTTTGAGGACACGCACTGTGAACTTATCTTACTCGCACAAGCAACTGGCGCTCCAGGCCCGTCTGGCCGCGTTCATGGACGAGCACGTGTACCCGGCTGAAGCGCTTTACTATGAACAGCTCGAGGGCGGCGAATCGCGCTGGCAGCTGCCGGCGATTATGGAAGAATTGAAGGCACGGGCTCGCCAGGCGGATCTGTGGAATCTGTTTCTACCGGAATCCGATCTCGGCGCCGGCCTCAGCAATCTCGACTATGCCCCGCTTTGCGAGATCATGGGCCGCTCACCCATCGGTCCTGAAGTGTTCAACTGCTCGGCGCCGGACACGGGGAACATGGAGGTACTGGCACGCTTTGGGAGCCGCGAGCACAAGGAGCGCTGGCTGAGGCCGTTGCTCGATGGGGAGATCCGTTCCGGGTTCGCCATGACGGAGCCCGCCGTCGCTTCTTCAGACGCCACCAATATACAGGGCTCTATCCGGCGCGATGGTGACCAATACGTTCTTAACGCCCGCAAGTGGTGGACTTCGGGGGCCGGCGATCCGCGCTGTAATGTGCTCATCTTCATGGGGAAGACCGACGCCGAAGCCGCGCCCCACAAACAGCAATCCATGATCCTGGTGCCCATGGACACACCGGGCGTGCGCGTGCTGCGCCATTTATCCGTGTTCGGCTACGATGACGCGCCCCACGGCCACATGGAGATCGATTTTGACGATGTCCGGGTGCCGCTGGAGAATCTCCTGCTCGGCGAAGGACGCGGATTCGAGATCGCTCAAGCCCGCCTGGGGCCGGGGCGCATCCACCACTGCATGCGGTTGATCGGCATGGCCGAGCGATCCCTGGACGCCATGTGCCAGCGTGCCTCGAGCCGGGTTGCATTCGGAAAGCCGCTGTCGGAGCAAGGCGGCGTCATGGACGCCATTGCCGATTCCCGCATCGCCATCGAGCAGGCACGTATGCTGGTCCTGAAGACTGCCTTCGACATCGACACGGACGGGGCCAGGGCAGCCCGCGCCCACATCGCCATGATCAAGGTTATCGTGCCGAACATGGCCCTGGCGGTGATGGACCGCGCCATCCAGGTGCACGGGGCGGCAGGCGTCTGCGACGATTTCGGGCTTGCCAAAGCCTGGGCCCGGGCCCGCAGCCTGCGCCTGGCCGATGGGCCCGACGAGGTGCACCGCCGGACCATTGCCCGAGAGGAGCTGAAGAAGAATCCGGGACAGGGGTGGCGGCAGAAACGCGAATCCGGTACCTGATCGAGGGATCAGTCGAGAACCCGAAACGCGGTAAAAGCGCTGCTTGGAAGCTCTCCCTTCCACATACCTTCGGCTGGGGTCGTTATTCCAACGGCTGCCGGCTGATAGACGATACGAAAGCTGTCGTTGTTGGCGTACCTGCCTATTTCCCCGGTTTTTCCGCCGACACTCATGTACCAGCGCGGCTCGGTCAGATCGAGTTCCACCGTATAGGCCTCGCCGGGTGCAAGCTCGACGAGATCGAGACCGGATACCTGGATGTTCCGACAGCCGTCATAGACCGACGAATACTGCCTGGACACCCGCGCCGTCGGTTCCATGCGAAAGCCACAATGGTTACCGGGATCAACTACGAATAAGGGTGCGTCGGAAACGTTCTGCAGAGTGATCTCCAGCTTGGGACTCAAAGGCTCGGTGACCTCATCGAGATTCGTATTGCGATCGCGGCGATGGAAGCGCAACATTTTCAGACTCATGCCCAGCCTGCTCCAGCGAAAATCCCGAATCACGGATGTACCGCCGGAGCCAACGGCAACCTCCACCTCCATGGGAACCTGCAGGCTATTGCGCGCACCCCGGCGTTTTTCGATGTCCTTACCGCTGCCCTGCTCCACGAATAGCTGCTCGATGCCATAGCTCACGGCAACGCCGCTGCCTGTGCGCCCGAGGCGCCAGTCACGGTTGAGCCGGCCGCGCAGAAAGATCCCCTCCCCGGGCTTTTCATCGGTCAGATAATCGACGCTGTAGAGATCTTCCGTTCCCTTCTTGAGCATCGCATATACCGGGTACCCTTTTTCCTTTGCGTGATCGCGCACGCCCCCACGGATTTTCCCGGCTGCCACGACAGAAATATCGTAGCGTAGCCGTACGAAGTCTCCGCGAAACGGATCCCGCGGATCGATGGGTGCTGTTCGCAGAAATATTCTCTCGCCGGTGGCCAGAATGAGCTCGCGCTCTCCCGCCATGACACCAAGCACCAGCACTTGCGCAGCGATGCAAAGAATAACCAGATACTTACGCATGACTGGTGCCTTGCTGCTTCTTGCGGCGTGAATAGAAGTTACCGATTAAGAACAATCCTGCTCCCATCGCCAGGAAAAACAGCGAACGCATCAATAGATCGTCGAAGAGATCCGTGAATCGCGCGAACACGAGTGCCGAGAACAACACGCATCCAAGGCTCACCTGTTTCCAGTTCAGACGGGCCGTGCCGCTGATAATCATGATGATGCAATGACCCAGGAAAACGAGATTGAATATCAGCATAACGATGCCGGCATGCTCGCGGGACATGCCGAACTGAGCGATCAAAACGAGCAGCATGGAGGTCAGTATGAGACTTACTTCCCAGCGTCGAATTACGTCGGCCCTTTGCCAGGCGCCGGTGGCGAGCAGAGCCATCCATGCAACCAGTGCGGCAATAAAAGGAACGACGAAATACGACCAGGCGTCGATACTCTCAGGATTCAATTTCGCCAGCTCTCGCGCAATCTCCTTGAAGCTGAACAGATAAAGGAGAACCAGATAAACGCTGTACCCAACGATGTTGAAAAGCGGAGCGCTCTGCGCAAATACACTGCGGATGCTGAGCCGGCCCGCAGCCAGATACAGGCAAGCACAATAAAAAAGCGCCCCGATAAGCAGGTCATCCTCTACCTGCCCTACGTTGAAGGCGTACAGTGTAATGAAGGCAACCAGGGCGAAGAACAATAACACCCGCGAGCGTTGCATCCAGGCCAGAGGCAGGATGCCGATCAATACAATCCACGGACCCGGATAATTGGGTGAAGAAAAGCCGAACACCTCGAAGCAGCTCCAGAGAAATATCAACAACACCGCCATTAAGCCCTGAGCGACGGATGGCATGGCCCAGGCCAGCGCCAGTGCGCCAAGGCCCCAGACGAAGAAGGCGTTCGGGTAATGCTCATTGATGTGGTAGATCTGGGCCACCAGCCAAATCCCGGCGCCGAACAGCATCGTCCCCATGACATGCAGGCTCTCCACCAGGCCGCGTTTTGCATCGTCCGAGGCGGACAGATAGAGGCCGGTGCCATGGGCCGCAAGCACAGCCCCGAAGACCAGCGCCAGCTTGACGAACTTGTGCATGTCCGCCCAGTTGTAGGCGAAGAACAGAATGATGCCGAGGCCGAATACGACGGCCCCGACGCTCGAAATGATTATACGGCTCCAGGGGGTATCCTGATCGCCGCTGGGATAACGGGCCCGCAGGGTTTCGGCCAGCGCTGCGTCGATCAGACCTTCGTCCAACCAGACGCCGATTTGATCCTGCAGCCAGCGGGTGGTTTTGCTCATTGTGCTATTGAGTATCGGCAATCCATTGTGCTTCTGCACCCTTGGGCGCATTGCCAGCTTGGTCAGCCTCTGCCAGATTAGCCGGGGCCATGGGCAGCCGGAGGGAGATTCAGGCATGAACAACCGCATACGGGGCAGCGAGAGCCTATGAACGGTGGTGAAGCGCTTGTCGACACGCTTCTCGCTCTTGGCGTCGACACCGGATTTACGGTACCCGGGGAGAGTTTTCTCACCGTCATCGAGGCCCTTCGGGTCAAGCGCGACAGCTTTCGTTTACTCAGCACCCGCCATGAGGGCGGCGCGGCCTTTGCCGCCGAGGCCTACGGCAAGCTGAGCGGCCGGCCGGCGGCGGTGTTCGTGAGCCGCGGACCCGGCGCCACCAATGCCGCCATCGGCATTCATACTGCACGCCAGAGTTCCACCCCACTGCTCTTGTTCATCGGTCATGTGCGCACGCGATCCAAGGGCCGGGAGGCGTTCCAGGAAATCGATCACCACGCGATGTTCGCGCCCGTTGCCAAGGCCGTCATGGAGCCCGGCAGCGCCACCGACATTCAAACAATCACAAGGCAGGCGGTACGGGAATCCATGGCCGGACGCCCGGGCCCGGTAGTGGTCGTGTTACCCAGGGATATCACCGAGGCCCGAGTCGACGAGGCAGTTCCCATCGTTGCGGTGGATTCGAACCGCCACCCTGCACCGGCGGAATCCATCCGGGCTGCGCTGGACGCCGTTACGACAGCGCGCTTTCCCATCATCATCGCCGGAGAAATGGTGTCGCAGGAGCGCGCGGGGAAATTGCTGGTGGAATTTGCCGCAAAGCTGGCGGCACCGGTGGTATCCGCCTATCGCCAGATGGACGTTTTCCCTAACGAGCATCCCGCCTACGCCGGGCATCTGGAAATCAATCGCGCCGATTTTCAACGGGACGCATTCGCACGTGCGGATCTCGTGCTCGCCGTCGGCACGCGCCTCGATGGCATCACTACGGAAGACTACTCGCTGTTGCGCTCGGATCAAAAACTCGTTCATCTTTATCCGGACGCAAAAGTTCTCGAAGGTGCGGCAGCGGACGTGACTATTCATTCCGACGTTGGGTCGGCATTGACCAGTCTGAATCGTGAACTCGACGGCTTTCCTGAAGAACGTGCAGCGTGGCGCGACGAATTGCACGCGGCCTACTTGAACCTGTCTTCTATCACCACCGGCGAAGCCCACGGGGCGGTGGATTTGTCCGCCGTGGTCCAGATCATCAGCGAGACCGCGGGCGAGGAAGCCGTGGTGCTTACCGACGGCGGCAGTTTCGCCCGCTGGGTGCACCGATACTACCGATTCTCCGCACCGCGACGTTTTGCTGGCCCCGTCTCCGGCGCCATGGGTTATGCGGTTCCCGGCGCAATCGGCGCGGCGCTTGCCGTTCCGGATGCGCCAATCATCGCCTTCGTGGGCGATGGCGGCTTCATGATGACCGGCCAGGAACTTTCCACGGCCGCACAGGAGCGCTTGAACATCGTCGTCATCGTCTGTGACAACCAGGCGCACGGTTCGATACTTCACGCACAGTGGCAACAGTATGCTGACGGGAGCGACTACGCGACACGCATCGCCAGTCCGGACTTCGTCGCCGTGGCGCGCGCCTACGGGGTACCCGGGTGGCGCGTCGAGCACAGCGCGGACTTCGCTGCCGCACTGCAGGCCGCGATGGCCAGCGACGGACCGGCTCTACTGCACCTGATCACGGACCAACGTGATATCGTCCCCGGCCGCCCTGAAGATGACGTCGTCTGATGTCCAGCCACGACGATCCCGAGCTCATCGCGCCGCGCGCCGACGAACAACTCAGCCTGAAACGGCTGGAGCCCTATCTGCGCGAGCGACTGCCGATCGCCGACGGTGAATTCCTCCTGCGGCAGTTTCGCGGCGGGCACGCAAACCTCACCTATCTGCTTCGATTCGGCGATACGGAATACGTCCTGCGCCGTCCGCCCCTGGGGCCAATTGCTCCCGGCTCCCACGACATGCAGCGCGAGTTTCGCGTGCTCTCGAAGCTGCACCGGCACTTTTCGCTGGCTCCCGAGTGTCATCTCTACTGCGACGACGAGACTATTCTGGGCGCGCCCTTTCAGGTCATGGAGCGCCGCCACGGCATCGTCATTCGTAATCGCTTACCGCCCCTGGCGGCGGATGGACCGGCGCTTCGCCGGCGTATCGGGGAGATGATGGTGAGCGTTCTGGCAGATCTGCATGGCGTCGATCGCGAGGCCGCCGGGCTTGCCGATCTGGGCCATCCCCAGGGCTTTGTCGAACGTCAGCTGCAGGGCTGGAGCAAGCGTTGGCAGGCGGCCGCTCACGAGGAGAACGCCGAAATGGCGAAGCTCATCGCCTGGCTCGAGCGACGACAACCGACGACACGTCATGTGTCAATTCTGCATAACGACTACAAGCTCGATAACATGTTGGTCGACGCACAGGATCCGGCCATCGCCGTTGCCGTTCTCGATTGGGACATGTGCACCAGCGGTGATGCGCTGATGGATCTCGGCTACCTGCTCAACCAGTGGGTGGAACCCGGCGACGATCCGGCGTGGATAGAGTGGGCCGCCATGCCGACGTGGCAACCGGGCTTTGCCAGCCGCGAAGAGATCGTAGAACAATACTGTAAATGCAGCGGATTCGATGTCGACGACATTCAATGGTATTACGCCTTTTCGGTAATGAAGTTCGCGGTCATCATTCAACAGATCTACATACGCTATCGGCGTGGTCAGACCATGGACGAACGCTTTGCGCACTACGATCAGCGCGCGGCGTCATTCGTATCCAAGGGTTGCCGAATCGCCGAGATTTAGGTCAGGGAGGCTCAGATCCATGTTTTCTCTCGAGGACAAGGTTGCACTGATCACAGGATCGTCTCGGGGAATTGGCAGGGCGATCGCCGAAGCCATGGCGAGCGCCGGCGCGAAGGTCGTGATCTCGAGCCGCAAAGGCGAAGTTTGCGACAAGGTTGCCGCGGGCATTCGCGATGCGGGTGGTGAGGCCATTGCAGTTCCCTGCAATGTTTCCGACCGGGATCAGATTCAGTCGCTCGTAGATGCCACTTTAAAGCAGTGGGGGAAAATCGACGTGTTGGTCTGCAATGCGGCTGTCAACCCGCATTTTGGTTCGTCTATGGAAATCAGCGAAGAAGCTTACGACAAGATCATGTCGACAAACGTCAAAAACGTTCTGTGGCTATGCCGCGCCGTAATACCTCAGATGGCGGAGCGCAAAGATGGCGCCGTTATCATCGTCTCGAGCATTGCCGGCTTCAAGGGCACCCGCAGACTCGGCACCTATGCCATCAGCAAGGCCGCCGACATGCAGATGACCCGCAACCTGGCAATGGAATGGGGCCATGAGAATGTCCGCGTGAACTGCATCGCACCGGGACTGGTGCGCACGGATTTCGCCCGCGCCCTGTGGGAGGATCCGGAAAATCACGCGAAAGCGCTGGCCGCCTACCCCCTCGGCCGGCTGGGAGAGCCGGATGACGTCGCCGGCGCCGCCGTATTCCTGGCCGCAAAAGCAGCATCCTGGATCACCGGCCAAACGCTGGTCGTGGATGGGGGCACCAGCGCCGCCGGCGGGCAGTACAGCTGACGGCCGGGCCGTCGTCTAAAAGTTGGCGACGTACAGCGCCACCAACATCAAGACCACCGCAACACCCTGAAATCCGACGCGTGCAGCCATCAGCTGCGTGCCGTGCTCGCGATCGTACTCACCGCCCCGCACCATGGAAACAATACCGGCACCAAGGGCGCCTACGGTCGCCAATAGAGCAAGGACGATCATGAAGGATAAAAGAGACATACTCCAAACCTCCTGCGCGTGGTCAACCCCACGCTAGCAGTGCCACAAACCCCGACATTGATATAGATCAACTAACAACCAAGAACCCGACCGCCGATTAGAGCAAGAGGTACCGGGTACCGGTGTGCACCAGTCTTGACTTATTTAGGGGGTCCAGGCGCCTTGGTTGTTTTGGTACCGAATCATGGTGCGCAAAACGACTGATTCCGACCTGCCGAATCGTCTTGAGATTTCCGCCAATGTCGCTATGCCCTCCTCGATCGCATCGCGGGCGATTGCTGCTCGTGCTTTCGCGAACCGGCGTTCCCTGCTCGAAGAAGTCAGTTCGTCAGGTGAAATCTCGAGATGCAGGCAATATTGTTCGATGAGCGACTCTAAGGGCGCAACAGTGCAGGATACAGCGTCCGGGTCAGGAGACGGCGGGTTTTCGGGCTGATGCCGGTTGGACTTTGTATCGACGTCTGCTGTCCATTCACAATCCGGATCCGGCGGATCAGCAATGAACTGGGCGAACTGAGCACGGGATCTCGGTTCGTCTTCGCCGAAAATCGATAGAATCAAACTCGTGGTCATCCACGGGACATGGTCTTCGCCCAGGTATGCTCGATGACTGCTCCACCGATATTCTTCAGGCTTGACCACAATCCCCGCACCCACCGGATTCAGGTGGATGTAACGCGCCAGCGACAATATATATGCGTCGTCCTCCACGAATTTCGCCCAGTGGCGCCGCTCGAATACATGCCCACGTCGACTGTATCGGCGATTGAAGCCCCGGGCGTATTGGGAACCCAACCAGCGCATGAGCCTTCCTAAGGGAATTGTGCCCACCTGAGCAGCAAGGTGGATGTGATTGGTCATCCAGCAAAACGCATGCACACGGGTGCCATAGCGCTCACATCCTTCCGCAATCAGCTTCTCGAGTCGTTGAAAATCCCACTCGTCGACAAAGATAACTTGTCCATTGTTACCCCTGAGAATGACGTGGTAGATGCCACCTGGCACGTGCAGGCGAGGTTTTCGAGGCATCCGTGCCTCCAGTTAAACTTTTGTCGGTGCGGCAGTTTAATCTACACGGCTGGAAACTACCCCACCCGAAATCTCGCGGATCCGTCGACTTTCGCTGATATTGGTAGGGCAGAACGTCTGGTTGCGGCTATGTAGGGTTCGACAATAAGGCAACACCGGTACCGTATTGGGTACTGTATTGACTTATTGGGGGTTGCCTTGGAGTTTTGAGAGGAAGTCGGGGGCTTCGAGGGGAGTGCTCAGGTGTTTGCCCTGGTACTCGTCGCAGCCTCGATCTTTGAGAAAACTCAGCTGCTCGGTGTTCTCTACGCCGTCGGCTACGACTGTCATTCCGAGACTGTGAGTCATTGGTATGAATGAAGCGACGATGGCGGCATTGTCGGTGTTGTTTGGAATTTCGTTTAAAAAGGATCGATCGATCTTGAGTTGGTCGACGGGAAAGCTTCTCAGGTAACTCAAGGATGAGTGGCCTGTGCCGAAGTGGCCAATGGAGATCTCTACGCCCATGTCCTTGATGCCCTGCAGGGCAGTCATGTTCTCTTCGGGACTGTCGACGAAAATGCTTTCCGTGAATTCAACCCCAAGGCATTCCCCGGAAATTCCGGCACCATTCAATGCCGTGCGGATGGCAAGCATCAGCCTGCTCAGATCAACCTGCCGGCTGGACACACCAACCGTAATGCGTACCGGCGCGGTGCTGGAGGATTGCCATTGAGACGCAAGCTTGCACGCTTCGTATATGGTCCACTCACAGAAAGGCACAATAAGCCCTGCTTCTTCCGCGATTGGAATGAATTGTTCGCGGGGCACCTCGCCGAGTTCCTGACTGTTCCAGCACAGCAATGCCTCGGCGCCTGTCAGTTGGTCGGTCCAAACGCTGGCTTTCGGCCTGAATCTCAGAGACAGCTCATGGCGCTCCATCGCCTGGCGCAACTGCAGTTCGAAGTTCAAACGTTCGAGGGACTTGGCACTGAGTTCTTTGGTGTATTGTTGCGGTCTGTTTTTTCCGAGCCGCTTGGCTTCCGACATCGCGATATCGGCATTGCTGAGAAGCATATCCATGATCTCGCCGTCGGCTGTCTCCGGAGTGGCGTACTCGTCAACGGGGTATCCAGCGACACCAACGCTGGCGGTAACAAAGATCTCACGGCCGCTTACCCGATAGGGCTTATCCAACTTGGAAATTACGTCGCTTGCGATTTTTTCGGCGTTTTCCATGCGGGCCACATCGTGAAGGATCAGGATGAACTCGTCTCCGCCAATGCGAGACAACGCGATGTCCTCGAGTTCGACACCCGTTATTGCAGCGAGATCGGTATCGCGTAGCCAACCCTCCAATCTCTTGGCGACTCCCTTCAGAAGTCCGTCGCCGGCGCTGTTACCCAGTGTGTCGTTAATCTTCTTGAAGTTGTCGAGATCGATATGCAACAAGGCGAAGCCCGTGGAATTTTCCTTGGCTCGCGTCAGTGCCCTGGCAAGCTGCGCCATGAACAGGCGGCGATTCGGAAGTCCCGTCAGCGCGTCAAATTTCATCAGGCGATCTTGATTAGCTTTTGTTGCAAGCGTATTTCGCACGCGCAGCGCCAGCTCGCTGGGATCCACCGGCTTGTTGAGTACATCGGTGGCGCCGAGCTCCAGAGCTTTCAATTTAGTTTCGGAGTCAGTGGCCGCTGTAATTATGATCGACGGAAGAAATTGGAGCTCTGCATCCATCCCCATGGTTTCGAGCAGATCCAATCCGGTAACTTCCGGCATCATCAAATCCAGAAGCACGATGTCAGGCTTTTTTGACTGCATCAGATCGATGGCTTCTTTCGGGTTTGTCGTCGACACGAAGTTCTTGTAGCCGGCATCCCCCAGGAGATTTTCCAGCGTCTCGACGATGATCGGTTCGTCATCGACCATCATGATGGTGGCCTGTTCGATGGCACCTGTTTTCTGTGTTTCCGGCATTGTTCTGGTCTATGCGCTCTTGCTCTTGCTCTTGCTCTTGCTCTTGTTATCGAGTGCTTCTGCAGCCTTGCGGGCGTTTTTCTGCCAGTCGGTTGTTTGCTCGATGGAAAGCTTCCCTTGATACTCGTCACACCCCCACTTCTTGAGAAAGGTCAGTTGGTCTTCCGATTCAATACCTTCGGCGACAACCTTCAAGCCCATTCCCTGAGCGAGCTTGATGGCTGCGATCACTACTGCGGCTGCATCCTTGTTCCCCGGAACATTCTTGACCAGAGAACCATCGACCTTGATTTCATCGAGGGGAAAATGTCGTAAATAGCCCATTGATGAAAGTCCCGTGCCGAATTGATCCAGGCACAATCTGATCCCCAAACTCTTGAGCTCCTGCAATGCTGTCACGTTTCTCTCTGGATTTTCCATGAGAACGGCTTCCGGAAACTTCAAAGTCAGAAATTTTCCGTCGAGGCCGGTCTTATCCAGTACTCGCCGTACCGTGTTCACAAGGTTTTCCAGATTACGAAATTGACGCCCTGATACATTCACCGACACACGGATCGCTTCGATACCCGATGACTGCCACTGCTTGTTCAATGCGCAAGCCAGGTTAAGCGCTTGCTCCCCCGCCGGTATGATGAGCCCGGTTTCTTCCGCAATCGGAAGAAACTTCTCCGGCGCGACAATGCCCCAAGTCGCATGTTTCCAACGCAACGTTCCTTCGGCGCCCGCCACACGACCCGACTGCACTTCGAGTTTGGGTTGAATCGAGAGAAACAACTCGCGGCGAGTGGGAGCCAGTTGCAGCTCCGCCTCCAACTCCTGACGCTCCCGGGATTTGGCATTGTGTTCCGTGGAGTGATGGTGGTAGCCGTTGCCGCCGCTTTTCTTGGCTGCCGCCATGGCGGCCCCTGCGCTCGCGAGCAATGCATCCGTCGTCTCGCCGTCGCCGGGATAAACGGTAATGCCGATACTGGCGGTAATATGAACTTCCTGGCCACCTACGTGAAAAGGCTTCTCCAACATCGACAGTATTCGCCGCGAGAACAGATCGCAGATCTCCGCATGGGGAAGATTCGGGATGATTAATGCGAACTCGTCGCCGTCGACCCGGGACAACGCGATCTCTTCCTCATCCACGCCCGACAATCCAGGCAGATCGCTCTCCCGCGTGTGCTCCTCCAGGGCGGCCGCAAAAGCCGTCAGGAGCGCATCGCCGATTTCCGTACCCAGGGTATCGTTGACCTTCTGGAATCGGTCCAGGCCGAGCAACAGCAGCGCACATTGACCGGACTTCTCGCCGGCGCGCGCCAGGGCCTTTGCATACCTTTCCATGAACAGGCGGCGATTCGGCAGGCCCGTGAGTGCATCGAAGTTCAACAGGCGATCCTGGTGTGCCTTGGCGGTTAAGGTATTGCGCACCCGCAGCGCCAGCTCACTGGGATCAACTGGCTTGCCGAGGACGTCGGTGGCTCCAAGCCCCAGGGCGAGCAGTTTTGTGGCGGAATCCGACGCCCCGGTAAGAACGATGGCCGGAATGTGCTTCAAGGCCTCGTCAGCGCGTATCCCGTTAAGAATGTCGAGCCCGCTGACTTCCGGCATGTTGACATCCAGAAGCACCAAATCGGGCTTATTTTCCGACAGAAGTTCCAGAGCACCCGTAGAGTCGCTGGTTTCGATGAAGCTGTGATAGCCCGCATCCTCGAGAACGCTTCTGAGAATGTCGACGATGACGGGCTCATCGTCGATGATCATGATGGTGGCATTCCTGGTCGCCTGGAAGCGTGGATCCGGGTCCGCCCCATGGCCGTTGGAGGGCGCTCCGGCAACGGCGCTTTGCGCACTGGCGTCCGTCCTGGGGGGAGGCTGAGACGGTTTGGCGCCCGGGCGCGCATCTGCCGCCTCGGGGGCCTGCTCAGAGTCGGATCGCGCGCCGGTTTGCATCAAATATTCGGAGGTAACCACGCCGGAATGCGGGCGTCAGAAGACACTCCTGAAGCATAGTCCCGGATTGCCCTGGCGATGGAAAACGATGGTGAAGCCGGTCACAGGCTGCGTTTTCCGCAGCGATTCTTGCCGGCCTCGGTCGCGACAGAATTTAGGAACGAGGCGAGTATCGGGAGCGGCATACGACCCCGGCCGGGGCCGTACACCGTCTCCCGTAGAATTTCTTATCCGGTGGAGGGTTCTCCGATCTCATTGGATTGGGTGGCATTGCCACTTTTCTGCCCGCTTCGCGCGGCCTGGGCGATCATCACGAATGACCAACCGCTGAAGATCATTTCGATGCCAAACAACATCCCGATCACCCACAGGGCGCTGGTGGGAAACTGGCTTCCAATATAGATCGCCAGCACCAGCGACATAATGCCGCTGACCGTTACCCATCCCCGTTGAGGTAAATGTTCCACGCGGATGGCGAGAATAATTTTGAAAATGCCCGATACGACAAAATAAACCAGCACCGTCACCGTGAGGGCCAGCAATCCGGTGATGGGGTTCCTGATCATCATCACGCCCACACCGAGATAAAGAAGTCCGCACAGGATCTGGACCAGCCCGCCGCGCCAACCCGAGGACTGGAACGCGTGAATGCCGTGGGCGACGCCACTGATTACCAGCAACCATCCGATCAGGAGACTGACGGCGACCCCCGATGCCAACGGTCCGCCGATGGCGATCATGCCGAGCACGATCAAGAGAATACCCAGTGCCATGAACCAGCCCCATCGATCGCGCACCACCTTCATATCCAGGTCGACAACCTTCTCCACAAGACCACTTCCACCTACTGTCTCATTCATGACGCTTTCCTCCCGTTTCGATAAAGCTGCATTATACCGGTCGAGTGCCGGCGATTGGTTACTTATGGCCCTAAGTCCCGCGCTCCAGCCAGTCACGAAACCGATACCACTCGATGGCGGCGGGCACTGTTTGGCACGTCACATAATGCGCGGGATAATTGCGGAAATCGAGATCGTCGAACGCGGTATGACCTTCCTTGTCACCGAGAATTTTCAGTGCGATCTTGTTGCCGAGGTAGGTCGCGCGTACGACCCCCGTGCCACAGTAGCCCATGGCGTGATAGATACGGTCCCGATGACCCAGATGTGGAAAAATGTCGCGGGTATAAGCGACATACCCCGACCAGCAGTGGGTAATCCGCGTTCCCGTGAGTTCGGGAAAAACCCGCAGCATGTCGCGATAAAGATGCACGAATCCGGATGGATCTTCGGGTAATCCCCAGCCTTTCACCCTTCCGCCCCACAGAAATCGTTTTCCTTCTGGACACAGCCGGATGTAGTGATAGATGCGTGAGCTGCTACCGACGACCCGGTTCTTCGGCATGAGGCGCCGAAGCAGTTCCGCATCGAGCACCTCGGTAGCGATCATGGCGCTGCCGATGGGGACGATGCGGCGATTAAACTGCGGCAGCGCGGCACCAGTATATCCGTTGGTGGTAATCAGCGCGCAGGGCGCCTGTAAGCGGCCGCGGGCCGTGCTCACCGTGACCTGTTCGGATTCAACGGCCACTTTGGTCACCGGTGTGTGGCCGATGACCTGAACGCCCGCCTCCTCGGCCCGTTGCAGCAATCCCAGGTGGTAGAGAGCCGGGTGCAGCGATCCATCGTCGGGCAGCACCGCGCCGCCATGATAGAAGTCGCTGCCCACCTCCGCGTGCTGCTCGGCACGGGGCACCATGTGCGACTCGAACCCGGCGAGCTTGCGCATATCCTGCATATCCCGGGCGAGATTTTCGTAGTGGCGCGGAATTGCCGCGCCGCGGAAACGCCCGACTCGGGAGAAGTCGCATTCGATGCCCTCGGCTTCGATGAAATCACCGAGATAACGCAGCGCCGCCAGGCCTTCGGCGACCAGCTCCCTGGCTTTTTTCTCTCCGTGCCTGGCAATGAGCTCGGCGGCGGTGAACTTCTGGTTACCACTGCCACATTGACCGCCATTGCGGCTGCTGGCGCCGTAGCCGGGGGCCTCGGCATCGACGACCACGACCTGGCGCCCGGCGCGGGCCAAAGTCAGCGCAGCCGACAGCCCACTGTAACCGGCACCGACAATGGCGACATCAGCACGCGCCGGCAGGGCTGTCTCGCTTTTCGGTCGCAGAGGCGCCGCTTCCCACCACCACGGGGTGAACTTCGGATCCTGGGATAAGGCTTCTAAAGTCACAAACGCAACCTCCTGTTTACCGGGTCATAGGGAATCAGTGCTGTGATCATGCCTGAATTCCAGACAGGGTGGCGACGCCGAGAAGGATTATTGCGATTCCCAGCCACTGCCCCCAGCTCATTGCTTCGCGAATAAAAATGCGTGCGAGAATGACGGTGACTGCCGAGAAGGTCGACGCCAGAACCGCGGTTACGGCGGAACCCGCGCCCTGGCTGCCGGCGAGAATTGCCACCAGCGCGCTCCCGTCGAGGACACCCTGGGCACCCAGGGCCGGCCACCAGCGCAAGGGAATGCGCGGTGCTTCACGCCGCAGGGCGAGCAGCAGGGCGCAGCAGGCGAGGCTTATCCAGCGGCCGAGGAAAACCGCCTGAACGTCGCCGTAAATCGCCCCGGCTTCTTGCCCCGCCGCCACGGTCACGGCAAACATGAACGACGCGGCGAAAGAAATAATGACCGTCGAACGAAGCTGCGCGCGGGTATAGTGACCGCGCACCTCGTAGTGCCTCGCCGCACGCGCGACGATGAGCACCCCCACCATGACCGCTGCCATGGCGGCCCACTCCACAGGAGTCGGTCTTACGCCGAGCAGCAGCGCGAGCAGGATGTTGAAGGCCGGGAAGGTCCCGGCGATGGGCGCGGCGACCGTTACAGGGCCGCGCACCAGGCTCTGGTAGAGCAACAGGGTCGCCAGCATCAATCCAGCGCCGGTGAGCAACAGCAGCCACCACCCGGCACGCAGGTCGCCTATGGGGAAACCCATGAAAAACACCACGCCGGTCAGGACGACGGCACTCGCGACCAGCATGCCGAACAGCGCATTGACGTGCCCAACGGCGGCACCTGTGAAGCGCGCGATGAAATCTGCGCTGCCCCAGGCGAGTGCGGCCAGAATGCCACCCAGTGCAGCGTTCATGGCGCGCTGCCCATTCCGTTATGATGTCCCAACTGAAGGGTTGGCATGAATTCTCCAACAACACGGATGGCCCGAAACCAATAGCTGGCAAGAGCATGATCGAAGACGACCCGAAAGTTGCGCTACTGGATCCCGCCGGTCAAGCCGCACGCCACGAGTTTCTCGGCTGGCAGTGCCGCATCCGCCAGCTATCGGTGCGCCAATCCGGGGGCCGGCCGACTTCGGGGATGCGACCCAGAGTACTCCTGGCGCCCGACGATACGGATCTGGGTGGCATCGTCGTCCTCATCCGCAAGAAAGCCTCACAGGAAGTGACGAGTCAACTTCAGCACATGGCGAGAAAGACCCGCGACCCCGCCGAACGCCGTGAAAGCGCCCTGCACTTCCTCGCGGCTGCGTATTATCAACGACCAGGCGAGTTCAGCGACGAGTTGACAGCGCTATTCGGACCGCGCTCCGCACGCGTAGGGCAGCTTGTCCAAGCACGCCAGTGCACACTGGACTTCGAGCAATTCGAACAACGTTATCGTTTGAGTTGCCGCGTCGAGGAGTTGATGGAATCCGACGAAGCCTTTCAGTTCACCTACTGGCACAACAGCTTGTTCAATCCATCGATCCCCGGCGATGCGCAGATACTGCGCTTCAAACCGAATTGGTCGTAGGGGTCAGAACTTCCCGTAAGCCTTTCTCAGATCTACCATGGGGTGGCGCCGGGACATCTGGAATTTCACCAACAGTTCCCGCGCCAGCATATCCCGATCCTGCTGATTGTCCGGTAGCTCCATGTTCTCCGGGATACTGACCCAGCCGTTAATATTGCGATCGAAAACGGCAGGCCGACTCTCCTCGTAGCCCATGTGGACGTCTTCCAGCCAGTTGAGATCCTCCCAACCCATGGTTTCCATGTATTTTTTTAAAAACGGCGTCAAACGCGCATAATCCGGCACCAGATTCACGTCGTAACGGTAGCCGATGTGCTGCCCAATCAGCTGCTCGCGATCGCTGTCGATTCCGGCGCCCTTTAAATACCGGTCGACGTCATCTGCAGCACCACCCTTGTCGCTTTTTCCAGTCATCGAATCGATCCTCTAGAATCGCGTCATGTCGGGCCGGCCGACAGTGTGTTGGGTACCGGCAAGCGGCACCTGTGCCATGGCGGATGCTTCCGAGGTGAGCGCCGCCAGATCTTCCGGTTCCAGGGAATGCACATTGGTCTTGCCACAGGCGCGGGCCATCATCTGGCATTCGATGGTCAAGGTGTGCAAGAAATTGTAAACCCGCTCGGCGGCGGCGTCCGGATCCAGGCGCTTGCGTAGCTGTGGGTCCTGGGTCGCCACACCCACGGGGCAACGCCCCGTATGACAGTGATAGCAGTATCCGGCGGGAACACCGATCTCGCGTTCGTAATCCGCCTCGGGAATATCCTTATTGCAGTTCAGCGCCATTAATGATGAATGCCCGATGGCCACGGCATCGGCACCCAGCGCCAGCGCCTTGGCCACGTCGCCGCCGTTTCGAATACCGCCGGCGTAGATGAGCGAAATTTCACCAGACCTGCCCACGTCATCCAGCGCGCGCCGCGCCTGGCGAATTGCCGCGATCCCCGGCACACCGGTTTCTTCCGTGGCGAGATGCGGGCCGGCACCGGTGCTGCCTTCCATGCCATCCATATAGATGCAGTCGGGATCGGTCTTCGCCGCCATGCGCACGTCGTCGTACACGCGCGCCGCCCCCAGTTTCAACTGAATGGGGATCTCCCAGTTGGTGGCCTCGCGGATCTCGTCGATCTTGAGCGCCAGATCGTCGGGACCCAACCAGTCCGGGTGGCGCGCCGGCGAACGTTGGTCGATGCCCGCAGGCAGCGAGCGCATCTCGGCCACCTGGTCGGTGACCTTCTGACCCATGAGATGCCCGCCCAGGCCCACCTTGCACCCCTGTCCGATGAAGAACTCGCAGGCATCGGCGAGTTGCAGATGATGGGGATTGAAGCCGTAGCGGGACTGGATGCACTGGTAAAACCACTTCTCCGAGTAGCGACGCTCGTCGGGAATCATGCCGCCCTCGCCGGAGCAGGTAGCGGATCCGGCCATGGTTGCGCCCCTGGCAAGCGCCGTCTTGGCTTCGTAGCTCAAGGCGCCGAAGCTCATGCCGGTGATGTAGACGGGAATATCCAGCACCAACGGCCGCTTGGCCCGCGGGCCGAGCACGGTCTTGGTGTCGCACTTCTCGCGATAGCCCTCGATGACGAAGCGCGTCAACGTTCCAGGGAGAAATGTCAGATCATCCCAGCTCGGAATTTTCTTGAACAAGGAAAATCCGCGCATGCGATAGCGCCCGAGCTCCGACTTGATGTGAATGTCGTTGATGACCTCGGGGGGAAACATGAAACTCTTCCCGAGTCTGTAGCGCTCGCTCTCCGCCGGCTCGGATGCATCCGGCTCAGCAACGGGCGACTTGGCAGTTTTACTCGTCATGGTAATCCTCTCCGCGGCGCTAAAGCACCAGCTTCTTTTCGGTGGGCTCGAGGTTGTCGTAGTTCCACAACTGTTTACCCGAGACAATCTTCGTCATGTTCTCAACGCCGTTGGCCGCTTCGAGGTCGTACATGGCGAGTTTTTTCCGCAACCATGACACGTCCAGATCCGTCATCTCGGCTTCAACAGCGTCGACGCCCAGATCCGCGATTTTGCCACCCACGTAAATGGTGCCGTCATACATGGAGTCGCCAAGATTCTTGCCGGCGTCGCCGCATACGACCATGCGGCCACGCTGCATCATGAAACCGCTGAAAGCACCGGTGCGACCGCCAACGAGGATGGTTCCACCCTTCATGTCGATGCCTGTGCGGCTGCCCACGTCACCCTTACACACCAAATCCCCGCCGCGGATCGCTGCACCGAAAGTGGAACCGGCATTCTTTTCCACCACCACGGTTCCCGCCATCATGTTCTCGGCACAGGACCAGCCGACACGACCGGAGATACGCACGTTGGGGCCATCGATGAGACCGACGCCGAAGTAGCCGAGACTGCCCTCGAAGTAGAGCTGCAAGCGGTTCAATATACCGACACCGATGGAGTGCTTGGCGCCGGGATTTTTCACCACGATAGTGCCGTAGCCCTGACTCATGAGCGCACGGATCTCGAGGTTGATGGACTTGGTATCCATGTCCGCCACGTCGAGCTCGGTACGCTTGTTGAAGTCGACGTCAAAGGCCCCGGGGTAGGTGAAGTTCTCCCCCTCCTCGGGCAAAAAGAACACCTGCTGGGTGCGACCCGCCAGCTGCTCCGTGTGCATCCCCATGTCATAGGATGCATGTTCGCTGTCTAGCTCTGCCATACGCGGACCTCCCCTTCGTACGGGTCATAGGTGTCGATCTCGTGGGGGAAGATGCTGCGGATGGCGACTTCTTCCGATGCCAGCGCCACGAACTCGTCGCTCTCGTACAAGACCATGGGTTTTGCCGCCATGATGTCCTTCGCCATTCCGAGCTTGTCTCCGGTTGCAACCACATAGGTGAACACGCCGTCCAACTCGTGAATTGAGCGGCCCATGGCTTCCTCCAGCTCCTCGCCTCGATCGATGGAGTCGGCGAGGTAAACGGCGATGAGCTCGGAGTCGCAATTGGACATGAACCGATGCCCGCGCCGTTCCAGGTCCCGGCGCTTGCCCCAGTAGTTCGTCAGCTGTCCGTTGTGAACCACGGACACATCGTTAAAGGGATAGGCCCAATAGGGGTGGGCAGACCGGATATCGACGTCGGATTCCGTGGCCATGCGTGTATGACCGATGGCATGGGTGCCTTCGAAGTCGTCGAGCCCGTACTGCGTGGAAACGCGGCCCGCATCGCCCAGATCCTTGATGAGTTCCAAGGCATGCCCCAGGGACAGGATCTCCGCGCCATCCACATCCTCGATATAGTCCGCCAGCCGTTTCAGGTCACCGTCGAAGCTGAAGATATAGCGATGGGCATACTCAGTGACCTGTTCTTCCGATTCGATGCGGGCGCCCATCTCCACTAAGCGATCATCGACAACGGATTTGCGTTCCTTCATCTGATGGATGATGTCGAAGCCCTTGTTCACATCTTCCTGCTCGGCAACCTTGAATCGCATGACATGCTTGTCTGCCATCGGATTGCCATACAGAGCGAATCCAGTGGAATCGGGGCCGCGATGCTTCAACGCCTGCAGCATCGCGGTCAACTCTCCGCCGATGTTCGCGCTCTTTCCCTTGTGAATCAGTCCGGCTATTCCGCACATGATTTCCCACCTCCAACAAAACTACGGCAAGCAGTCGAGATAAGTGTCGATGTCCCACTCGGTGACCGTATGGTTGAAACGCTCCCACTCGTCACGCTTGTAATGCATGAAAACCTTGAGCATCTCATCGGGCATGGATTGCTGGATGACCTCGTCTGAGTCCAATCGATCCAACGCTTCACCCAGGGACATGGGCAATTTGTTCACCAACTTACCCGCCTCCATGGCCTGGTAAATATTGCGCTCCTCCGGCTCACCGGGATCGATGTTGTTGTCGATACCGTCCTCGAATGCTTTCAGCAGCGCACTGCCCATCAAGTACGGGTTGACCATGGAGTCCACGGAGCGGTACTCGAAACGCCCCGGCGCCGAGATGCGCAAGGCGCAGGTGCGGTTCTGATAGCCCCAGTCGGCAAATACCGGGGCCCAGAAACCGGTGTCCCAGAGACGACGGTAGGAGTTAACGGTAGACGAACCCAGCGCCGTCAGCGCACCCAGGTGCTTCATGACGCCGCCGATGCACTGCAATCCCACCGGGCCCGGCTTGCGTTCGTCGAGCTTGGGATCCGGCATGAACAAGTTCTCGCCGCCGGTGCGATACGAGAATGCCCCCGCCATACCCGGCAACGGATCCTGATGCAGCGTGTTGACTTCATCTTCGCCGCCGGTCCACAAGGACATATTGTGATGACAACCGGATGCGGAGACGCCCATGAAAGGCTTCGACATAAAACACGCGATCAATCCTTGTTCGCGCGCCACCTGGGCGCAGACCTGGCGGTAGGTGGTCAGCCGATCACTATTTCGCAAGATGTCGTCGAAGGTCCAGTTGAGCTCGAGTTGCCCGGGTGCGTCCTCGTGATCACCCTGGATCATATCGAGGCCCATGGCTTGCGCGTATTCGATGACCTTCATGAAGGTCGGCCGCAACTCCTCGAACTGATCAATGTGGTAGCAATTCGGTTTTGTAACACCACCATTGGGTGCACCGTCCTCGCCGCGTTTCAGCCACATCATTTCCGGTTCGGTGCCGGCGCGCAGATGCATGCCCTTGTACTTCTTCTGGAACTCTTCGTGGATGATGCGCAGGTTTCCGCGGCAATCCGAGGTCAGGTGGCCACCGGGATTTTCCTGCTCCTCCCGATTGCGGAAACAAGTACAAAATACTCTGGCGACGCGCTTATCCCAGGGGAGTTGACAGAAGGTTTCCGGATCCGGGATGCCCACTAGCTCCGATGCCTCCGGACCGTAACCAATGTATTGGCCGTGGCGATCGAGGAACAGATTTGCCGTCGAGCCGTACACCAGCTGAAAGCCGCGCTCGGCAGTTCGCTCCCAGTGATCGGCGGGGATCCCCTTGCCGACTATACGCCCGGTCACGGAAACAAACTGGTAGTAGATATACTTTATATCCAGCGCATTGATCTTGTCTCGAACCTGTTTTACGAGATCCGCTCTTCCCGGCGCATTCACATGGGCTTCCAGGTCGGTCATGGTTTTCTCCTCCTACCGCCGATTGACTGCATCGGCATTGTTTTTAATAGATCAGCTCCAGGGGAACGGACTGTTGGATACAGGATGCAGCTTGCCCTCGGCGTAACGTGAAAAGCGAAAAGGTTTAAGCAACGCACTCTCGGAGCCGCAGATCTCGCCGGCCACGAGCTTACCCACGCCAATCATCTTGTAGCCATGATTGGAATCAGCAATGACGAAGCAGTTTTCCCGAAACACATCGATTACGGGAAAGCTGTCGGGGGTGAACGCACCGATGCCCCCCGACGGCTCGTTCTTGTACCTGAAGCTTTGGCCCGAGAAGCGCTTCTGGCAGTGGGCCAGCGCCGAGCACCACATGTGCGCGAATCTTTCGTCGACGACGTAGTCCGGAGACTCCGTACCGTAAGGGTCCACCTTCACATCGTCGGGTGGTGTCTCGATCTTGTCCGGCGCCGCACCACCCTGGATGCCGCCGAAGTGGAAATCCGGCTTGTAGTAGATGCCCCACATTTGCTCGGTGATGAGCGATCCGTCGATATCCGAGAGTAGCGGCGCATCGCTGTCCACGTGGATGACCGGTGGAAAATTACCGTCGTTGGTTTTTTGCAGCTCCGGATCGACTCCCAGCGTGCCTTCCTGCAGTGACCAGAACACCCACATGGGGATGTCGTCGTGCAACGTTTCATCACTTCCTTTGATGGTGACGGTGCGCGGCAACTCGAGCATCTCCCAGACGCTCTTGGCCCAGGGCCCCGCCGCCACCACGACGAAATCACATTCGATGGGGCCGCGCTCGGTTAGCACCGCGCTTATGGCGTCGCTCCCGTTGGCGCTTTCGAAGCCGGTTACCGCTACGCCGGTGAGAATTCGCACGCCCTCCGCTTCCGCCTTATCGGCAAGACCGTAAAGGCTGCTGGTGTTGTTCGCGTAGCCGCCGGGCTTTTCGTGCAACACCGACGTAATGCCCCGGGCCTGCCAGTCGTCGAACATACCGCGCATGTAGTCGGCCGACGCCTTCGCGCCTTCCACGAAAACGGACTCGTAGCCGATCTGCTTCTGCTGCTCGGCGATGCTGGCGACATCTTCACGCATGCATTCCGGGCTGATCTGCATGTAGCCCACCGCATGGTAGTGATACTTCTCGGGATCGCTCTCCCATACGGAAACGCTGTGGGCCATGAGCTCGCGCATGGCCGGCTGAAAGTAATTGTTGCGAATAACGCCGCAGGCGATGCCGGAGGCCCCGGCGCCTATGGAAGTCTTATCCACCACCAGAATGTCCTCACCACTGCCGCGGCCACAATTCTTGAGTTCCAGGGCCAGATGGAAGGCGGTGCTCAGGCCGTGGATGCCGGCGCCGATAACCACGTATTTCGTGCTGGTTGGGAACGCCATCGAGTAATCCTAATTAGACCAAAATCAGGCCGAAGTTTGACAGCTGCCTGGTCGCAACTTGCAGCTGATTCAACAGAGAAGGTATATTCAAACCGCCTTTCGGACCAATTTCAAGCCTGACGAGAATAAATAATGGTCCAATTCGATACCACAGCTGCTGGCGTCATACCAGATGGCCAATAACGCCCACGGCTATCCAGGGCCCTCGACACCACGTGCCGAGGGGGACCTGACTCGCCCCGCTCTCAGCGGCTCGGCACGCATCGTCACCCAGCTGCGCCGCGCCATTCTCGACGGCGGCTACGGCTTTCGGGAACGGGTACCCTCGGAGCGGGAACTGGCCACCGAGTACGGCGCGGCGCGGGGCACGGTGCGCACCGCCCTCAAGCAGCTGGAGGACATGAATCTGGTTATCCGGCGTCCGGGGAGCGGCACCTTCGTGCGTTACCGGGGCCACGCCGACGAAGAGGACATCGCCGAGCAGACATCGCCGCTGGAGTTGATCGAGGTGCGCCTGTCGGTGGAACCATCCGTGGCACGCCTGGCCGTCTTGCACGCCAATGCCCAGGACATGGAACGCATGGGCGAGGCCCTGCTCCGGGTGGAGGCTTGCCGCGGGGACCCGGACGCCTTCTCCCGCGCCGATGAGACTTTTCATCTGGCACTGGCCGAGAGCACGCGCAACCCGCTGATGGTCTGGCTTTACCGCCACATCAATGACGTGCGCGGACATGCCCAGTGGAGCGTGCGCAAGGACAAGATCCTGACCTCGGAGCGCATCGCCGAGTACAACAAGCAGCACCGCGCCCTATTTGCCGCCATCGAGAGCCGCGACACCCAGGGCGCCGTCAGTATCATGACCGAACACCTGGAAAAGGCCAGAGGCGATCTGCTGGGCACCGGCTAGAATTGCGCGCCGCCGCGACCGACTACCGGGTTCATCCGGAATCACCGCCTCAGAATACGATGACGTTGCGCAATGCTTCGCCGCGGTTGACCGAAGCGATGGCCTCGTTGATTTTCTCCAGGGGATAACGGCCGCTGATCAGTTCGTCGAGCTTCAGCGTTCCCTGCCGGTACAGATCCACGAGCCTGGGAATATCGACACGGATTCTGGAGGATCCCATCTTGCTGCCGAGTACCACCTGACAATCATTGGCAACTCTCAGGGGTTCGAACCCGGCTATCTCACCGGATGCCGGCATGCCCACCAGCACCAGGGTGCCGCCTTTGCGGATAAGTCTGAACCCTTGCTCGATGACGGACTTCACGCCGACGGTGACGAATGCGTAGTCGGCGCCACGCCCGTCGGTCAAAGCGCGAACCGCCACGGCTGCCTCTTCCCGGGTGGAGTTGATGGCATGTGTCGCGCCGAAGCGCCTGGCTGCGCTGAGCTTCTCATCGGAGATATCGATAGCGATAATTTTCCGGCAATCACTCAAGGCAGCACCCTGGATGCTGTTTAATCCAACGCCTCCGGTACCGATGACGACCACGTTGGAATCCGGCTCGACTCCGGCGGTGTTCACCACCGCTCCGAGCCCGGTGATCACGCCACATGCCAGTAGCGACGCACTGTCGAAGGGAATCTCGTCCGGGATGACGACGACCTGGGACGGATCCACCACCACTTGCTCGGCGAAGGCGCCGGTCCTGAGTCCCTGGGCGACGCGCCCGCCATCGGCGGCGGTAATAGGCCCGTCCCGATCCAGGGAAAACTCCTCTTCGCACAAGACCTCGTCGCCGTCTCGACAGAAATAACAGTGGCCGCAAGACCGAATCAGGGTCACCACGACATGATCGCCGATCTGAAATCCTTCCACGCCGGCGCCGATCTCCTCGATGACGCCGGATGCCTCGTGTCCGAATACCGACGGAAGATCGCCGCCCCAGGCCCCGTCCGCGTAGTGAATATCGCTGTGGCAGATCGCGCAGACCGCCACCTTAACGCGAATTTCGCCGGCCCCCGGTGGTGCGAGCTCGAGCTCTTCGATGCTCAGCGGTTTGGCAAATTCCCTGCAGACCGCGGCTTTGATTTTCATGTGCTCCCCCTACATGACCGGCGTAAGAATAAATCCACCGGGATTGGTTGGCGAAGACGTAACCCGGAACACTGCCTCGTCAGGGGAATAAGGATTTTTCACATGCACAAACTCCGCCCGGTCGCGGCGGAACTCCAGATAGTTCACCAGCTTGCCGTCACGCAAGAACACGATGACCGTGAGCAAATCCCCGGCGATGAGCTCGTCGCGGGTATCCCGGGACCAGTCCCATTGAAACGGGCAATCGGTGGTCGCGCCACCGGGCTTGTAGTTGACGAGAATGTCGGCTCGGTCCCAGGGGAATTCAGTAATTCGCGCCAGCTGAACGGGCGCAGCACTGTCGGCGCCCGCCTGGATGGCGGCGCGCAGCGATCCCCGCAGCTCTGCGTGGCTGTTGCAGCTTTGATAGGTCGTCAGGAAATGGTACCCGAGCCCCAGGACGAGCACGGTCAGCGAGAGGTAGAGAACCGGCCGCGTCGGCAGGCCGGCCAGGGCGTCCTTCAACATGCGGAATTAAACACGGCAATCAATGAAAAACCCCTCGCCGGCATAAAGACACCAGCGAGGGGTTTGTTGGCATTGTGCCCTATGGGTTTTCCGGCGATTCCTTGTCGATGATCTTTCTCAACGACTCGGTGCCGCCGAAGCGCTTTATCTCCTCTTCGTAGGTCTTGCGCTCGCGTTTCGTTTGCACAATGTGCCACCAGATCCAGAACACCAGCCCGGCAATGTACCAAATCATTTCCGTGCCGACGAAAGGATACAGCGGACCGATGTCGGTGATCGTGCCGGCCCAGTTTTCGAAGTTACCTGTAGACATGTCCGTTCCTCCTTAATCTGAACCTGCAGCACGGCCGATGGCACTGCGTTCCGCGTCGATGATGGCCTGCTCGTCGGCATAGTTTGCTGCATTCGCGCCAACGTCGAGACCGGCCAGCTCAATTTCCCTGGGAATGCGCAGCATGCCGAATCCGTTCAGGATCTTTGCCGTAACCCAACCGGGAATAAAGCCGAGCACCCAGAACATGATCACGGCGCCAATGAACTGACCCCATGGGGTGATGGTGGCGAAGGAAGCGTCCGGCGAGGACGGGTATCCCCACAGGAAAATTCCGGCGATGAACACACCGAAGCAGCCTGCGTAACCATGCACCGCCACCGCACCGACGGCGTCGTCGATCTTGAACTTCTGCTCCACCCAGTAGTGCAGCTTGTACATGAAGATCACACCGAGTGCGGCGATGAACATTGCCTGGATCGGATGGTAGAGGTCGTTGCCGGCGGAGGCCGCGATGATACCCGCCAGCCCCGAGGAGTAAGTCCAGAAGGCATCCCCCTTGGAGATGATGTAACCCATCAGCAGACCACCGGAGAGCGACATCAGGAAGTTCACGGTGATTCCGGAAAGCGTGGTCGGCGCCAGGTAGATATTGGTTGCCGAGAAGAACACGCCGTCTCCGGCCTGGACGTCCCACATGGGCACGTTACACGCCACGTAGAATCCCCAGAATCCCGTGTAGATGAGAAACAGCCCGATGGTCACCAGCCAGGGATTTCGCGGGCCGATATTGCGTGGTGTCCCGTCGGCGGCAAACTTGCCGATGCGCGGCCCCAGGATGAACAGAATGCCGAGCGCATAGCCGCCGGCGATGGCGTGGATGACGCCGGACGCATAGGCGTCATGGTAACCGAGCTTCTGCACCATCCAACCTGCCGAGTGCCAGCCCCAAGACGCGTCGATGATCCACCAAACGGAACCGATACCGACCGCGAGGATCCAGAAGCCCGTCGACTTGATGCGCTCGATCACCGAGCCCGAGACGATGGACGCCGCGGTCCAGGAGAACAGCAGGAACGCGGCCCAGAAGACGCCGTTGATACGCGCCCAGCCGGCCGTGTCGTCGGCGGTCAACGCTTCCGAGACCGGCGCTCCACCCATGTGTGGGCCCATGAGCTCGCTCCAGGGCTCTGCCCAGAGCGCGGTCTCGATGCCGCCGGTGATGCCGGGGCCATTGGGAAAAGCGAAGTAAATCCACCATCCAAAAAAGAAGAACGTGATTGTTACCAACGGAATGAGCATGGTGTTCTTCATCAGCGTGTGCATGTGATTCTTGTGCCGCGAAGCACCGACCTCGTACATGCAGAAACCGACGTGAATCAAGAACATCAGCACTACCGTCAACCAGTAGTAAAACTCGGTAAATATTATGCCGAGTGCGGTTAGTTCATTGTCCATTCTCTACCTCCCCTCCGGTAGTTGATTGGTTGATGCCCGCCAAGCCAATCCACTGACCTTCCGGGCACGCACAAGACCACGCGAGTCGCGACGGGGTTTCCGAAAAGTAAAGACTGGTGAGAATCGCAGAAAGAGAAATGCGGGCAGGCAGCAGCGGGGAACTCCCTGTAACCCCGTAACGATGATTACCCACACGCAGTGATAGCGCGTTCCCCAACTTCCCCCGAAGCTCCTCCTCGATGATTCGCGCGTGCAACACGAACCAACGGGGGATTAATATACTGGAAAATCTTTCCTAATGTGCAACAAAACTTCAACAGACGATAAGACCGATCCCTGACCAATGACCCCTAAGTCGCTGAAAAAGAAGGGTTCACTTGCAACCCGAACCAAGACTGCTCGGCGGGTTCAAGATGCCACGCCGGCGAATCAACTGGAAATCGCCATCGGCGAACAGGTGCGCGCCTTTCGTAAACAGCTGCACATGACCGTGGCGGAAGTGGCGAGTCAGGCGGACCTGTCGCCGGGCATGCTGTCGAAAATCGAAAACGGACTGACGTCGCCCTCCCTGGCGACACTCAAAGCCCTTTCCGGTGCATTGAACGTGCCGGTCACGGCATTCTTTCGCAAGTACGAAGAGGAACGCGATGCCACCTTCGTCAAGGCGGGCCAGGGTCTCAACATCGAACGCCGCGGCACCCGCGCCGGACATCAGTATCAATTGCTCGGGCATACGGTGGGCAAGCGAGTTTTCGTCGAACCGTATTTGATCTCCCTGACCGAGGAATCCGACGTCTTTCCGCTTTTTCAACACGACGGCGTCGAGTTCATCTATATGCTCCGTGGCGAAGTCATCTACCGCCACGCCAGCGAGACCTATCGTCTGAGCGCAGGGGACTCGCTGTTTTTCGACGCCGACGCCCCCCACGGCCCGGAGGAGCTGGTGACCCTGCCGATTCGCTTTCTCGCCGTTATCGTCGAGCCCAGGGGCTCGGATTCCTAAATTAGAATATTCCTGGGAGGAAAGTTTTTCTCTTGCAGGTTGATCCCGTCAAGCCGATAAATTACGCTCGTCGGGCTCGAGGATTCGGCCCCGGGGGCTTAACCGAAATACCTCTCCAGGAGGCACCATGTGTGGCATAGCCGGCATTATGTACAAGACCAGGGGCGCCCTTGGCGGCACCGGCAGGGCGCTCATCGACATGCTGGATGGCTGCCAGCACCGCGGCCCCGATTCCACCGGCTTCGCCCTGTACGGTGCCGCGGCCGAGGACCGTCTGCGACTGCGCTTCTTCGTCGGCGAAGGTGAGGAAGCGAAGGCCGCCGTCGAACGCATCAAGGCGAGCTTCGACGAGCACGGCGCCAGGGTCGTCGACGAGGAGCTGGTGGGGAACAATTACCGCTGCACCGTGAATTACACGGGTGATCTGCAGAAGTTCTCCTACACCATGGAGCATGCGGCGAAGGTCATCTCCATCGGGTCGAGCCTGGAAATCGTCAAGGATATTGGCGGCGCCCACGACGTGGACGATCGCTATCAGGTGCATGCGTTCCGCGGCACCCACGGCCTCGGCCACGTGCGCCTCGCCACCGAGTCCGACGTCAAGCCGGAGGCATCGCATCCGTTCTGGGCCACGGGCTTCGCCGATGTGGCCATCGTGCACAACGGCCAGATTACCAACTACTGGAAGATGCGCCGGCGCCTGGAACGGCGTGGTTTCGAATTCACCACCGACAACGACAGCGAGCTGATCGCCGTCTACCTCGCCGACAAATTGTCCCAGGGTATTTCCCTTAGAGATGCACTCGAGACGTCCATCGATGACTTGGACGGCACCTTTTCTTTTCTCGTCTCCACCCAGGACGAAATCGGTTATGCGAAGGACCGCCTGGCTGCCAAGCCGATGATCATGTACGAGAACGAGGATCTAATCGCGGTCGCCTCCGAGGAAGTCTCGTTGAACCGACTCTTCCCCGGCCAGGCATTGAGCACGATGGAGCCGCCACCGGGAACCTTCAACACGTGGTCACGATCGATTTAGCCAAGACCCCGGTCCGGGAAGCCAACGAGCGTATCCGTCAATGCGGGGAAAGGAGTGAGGACGTCAGCGTCGTCAATCCCGATGCGCGCCATCACATCGGCGTCGGCCTGACCGACGCAATCAACGTTCACGTGCAGGGATCCGCCGGGTACTTCTGCGCGGGTCTCACCGACGGCGCGACCTTCGAAGTCGACAATAACGTCGGCTGGGGCCTCGGCGACAACATGTACAGCGGCTCGGTGGTAGTGCGCGGCAACGCCGGCGCCATCGCCGGCGTCGGTATTCGCGGCGCCGAGCTGATTGTCCACGGCAACATCGGCTCCCGGGCCGGTCAAGTCATGAAAGAAGGCACGTTGCTGTGCGGCGGCAACGCCAACTTCATGGCGGGGTACATGATGTACGGCGGGCGCATCATCATCCTCGGCAACTCCGGTGAGCGCGTCGGCGAGGATATGACCGGGGGCACCATCTTCGTTTGCGGCGACATTGCGTCGCTGGGTTCCGACGCCGAGCAGGTGGACTTGGAAAGCGACGAGCAGGATTCCATTTTGGAATTCCTGGACCGCTACGCGCTCAAATCGCCCGGGCGGTTCAAGAAAATCGTCAACGCCGGCAAAAAACTGCGCTACGGCAGCGCCGAGCGCCAGATGCGCAGCCTGCCCTTCTTCGGCTTCTCGGGTACATCGGCGTACTGGAATCCCAAGGTCCAGGAAGACATCCACATCAAGTCCCAAATCGGCCGCTACCGCATCCGCGGTTACGGTGGCTCGAGGCCGCTGCCGCATCTCGCGGATTTGGCCTTCAAGCAAGACCTGTCTCACGCGGGCCAGGACCCGGACGTGGTCGCCAGGGTGCACATGTACACGGAGATCGGCGGCATCAACGGCGCCGAGCCCTTGAAGCTCAGCATGCCCGTCATGATCGCGCCCATGAGCTACGGGGCCCTGAGCCGCTCCACCAAGCAGGCCGTGGCCATGGCGTCGGCCATGTCGAAGATCGCCGAGAATACCGGCGAGGGTGGCATGAGCGACGCCCAGCGGGACGCTGCCGGACAACTCATCTTCCAATGCCTGGGCGGCCGGCTCGGCTGGAACATTCACGACATGAAGCGCGCCGACGGTCTGGAGATCTATATCTCCCAGGGCGCGAAGCCGGGCCTGGGCGGGCAGCTCATGGCCAAGAAGGTTACCAGGGAGCTGGCGGAGATCCGCGGCATTCCCCACGGAATCGACCTGCGCTCCCCGTCGCGGCATCCGGACATACTCGGCGCCGACGACCTGGTCATCAAGATTGAGGAGTTTCGCGAAGCCACTGGATACCGATTACCCGTGAGCGTCAAGCTGGGCGCCGGCCGGGTGCGCGACGACATCAAGATTGCGGTCAAGGACGGTTTCGACTTCATCGAACTGGACGGTATGCAGGGTTCCACCGGCGCCGGCAGCGGCGAGGTCATCGATTTCGTCGGCATCCCGACGCTGGCTGCGATCATGGAAGCCCTGGATGCGCTCAACGATATCGGCCGCCGCGACGACATCGAGATCGTGCTCATGGGCGGCCTGCGCGACGGCATCGACGCCGTCAAGGCCCTGTGCCTGGGCGCCGACGCCGCCGCCTTCGGCTCTTCGGTGCTCATTGCCGGGGGCTGTATCGCCTGCATGCAATGCCACGTGGGCCAATGTGTCACGGGTATCGCGACCCAGGACCCGGAGCACGAGAAGCGTTACAAGCCCACGGTGGAAGCGGAGAACATCCACCGCTTCCTGGAGAGCGTTCGCTGGCAAATCGCCGCCATCACCGATGGACTGGGGTACCAGGACGTGCGCCAGCTCAATCGCGACGATCTGGTGGCTCTGACACCGGAAGCCGCCGCCATGACGCGCCTGCCCTATGCGCCGGAATACCGCAAGCGCAACCCGAATTTCTCCGTGCAGGTGGGCTAAGTGGGGGTCTACGACATCAACCGCATTCTCGTACCCGAGGCTCCGCCGGAGTACACCGACGACACCGCCGACAGCCACTACGTGCCGGCGCCTTGTCAGGTTGCCTGTCCCGTGGGCACCGACGCGCCCTCCTACCTCGCCTATATATGGGATGGTAAATACGAGGAAGCCTTCGAGGCCATCACAGCCACAAATCCGTTCAGCTCCATCTGCGGGCGCGTATGTGATGCACCCTGCGAGCCGGCTTGCCGACGAGAGTCCGCCGACGGTGCCGTGCAGATCCGCAATCTCAAGCGCTTTGTCATGGACCGGGTTGGCGATCAATACGATCCACCGGCGATTGCCGTGAGTAAGACCCAAAGCATCGGCATCGTCGGTGCCGGTCCGGCGGGATTGGTAGCTGCCCACGATCTGTGTGCCGCCGGCTACCATGTGGACGTTTACGAATTGACGGATCGGCCCGGCGGCATGATGGTGTGGGGCATCCCGGCCTTTCGTCTGCCTGCAGGCATCATCGAAGAAGACATCAAGCGTCTTGAGCAACGCTGCCCGGGCCTCGAGATGCACTTCAACACGGCCTTGGGCCGCGACCTGAGTCTCGACGATCTCAAGAATCGCCACGATGCGGTCCTGCTGACGATTGGTGCCTGGTGGGGAAAGCCCATGGGCATTCCCGGAGAGCAGAACAACCACGTCGTTGACGGCGTCGGATTCCTGCGCCGCGTGAATGCCGGAGAGCGCCCGGAACTTCCGGAAACCGTGGTCGTTATCGGCGGCGGCGATGTCGCCATGGATGCCTGCCGTGTCGCCAGGCGCCTGCCCGGCTGCAAGCACGTCAAAGTGGTCTACCGGCGCGGCCCCGAAGGAATCCCGGCGCGTCCCATTGAATTGGAAGGCGCCATCAAGGAAGGCATCGAATTCGTTTACAACACCCAGCAGGTATCGGTGCAAACCAGCGGCAACCAACTCCGGCTCCGCTGTGTACGCACCGAGCCCGGCGATCTCGATGAGGACGGCCGACGCAGGCCGGTGGTGGTGCCGGGCAGCGAACACGATATCGCCTGCGGCATGGTTATCGCCGCGGTGGGCCAGCAAACCGAGTGCGACGATCTCGAAGCCCGCGGCATGATGGAACCCGATCGGGTGAAGGCGAGCTTCGACGACATGCGCTGCGATGACGAAAAAGTCTTTGCCGCCGGCGACGGCGCGTTCGGCGGATCCACCATCGTCATGGCCATGAGTCACGGCCAGCGCGCAGCTTACTACATCAAAGCTTTTCTCGAAGGGCGCGACAATCCGATGCCCTATCGCACGCCCTTTCGCACCCGCCGCGTGCCGGTGGCTCAGGATCTATTGTGGGAAAAATTACCGGAACAGGAAGCACAGTTCTTCGGCCTCGGCGACAATCCCGTCGAGTTTCCAGAAATCGAGGCAACCTACGACGAGGAGACGGCACGCAAAGAGGCGGCGCGCTGCTACCGGTGCGATGCCGAAACCGGATCCGCGGATTACTCCGTGCGCCATCGCGAAGATTTGTTCTCCATGGCACGCACAAATACCGTCGACCAGGCCAAGCACAAGGCAATGCTGGATCGGCGCCTGCAGCTGAGGGAAAACCCCTTTCCAGAAGGCCGCGCGCCCAGCCTGGACGATCTCGTATTCCTGCCCGCCAACTTGTCGCGCCTGGTGATCGACCCGTACAGAGAAGCCTGCAAGATAAGCACGGATCTGGCAGGCAAGCTGGACCTGGCGGTGCCTTACATCGCTACCGGTTTCGATTCGGCGCCTGAGGAAATTCGCCGAGCTGTAGCCAAGGGACTTACGGCACTCGATTGCAGCTACATGGGCCGCCGCCCCGTCGACGATTCCGTGCCCTGGCTGCAGTTGTTAATTGCGGGTGAGTCCGCGCCCAGCGCCCATGCGGCGGCCCTCGTGCATGTGCAGAAATCTGAGTTCCACCCGCCCTCCGACGAGCGCCTGCACGACGGTCAACTGCTGGGAATCGCCGTTTCTTCCAGCGCGATTCTCGAGCAATGCATCGTCCACGGCCTCGAGCACGGCTTCGACATGATTCTCCTGGATGCAACCAGCGGCATCGAGGGAAGCTGGCCGGAACTTGCCGAACCGCCGAGTCCGCGAATCTTGCGCGACGCCATTGCTATTCTGCGTCGTCTGGATCGGGAAGAGGAAATCGATCTGGTGTATTTCGGCGGCGTACGCTCCGGCACCGACTCCGCCAAGCTCATCGCCCTGGGAGTGAAGGCGGTCGTGCTTGGCGTCACCCTGGGTCTGTCCGTGGGTGGAAGCATCAGCGAGCAGGCGGGCATCGAGTTCGCCGCGGATTGGACGGAAGAAGAACGCAGTGGCGCGATCGTCAACATCATCAACGCAAGCGCTGGCGAAGCCTCGATGATGGCACGATGCACGGGTAAGACTAATCTGCACAATCTCGAGCCCGAAGACCTGCGCTCCGTCACCCTGGCGACCTCCGAAGCTACCGGCATTCCGGTAGCCGCGCTGCGCCCGGCGTAGAGCGCACCCGGGCAATTCGATATTCTCTCGTAAGATTTATTCAGGCTCGTAGAAATTTAAGGGGGGGGTTGGTCATGGCCGTTGATCTCGATAAGGTCGCGAAATCCGAAGGGATTAAATACTTTCTCATCAGCTTCGTGGATTTGTTCGGCGTGCTGCGCTCGAAGCTGGTTCCTGCGCGGGCCATCGGGCAGATGCAACGCGATGGCGCCGGATTTGCCGGCTTCGCCGCCTGGCTGGACATGACGCCGGCGGATCCCGACATGTTTGCCATTCCGGATCCGGACAGCCTCATCCAATTGCCCTGGAAGCCGGAGGTGGCGTGGCTCGCCGGGGATCTGTGGATGGCCGGCAAGCCGGTGGAGGCCTCACCCCGCATCGCGCTCAAACGTCAGATCGAAAAGGCGGCGGCGCGGGATCTCTACATGAAATCCGGCGTCGAGTGTGAGTACTTTTTGATTAATTCCGACGGTACCGGGATCGCCGACGAGCGCGACATCCAGGGAAAGCCCTGTTACGACCAGGCGGCTCTCATGCGCCGTTACGACATCATCAGCGAAATCTGCGATTGCATGATCGAGCTCGGCTGGAATCCCTACCAGAACGACCACGAGGACGCCAACGGCCAATTCGAAATGAATTGGGACTACACCGATGCGTTGGTGACGGCGGATCGACACGTGTTTTTCAAGTACATGGTGAAAGCAATCGCGGAGAATCACGGCCTGCGGGCGACCTTCATGCCAAAACCCTTCGCGGCGCTTACCGGTAACGGCTGCCACGCGCATGTGTCCGTGTGGGACAAATCGGGAAGCGTGAACAAGTTCTCCGACGATAGCGACGAGATGGGCTTATCGAAACTTGCCTACCAGTTCCTCGGCGGCGTCATCCACAACGCCGATTCCCTGGCGGCAATATTCAACCCCACGGTCAACAGCTACAAACGCATCGACGCGACCGTAACGCTTTCCGGCGCCACCTGGTCGCCGAACGCCATCAGCTATTCCGGTAATAACCGAACCCACATGGTGCGCATTCCAGATCCGGGCCGCTTCGAGCTACGCTTGATGGATGGCGCGTCCAATCCATACCTGCTGCAGGCCGGCGTGCTGGCCGCAGGTCTGGACGGCAACAGCAATGATCGTGATCCGGGCCAACGCCTGGACATCAATATGTACACCGAGGGTCACAAGTTGCGGCGTATTCGCCGGCTGCCCCTGAATCTGTTGGACGCCGTGCGCCTGTTCGACAAGAGCAAAGTGCTGCGCGAGGCCTTCGGCGACGAGCTGGTGAGCAGTTATGTAAAGCTCAAGTTGGAAGAATGGCAAAACTACGCGACCACCATCAGCCAGTGGGAGCGGGACAATACGCTGGACACCTGATATCGAACAACACGACTCCTGCTCCCTCTCCTCCTTGGTGGAGAGGACTCCTGCCCCCTCTCCCCCCTTGGGGAAGAGGACTCCTGCCCCTCTCCCCCTTGGGGGAGAGGACTTCTGCTGCCTCTCCCCATTGGGGGAGAGGACTCCTGCTCCCTCTCCCCCTTGGGGGAGAGGACTCCTGCTCCCTCTCCCCCTTGGGGGAGAG
>JAACFO010000289.1 GCA_009937425.1 Gammaproteobacteria bacterium
CTCGACTGCGACGATCTGGTGACCGCCTGGGTGGCGCTTTCCCCTGCCACCCTTGAGAGCGGTTGCATGCGTGTTCTTCCAGGCAGTCACCGTCAGGAAATGCTGCCCCACGACGATGTTTATGATCCGGAAAACATGCTCACCCGTGGACAGGAGATTGCCATCGCAGTGGACGAGGAAGCCACGGTGCCCATGGCGCTGCGGCCCGGGCAGATGTCGATTCACAACGTGCGCCTCGCCCACGCCTCCGGCCCGAACAGTACCGGCGATCGACGCATTGGCGTTTCCCTTCACTACATGCCGACCCGTTCACGCCAGCTCGTGGGCGAGTGGGACAGCGCGGCACTGGTTCGCGGTGAAGATCGCTATCAGCATTTCGTCCGCCCGCCGGTACCGAGTTGTGACATGGATCCGGCGGCTGTCGCTTTTCACGAGAAAGCGTCGACGGCGGTGCGAGATATTTTGTTCAAAGGCGCGGAACGGGTGCGCCAGACTCTTTGAGGGGTTTCGCCCTAGCGGGTGCGGATGTCCTTGGACGGTTTCTCATCTGACGTGGCCACGACAGGGAAGCCGTGCAGCACGGGATCGAAATCTTCTTTGCCAAGGCCCACATCGATCTGCAGATCAGTGTTGGAGTAGGCTTCGTAGAGCCGCTTCTCGACGTCGTACATCTGCAATTTCACGGGCAGATTGTAGGATTTGGAAACCCAGAGCAGTGAACGTGGCGCATAGTATTGCGGCACGAAGATGCGATCGCCCGGGGACAGTTTCTGCTCCGCACCTATTGACGGGTTGTTGTACAAGATCACATAACGGTCCTGCCCGTAGCGTGCGCCGATCGTCCACAGGGTTTCTCCCTCTGCCACCGTATGCCATGTGCCCACTTCGGGTGGCAGCAGCACTTCGATCTTGATGGTGCGGTGCCCGTCGACGCGCTCACCGGCGTGAAAGCACACCGAGCCTTCCTGGCGCCGGGTCGCGGCTCTCAGATTGACTGAAATCAAATCCATCATGCCGGCGATGGTGGAATCCGGCAGCGGGTGATGCTGGCCGTCCGTCAAGCGGCTGTCGTCGAGGTTGAACTCGTAAGGTACGAGATTGCCGATAGCGGGTACGTTGACTAAGAATCCCGCCATCGCCCCGGTCACCCCTCCGGGTCTTGCCAGAATGACATCGTCCGTTCCGGGCTTCGGGTAAAGAAGCTCGGCGCCGGCGTTCGCGCCTTCCAGAACGTGCAGGTAAACCTGATCGGGCTTTCGAAACCTGACCGAGCCCCGTTCCTCGGTGATCGTGCCGTCAACGAAGCGCTCCGTCTTCAATAGCGTGGAGGTGTAGTCGGAGACTTCCGCCCATGATCGTTCCATCGTCTCGAGCAGCGGAATTGCGTCTGCCACCGGGCGCGGGCAGCCGGTATCCGCCACGGCCGGGGCTGCAATCGCGCCGGCCGCCAGGAGCAGCAGGCAACGCACTGCGGGGGAGGAGGCTGCCCGCGGCAGCCGGAAACAGAATGTCGTCATCTTGGGGAGTCTAGTTGCTCAGGCGATGCCGAGAAGCTCTCGGGCCTCGTTTACAGTAGCGATCGTGCCGCCAAGATCATCGATGATGCGCGCAGCCTTGGCGACCAACGCCGCGTTGTCGGGAGTCTTGACGCCCTTGGCCAGATAAACCGTGTCCTCCATACCCACCCGGCAGTGCCCGCCCATGAGGAACGCTTGTGCCACCATGGGAAAAGCCATGCGGCTCGCACCGAAGGCCGCCCATTGGCAATTTTCGGGGAGCAATGATTTCGCGTACGCCAGAGTTTCCGGGTTCGCCGCCATGCCGTATTGCACCCCGGTGACAATTTGAAACAACGCCGGCGTGCGCAGCGTACCGTCTTTGATGAGGGCGTGCGCCAAATGGATGTCACCGGTGTCGAACACTTCGAGTTCCGGTTTGACGCCGGCTGCGTAAATGCGTTCCGCCATGATGCGAATACTATGGGGCGAGTTGATGACCGCGCCGCCGCCGAACCACATGGTGTTCAGGTCCAGGCTGCAGATGTCGGGCTTCAGCTCGACCACGTGCTCGGTACGGATTTCGGCGGTGGTGAGCTTGGTGCCTGGCGCCGCCCGGGCCGGCTCCTCGTCGCTGGGCAGAAAACGCCCACCGGGGCCCGTGGTCAGATTAATCAGCAGATCCGCGTCGCTTGCACGAATGAGCCGTACAACCTCGCGGTAGTGGGCAACGTCCATGCTCGGCTCGCCGGTCTCGGGATCGCGCACGTGGATGTGGCAGATGGCGGCACCCTCCCTGGCGGCGCCGATGCAGTCTTCGGCGATCTCTGCCGGGGTGACAGGTAGTGACGGATTGTGCTCCCGGGTCGGAAAGGAACCAGTGACGGCACAACTGATAATGGTCGGTTTCATGGGCGCTACCCGCAAACGAATGGATTGGTTTTTCAATCCCGCCGTCAGTTCGCGGGATCCCGGTCAGCGCTGGAGGATAAAAGTGCTGATAGAGGATGTCCACGCCGCAGTGGGACCGGCATGGCTGCTGGAATTCTCTGGTGCCGCACCGGCGCTTTGGCACGCCGATGCGGCACCCATGGTCAATGCCGGTATTCCCGCGACGCCCGCGGGAATACCGGTGCGGATCAGTTCACCGCGTCCTTCAGCGATTTCAAAACGGTGGCCTTTACCGCCGTCTTTGCGGGCACGGCGATGGGCTCACCCGTGATGGGATTACGCGCTGTACGTGCCTTGCGTTGCACGCGGCGTATCTTCACGCCCACATCGGGCACCACGAACTCGCCCGAGCCGCTCGCCATCATGTGCCGCTTCGCCAGTTCGCTGAGGGCCGCGAGCACGGAACGAACCTGAGAGCGGGGCAGGCCCGTCTCGTCCGCCAAGCTCTCGACAACCTGTGCCTTCGTCTGCTTCGACACGATTGCGCCGTGGCTCCCGCCATTGCCTGAACTAGTGCTAGTGCTTAACGCCATGGTGAGGATCTCCTCTGACCAAAAACAAACTGTCCGACCGTTCCGCCGGATCACCACATATTGTAGTAGGCATGGGT
>JAACFO010000121.1 GCA_009937425.1 Gammaproteobacteria bacterium
CTTGACGCTATTACATAGCGTCAAGAAAAAGCGTCTCTGACCCGGATTTATTGACCTCTTAGCGGCGCGCCAGCATGTCGATTTCCACGCGTGCGCCGCGGGCCAGTCCCGTGACTCCGATGCAGGTTCTTGCCGGGCGTCGGTCGGCGGGGAAGTAGCTCGCGTAAGTTGCGTTCATGCTTGCGTAGTCTTCGTCGAAGTGGGTGAGATAGGCGCGCACCTGGAGAACCTGCTCGAGGCCGATGCCGAGGCCCTGCAAGACGATAATCAGGTTGTCCATGACCCTGCGCGTCTGGGCTTCGATACCCTCTGGAAGGGGCTTGCTGTCGTCGTCCGGGTCCGTGGGCATCTGACCGGTGAGGAAAACCCAGCCGTCGCTCTCCACCGCGTGGCTGAAGGGGGCGACCGGGGTTGGGGCGTTGCTCAAGCGATGGAACAATGGCGCGGACATTGCCGGGACTCCTGCGGGCTTATTGAATGACGATGAGCAATTGGGTTTTGTCGCGAATGATGTCCACCGCGATTGTCTGCCCGGTTCTGCCCAGGGCGCGGCTCAGCTCTTCGACACTGCGCACGCGCTCGCGGTTGATGGCGACGATGACGTCGCCGGGGCGGATATTGTTGCGCCAGGCGCGGCTGTTGCGCTCCACGTCGGCAACCACGACGCCATCGAGTTGACCGGAAAGCGGGTGCTGGCTGCCCATTGCCTGGAAAACGGCACCGGAGAGCTGGGGCGCCGATCGGCTGCCAGCGTAGGTAGTTACTTCGATCTTGGCAACGCGTACCGGAATATTCTTGCGCGTGCCGTCACGTAACACTGTTACCTCCACCTCACTACCCACACGCACGAGCCCGATGCGGTTGCGCAGATCGGCGGCGCCGGTCACTGCGACGCCGTTTACCGCCACTATGACGTCCCCGGATGCGAGCCCGGCCGCCTCTGCCGGTGATTCCGACTCGACCCGGGTGATCACGGCCCCCTGAGTGATGTCGAGGTTGAGTGCCTCGGAAAGTTCAGGGGTCAGGTCCTGGATCATTACGCCGAGCCGGCCCCGGCGAACTTCCCCGTACTCGGCAAGCTGTTCAACCACCGCCCGCGCCATGTTGCTCGGCACGGCAAAGCCGATGCCCACGTTGCCGCCGGATGGTCCGATGATGACGCTGTTAATGCCGATGAGCTCACCTTTGAGATTAATCAGTGCGCCGCCGGAATTACCGGGATTGATGGAGGCATCCGTCTGGATGAAATCCTCGTAGCCGTGGATGTTGAGCCCGGTGCGCCCCAGGGCGCTGACGATGCCCGAGGTCACGGTCTGGCCCAGTCCGAAGGGATTGCCGATGGCAACCACGAAATCGCCCACTTCCAGTGCTTCGGAATCCCCCAGCTCGAGCGCCGCCAAGCCCTCAGGAGCCACCTTCAGCAGGGCGATATCCGTACCGGGGTCGCTGCCAACCAGTTGCGCCGAGAGCTGACGCCGGTCCTTCAGCGTGACGACGATTTTCTCGGCCGCCTCGATGACGTGGTGGTTGGTGATCACGTAGCCGAGCCGCGCGTCGATGACCACACCGGAACCGGCGCTGAGTTGCGGTCGCCGCTGGGATTGATCCAGGAAATCCTCGAAGAATCGGCGGAAGAAGGGGTCGCGCATGAGCGGGTTCTGGCGCGCCGGCGCCGTCACTTGTACTGAGATATTGACTACCGCCGGCGTCACCTGACGCAGCAGCGGCGCCAGAGTTGGTACCCCGTCTCGGCTGGGCAGTGGCAAGGTGGCGGCGCCGGCGGCCGCTGAAAGCACCAGCAAAGTGGCCGGCAGGACGCGGCCGAAATTGAAGCAATGTTTCATCATGCTTGTTTTACTCGTTATCTCCGGGATTTTTCAAGGCTCGATGCGGCCGGCTGAATTCCGGTGAGGCTTGTAATCACGCCTCAGATCCCTATATTGCGCATACCCGCAGCGGTGGGTCCGACCATCGGCTGGGGGATCCGGCTGGCCGGCGACGAAATCGCCCACAGCGGTTCGTCACGGATGAACGAACTGTAAGCTGACGATACCCGGCGGGAGCCGGTAGGCTGGCAACGCGTTTGAGAACAATTAACCCATGATTGAAATCACGAATCTGAGCAAGCGCTTCGGCGAGCTGATCGCGGTGGACGGAGTATCGTTCCAGGTTTCCCGGGGCAGTGTGCTCGGCTTTCTCGGTCCGAATGGCGCCGGTAAATCGACGACTATGAAGATGATCACGGGATTCATCGCTCCAGACGCCGGCACGGTCACGGTGGGCGGTGACAACATTTCCATATACCCCGTGGAGGTGAAGCGGCGAATCGGCTATCTGCCCGAGGGCGCGCCCCTTTATGGCGACATGACGGTGAAAGGATTTCTCGGGTTCGTTGCCGAGATTCGCGGCTACCGTGGCGCGCAGCGTTCACAATGCATGGATCGTGCAGTCGAGCTCGTGAGCTTGGGTTCGGTGGTCGACAAGCCCATCGAGACACTTTCCAAAGGCTTCAAGCGCCGCGTCGGTCTCGCCCAGGCGATTCTCCACGACCCGGAAGTGTTGATCCTCGACGAGCCCACCGACGGCCTCGACCCGAATCAAAAGCACGATGTGCGCGAACTTATCCGCAGCATGGCGGAAAACAAGACCATCGTGCTCTCCACGCACATCCTCGAGGAGGTGGAGGCGGTGTGCAATCGCGCCATCATCATCGCCGAAGGACGTATCGTCTCCGACGGCACACCGGCGGAGCTCGAGGCGCGTTCGACCATGCACAATGCCGTCAGCATTACGCTGCGCGGTAAAGCGGCCGATGGGATGCGTGACGATCTGGCGGGCCTTGCCGGCGTGCGCAGCGTCGAGATGGTGGACGATGCCGGCGAACGCGTTCGCTTTCACGTTTTCCCCAAGGGCGAAGCGACGATCATCGAACAAGTTAGCGCAATGGTGCATGAGCGGGCGTGGGAGATAGAGGAATTGCGCGTGGAACGTGGACAACTCGATGAGGTCTTCCGGCGGGTGACCGTCGGCGAAGACGCGCCGGAGTGATGGCATGAGTCAGATTGCCAGCATTTTCAAGCGAGAGTTCATGGGTTACTTCGCGACGCCGATCGCCTACGTGTTTCTGGCCATTTTCGTGTTCCTGAGCGGCATCTTTACCTTTTACATGGGGAGTTTTTTCGATCGCGGCCAGGCGGATCTGAATCCCTTTTTCCAGTTCCACCCGTGGCTTTACCTGTTCCTGATTCCGGCGCTTGCCATGCGCCTGTGGGCGGAGGAGCGCCGTGGCGGCACTATCGAGCTGTTGTTGACGCTTCCGGTGACGATTCCCCAAGCTGTGCTGGGTAAGTTCCTGGCGGCCTGGGCGTTCAGCGGCATCGCCTTGTTGCTGACTTTTCCCCTCTGGATCACCGTCAACTATCTGGGAGATCCGGACAACGGTGTGATCCTGGCGGGCTACATCGGCAGCCTGTTGATGGCCGGCGCCTTCCTTGCCATCGGATCATGCATGTCCTCACTGACCCGCAACCAGGTCATCGCTTTTGTCCTCAGTGCGGTGGTATGCCTGGGCTTCGTGTTGAGCGGATTTCCCATGGTGCTCGAGTTCTTCGGTGCCTGGGCGCCGAGTTTTCTGGTTCAGGCAGTGAGCTCCTTCAGTTTCCTCAGTCACTTTACCGCCATCAGCGAGGGTGTCATCGAGTTGCGTGACATCGTGTTCTTCATTTCCCTGATCGTGTTCTGGCTGTTCGTAAATGCAGTCGTCATCGACCTCAAGAAAGCGGACTGATAACGAGAGAGGTATGATGATGAATACAAAGGTGTTTTCCATAGCGGGGTTGCTTGCAGCACTGGCGTTGCTGTTCGCCGTGAACATTCTGAGTAGCTCGGTGTTCACCGCGGCCCGGGTGGATCTCACCGAGAATCGCTTGTTCACGCTTTCGGAAGGAACCCGCAAAATTCTTGCCGGGCTGGAAGAGCCCATAACCATCCGCCTGTACCTTTCCGAGCACCTGGTGCGCAATCTGCCCGCAATCAACAGCTACGCAACCCGCATCAAGGGACTGTTGGATGAGTACGGCCGTGCCTCGAATGGAATGGTCGAGGTACACATTATCGATCCCGAGCCTTTTTCCGAGGACGAGGACCGCGCCGTCGGTTACGGATTGACCGGTGTGCCCCTGGAAGGCGGTGATGAGAAACTCTACATGGGATTAGTGGGTACCAACTCCGTCGATGACGAGGACATCATTCCTTTCCTCAGCACCAGCCGTGAGTCTTTCATCGAATACGACATCACGCGCATGGTTTACAACCTGTCGAGTCCCGAACTTCCGGTTATCGGCCTTCTGACCGGCCTTCCCATCAATGGTATGGGGCCTCAAGCGGCATTGCGCGGCGTGAGCGCGCCGGCATGGGCGGTGATGGAGCAGGTGGAGAAACTTTTCGAAGTGCAAACCATCGAGGCGGATGCCGCGCAGATCCCCGAAGAGGTGGATGTTCTCCTGCTGGTACATCCGAAACAACTCGGTGACAGCACCCTTTATGCCATCGATCAGTTCGTGCTCGCCGGTGGAAGGGCGCTGGTCTTCATCGACCCCCATTCGGAAAGCGAGCAGGCACCTCCCCAGGCCATGCCCATGCTGCCGGCGACCCGCAAATCCGAACTCGCGAAGCTATTCACAGCATGGGGAGTGGAGTCGGATCCGGAAAAGGTCGTGGGTGATCTGCAGATCGCCGCCAAGGTGCGCATGCAGCGCCAGCAGCAGATTCTCACCATCGACTACCCCGTGTGGCTCAATGCGCTGCCGGAGCTTTTCGACCAGGATGACACTGTGACCGCCGAGCTCGGCAATATTACCTTTGCATCAGCGGGTTATATTCAGCCGTTGGAGACTGCCACGACGACATTCCGGCCGCTCATCCAGACTACAGAGAATGCCGCGCTGTTCGAGGCAAAGCGTTTGCTGGATCCCAATGCCGATCCCCAGGAATTGTTACGCGACTACGTGCCGGTCGGTCATGCCATGGTTCTGGCGGCCCGCATCGAAGGGCCTGTGAAAAGCGCATTTCCCGATGGGCCTCCGCCGGTGGAAGCCAAGGCTGGCGACGCGGCGCCAGGCGCGAGCAGCGATCAGGACAAAGACGCCGAAAAGCAGCCGCGGGAGCACTTGACCGAATCCAGGGATGACATCAACGTCATCGTGGTTGCCGACACGGATATTCTCGCGGATCGCTTCTGGGTACAGGTGCAGGAGTTTCTAGGTAACCGAATTGCCATTCCCAGTGCTGCCAATGGCGCCTTCATGGTAAACGCACTGGATAATCTGGTAGGCAGCAACGATCTCATCAGTGTGCGAAATCGTGGCAGTTTCATCCGGCCGTTCCAGCGCGTCAATGCACTTCGTCGGGAGGCCGAGCTCGAGTTCCGGCAAAAGGAACAGGAACTCATGCTGCGCCTCGACGAGACCGAGCAGCGTCTGGTGGAACTCGAAGAGTCCAAACAGGGTGGCGAATCCAGCTTGATACTGAGTCCCGAGCAGCAGCAGGAGTTGGTGCGCTTCCGCCAGGAAAAGATTGCCATTAGAAAGGATCTTCGCGACGTGCGCCGTAACCTGCGCCGTGACATCGATCGCCTGGACACGCGCCTCAAGTTCATCAACATCGCCCTGATCCCGATTCTGATCGGAATCGGCGGACTTGTTGCCGGGCTGTGGCGCATTCGTCGGCGTCGATATCACGCCGGCACACCGGCTCATTGAAACGAATCTGAGTAGAAGATGCGCAGCAAAGCACTACTCATATTGATTTTGTTGACCGTGGTCGTCGCCCTCGCGGCGGTCATAGCACGAAAAGACAACAGTAATGTTGCGGGCGCCGGCGAAGCGCTGTTTCCGGCGCTGCTCGATGATATCAATGACATCACCACCGTGGTGGGCGTCGGCCGTGGTGAGACGTTCACGCTGGTGCGCGTTGGTGATCGATGGGTAGTATCCGAGAAGTACGGATTTCCCGCGGATCAAGGCAAAGCTCGCCAGTTGGTTCTCGGTGCGGCGCGCCTGATGCGCATAGAGCCCAAGACCAGCAATCCAGATCTTTACGCGAAGATCGGGCTGGACGACGTCAATGCCAAAGACGGTAACGCCGTTCAGTACAGCTTCAAAAATGCCGCCGGCGACATCCTCGCCGAGATCATTATCGGTAACAGCCGTCTCGGCCGTGCCGACCCGCAGACCAGCGAGTACTTTGTGCGCGAACCGGCCATGGCGCAGACGTGGCTTGTGCAGGGCAAGTTGCCCGATGCCATCGGCGTCATTGAATGGCTGAACGGCCGCGTGCTCAGTATCGAGCGCGATCGCGTACACCAGGTAGTGGCGCAGCATCCCGATGGCGCCGTGGTGGCTGTCGCCAAGAAAAAGCCGTCACAGGCGACATTCGATCTGCTCGATGTTCCCAGTGACGTGGAGTTGCAGTCGAAATTCATGGTGAGCGATCTCGGCCGCTCCCTGGCGAGTCTCGACATGGATGACGTGATGCCCGTATCGGATGCGAGCGTTCCCGATGATGGGTTGACTGTGGAAATGACTACCTTTGACGGACTGCGTGTCGTCCTGCGCAGCGTGAAAGATGGCGAGCGCACACTGGCGCGAGTTGAAGCCTTTTTCGACGAATCCCTGATCGCACCGGAATTTCTCCCTGGTGGCGATCAGTCCGACGGTGAGAGTGAGTTTCTTCTCGCCGCCGACGCGGTCCGAAATGAAGTTGCCCGACTCAATAGTGATTGGGGGAAGTGGATTTACGTGATTCCCGACTACCGCGCCAAATACATGTCGGTTAGAAAAGAGGAAATGATAAAGGCGCCGGAAAAGAAGGAGTAGCGAACCACCCGGTTCAGAAACAAACCGGGCACCAGATTCAATAGAATATGTGCCTGCCTATCTTCGCGATACTGCGCTTTCTCCTCGACCAACGGGGCCGTATGTATCGCGAGTGATAGAACAGCGCTCCCTCGACCCTCAGTTCCGCTTGCTCGTCATATACTTCCGCGGCAATCTTCCACGCGCGTTTCCAGATCCTCCCATCGACGGACGCGGTCATATCGAGCTCCGTCCATGAGAATGCACTGACGTTGCGTTTGCGGATTACGTCGAAGTTGGCTTGATAAACCACTTCGCAGACTGTGTTCGGATAATGCTTCGACGCGACGCGATTCATCGTGACCTCGGCCACCGCGTACTGACCATCAACGGGTTCGCCACGGGCTTCGTGATAAACGTTCTTGGTAAGACAATTCAAATCTTGAGTGCGGGCGCGCACGTCCTGACTGCGACCGTGTCCCACGATGGAAAAGTGAACGAGAACGCCGAAGGTCACGACCAGCAACACCATTACTGAGAGGATCACATAGCCACCCTTCTCATGGGTGTGCCAGTAAAACACGATGTTGCGCCAGGCCGTCGCCAAGGCGCGCGAGATTCTTGACGTTGAAATGGGAGAGAATTGGACCATGATGGCGCGATGCCAGGCACGAGTGTGGAAGAACCGAAATTATAGCCATCCTCCGGGCCGTGATTCGCGACGACCGTCAAAGTCGCGGCTAAGGAACTGAGACTGTTAGGCAACTTGCGGGCCAGGTCCCAGTTTCCAAAGCTATTGGGGCCGGTTTGGCCCGCCTGCCGAAAATTGGCTTATACTCCAAGCCTATAACGACGCCGGAGGAACCGGAATTATGAACGTCACGCGAAAAACAACACTAATTCGCCTCCTTGGAATTACCGTCACCGTGGCCGTTTTGCATCTGCCGGGGGTCGCCCGGATGGCGCAGGCCGGCGGCGAACCCGAACTGCAACCTCCCCAGGGCAGCCGCCAGGACATGATTGGCGATCTCGTCCTGCAGCGCCCCTTCGGTCTTGCCAATACCGTGGTAGGAATTGGTACGTGGATCGTGTCGTTGCCGTTTACCGTGTTCAGCGGCAGCACCGGAGATGCCGGGTCGAAGCTCATTGCCGAGCCGGGTGCCCATACCTTTACGCGGCCGCTGGGTTACCCGGCGCCGGTTCGCCCAGATAACTAAATAAACCGGGCTTTTGAGGGAGGAGGTCGCTTGACCGACCAGGCGACTCTGCAGGAGGCGCTCGCCCATTATCAGGCCGGCCGTCTACCGGACGCCGAGCACATCTACGCGCGTAACGAATCAAATCTGGCAACCGATGCCGGGGGGCTGGTACTGTGGAATAAAGCGGTACCGGGCGCGCATTCCGACGCTACTGGTGAGCATCACGCTTCTTTAGGGCAAACCGGGGCAGTAACGCCATGACCACCGTGTCCGTCATTGTTGCCCTTTGGGCGGTATTTGCCCTGACCCATGTTGTTCTTTCCAGTAACCCATCGCGCCCCAAGGCCGTGCGCCTGCTCGGCGAGCGATTGTTTCAGGGGCTCTACTCGGTCGTGGCCTTCGCCATTTTCGTTCCCCTGGTACTGGTGTATGCCGGCAACAAGCACGCGGGCCCGTTGCTGTGGTCCGTGGAACCAAGCCTGCTCATCGACATTGTTACCCGCATCGGCAATAGCATCGCCGCGATACTGGTGGTTGCAGGACTGTTCCGGCCGAGCCCCACCGGTGTAACCGGCACTCCGAGTCGCAGGCCCCGCGGCGTGCAGCGCATTACCCGCCATCCGCTGTTCATGGGAATCGTGATCTGGTCCCTCATGCATTTGCTGGTGAACGGATTCGCATCCGATGTGGCGTTCTTCGGGGGCTTCGTGGTCTTCGGACTGCTGGGAAGCTGGCATCAGGATCGCAGACAGACGGCATTGCCTGACGGCGCCTACGCGAAGTTCTGCGAGCAGAGTCCTTTTCTGCCCTTCACCCGCGGCGGCATTCTCAAGGGTCTGCGGGAAATTGGCGTCCTGCCTATCGTAATCGGGCTACTGACCGCCGGACTTTTGCGCTACTTCCATGCCGGCCTTTTTGGCTGAACCGGGACCGCACCGCATCGCTGTGCGTTACAGCCGCACCGCCGCCTTTCTTCTGTGCCTGTGTGTGCTCGGCAGTTCGCTTGCGGGTGCACAGCCCGACGCCTACCAGGCCGGTGAGGCGGCGCTGAAAAATGGCGACTATGAGACGGCCTGGCGGATTCTGATGCCGTTGGCCGACGCAGGCGACGCCCGTGCCGAAAACGACGTGGGTGTCATGTACGGGCGCGGCCTGGGGGTTGCACAGTCCTATTCAAAAGCGCTCGAGTGGATTACACGAGCGGCCGAGCAGGGCAATCCTCATGCGCAAACCACTCTCGGCTATATGTACTATCGGGCCCGCGGCGTGGAGCAGGACTACCGTGCGGCGGCGCTGTGGTCTCGCCGCGCGGCCGAACAGGGTATCGCCAGCGCCCAGAGCAATCTCGGTTTGCTTTACGATAAAGGCCATGGCGTGGAGCAGGACTACGCCGAGGCGGCCCGCTGGTATAGACGCGGGGCGGAGCAGGGTTTTGCGCAAGCGCAGCGCAATCTGGGATCCATGTACGAGCACGGCAGCGGTTTGCCCGCGGATCCTCTGCTTGCCTATGCCTGGTATGGCGTCGCAGCTGCAGCCGGCGATGGGCCGGCGCTACAACTTCGTGCGCGGGTGGCGAAGGCGATGTCGCCGGAGGACATCGCACGCGCCCGCGAGCTCGCCCGGGACCTGCATCAGCGCTACGCTGTCTCCGGACAAGATCCACGCTAAGCACTACACTTTGAACTGTGAAAGTGCTCCTGGTAATCGTCTTGGTGGCCGTTGCGGCCGGGGCTTACTATATATACCGTAATCCCACTATCGTCAGCCCCTTGGTTGAAGGCACGCCACTGGAGCGCACGGTAAGGGAGACGCTCGGTACGACGCGGGTTTATAAGTGGCGTGACGCCAAGGGAATCGTGCAGATCACCGACGAGCCCCCGCCAGAGGGGACGAAATTCGAAAAGTTGGAGTATCAAAACGACGCTAATGTGGTACCTTCGGTACCTACGAAAAACACTAAAAAATAATTATTAACGGGGCCGTTAAGCACTAGTTTCCCAGTACCCGCCGCCCAATGCGCCCGGGGCGTGCGGCACAGGTCACATTCCGGCCTCCGGGCGCCGCGCAAACTCAATTGACTGGTCGCAGTGAGTCGCATGCGGCGTCTGGAATTGCTGCATCGTGCTAGTCTGCAAAGCTAGGGGAGCTGTTCGCCATGGCGACGACAGAGCAGGGGACCACATACCCGCACGACGAGCAAATGGATAAACTGCGCATCAGCAATGGTCAGATTCAGGCGGCCCCCCTGGGTTCGCCGCTGCCCGATGATGTCGCGGTGGCGCCCGACCCGGCTGATGGATTACTCGATCCGGACCTGCGCCGAAACTTCATTATCCCACCCAAAGAGCGTGCCCTGGAGTGTATTGCTGTGCTGCTCAGTCTGGCGCGCCGCAACCTTGGAACGTCACAACGGAACCTGCATGCTTCCAAGCGCGCGGAAAACGAAAAAGAGCTGGCGCACTGGAAGTGGGAGTCGATTCACTGGCTGCGACGTTGCGGCAAGTGGAGTAATCACAAGCGTAAAGTCGAGGCGCGCTAGGGATTTTTCGGCTTTTTCTTCTCGTGGCTCATAATTGGACCGCCGGATTCCCGCCAGGCTTCGAATCCACCGTCAATATGGCAAACGCGCTTGAGGCCCATACGCTGTGCCGTGTGCGCGGCGAGCGCGGAGCGCCAGCCTTTACTGCAATAAAATATGAAGCGCTTGTCGGCGTGGAACAGGTCCTTGAAGTAGGGGCTGTCAGGATCGATCCAGAACTCGAGCATGCCGCGGGGCATGTGAAAGCAGCCGGGCACCTTACCGTCGTGGGCCAGCTCTCGAATATCACGTAGATCGACGACTACGACGTCCTCGTCGGTGTGTGCGGCGATAGCGTCCTCGATCGGTAGCGTTTCGATTTCGGCATTTGCCTCTTCCAGCAGTTGCTTCACGCTGGTCGCAATTTCAATCGTCATTGTTGCCTTCCTGTCCCAATCGGTAGCTGATCACGGTCGGACTGTCTTCCTTCGGTCGTTGGCCCAGGGAAATGACGCCGTCGCTGGCGAGCTGCATAACGTCGCGCCGCAGTAAAATCGGATCGCCATCGGCCTGGGCGATCCAGGTTCCAGTGGAACTCATATCCGTGAGCAGCACCTTGCCGCGTCGTACCGTCAACAATGCATGATCCCGTGATACACAAGGCTCATCTATGATGAGATCGCAGCTGCCAGCGCGGCCGATATGAAAGCCCGGCCCTCCGTCCCTGCGCACAATGGTGCGGTCGCCGAACTCGAGCGTGATGGTCATCTTCGGCCCGCTGGTCTGGTACACATTCCCGGGGTGTACCGTGTGTCTGCCGTCTTCGCCGACGTAATAGGTCACCTGGGTGTCGTTCTTGAACACAGCGTAAATATTCATTGGCTCGGACTTGCCTTTTACTGTCTGGGTATCGAGATGACGGATCTGCCGGCGCCATTCATCGGAAAGCTGCTCGTACACCGCTTCGGACGTAATGATCTCGCCGGGTTTCGCCAGCGACTGCATGCGTGCGGCAGTATTAACGGCATCACCGAAGATACCCCCACGGTCCCTGACGACGGTGCCGTAGTTGATACCAATATGAATTTCCAGTGGGCTGTCGGCCTGGGCGTCCATCATCTGAGAAGCGGCACACACGGCAGTATCAGCGTCGGGAAAGGTACAAAGTACGTCATCACCCTTGGAACGCAGTACTGCGCCGCCCTGGGCGTCGACAACACGGGAAATGCTATCGAGGCAATCCGCGATCAGCTCCAGCGCTTTGGCGTCGCCAGAGCTTTCGAACAAAGGCGTGCTACCACACACGTCGGCGATCAATACAGCAACAGTTTGTTCATCGTGAGCCAAGTATTCTAATCCTCATCAACCTTCTCCCCTCTCCCCCTTGGGGGAGAGGCTGGGTGAGGGGGTTGTCGCCGAAGCCACCTCCCCCTCACCCCAACCCTCTCCCCCAAGAGGGGGAGAGGGGGTGACG
>JAACFO010000033.1 GCA_009937425.1 Gammaproteobacteria bacterium
CTGTGAATCTCTGGGAGCCCGGCACATGGCGGGAGTCGCCATGAATCTGGAAGCCGCCGTGGAGGACCATTGCCAGTCCCACGGCTACGCGGACATCGGCGATCGAGAGCAGGCACCGCTGGCCGAAGTGGTGCGTTTTCTGGCGCGGGAAGCCATTACAGGTACACCGCCGCCGCAATCGGCGGCCCGCATGGTTTCCCTGTGGCGCCCGCAGCTGGAATCCCAGATTGGCGCGGCTCTCAAAACCCTGGCCCGCTGCGTGGACGACCAGTCGGACTATGCGACAGCGCTGCGCACGCTGTTGGAGGCTCTCGGCTTACCCGACGAGCCACCGGATCAGGACCAGGACGAAGCCCGGGACGATCAGTCCGACGACGGAGATGAGAGCAGCGCGCTCAATGAGGGTGAAGCCGGTGATGCCGAGCCCGGCACTCCGGAATCCATGGACGATCTCGAGATGCGCGACGGCAGCGGCGACGATGGCCAGGAAGGCGATCAAAGCGAGCAGGCAGACAGCGGCGACCTGGAGCTGGGCGACGACGGCTCGGAAACCCCCGGTGAGGCGGCCTACCCCCCCTATTACGGGCGCAACATGCCGGACCCGGATCAGTACGGGGCCTATACCACGGAATTCGACGAAATCATCGACGCCGACGAGCTTTGCGGTGCCGACGAGTTGCAACGGCTGCGGCAAAGTCTCGATCAGCAGCTGGTGCACCTGCAGGGCGTCATCGGACGTCTCGCCAATCGCCTGCAACGGCGGCTACTCGCCCATCAGACCCGCGCCTGGGAATTCGATCTGGAGGAAGGGTTGCTGGACTCTGCGCGCCTGGCGCGGGTGGTCACCAATCCTTATCACTCGCTGTCGTTCAAGCGCGAGAAGCAGACCAACTTCAAAGATACCGTGGTCAGCCTGCTCATCGACAACTCGGGCTCCATGCGCGGCCGGCCCATCGTGGTGGCGGCCATGAGCGCCGACATACTCGCGCGCACGCTGGAGCGCTGCGGCGTCAAGGTCGAGATACTGGGTTTCACCACCCGTGCCTGGAAAGGTGGACAGTCCCGCGAGCGTTGGCTCTCGGAGGGCAAACACCCCAACGCCGGGCGTCTCAACGATCTCCGTCACATTGTTTACAAGTCCGCCAACGTTCCCTGGCGCCGCGCGCGGCGCAATCTCGGCATCATGCTGCGCGAGGGATTGCTGAAAGAGAATATCGACGGCGAAGCGCTGCTGTGGGCCCATCAGCGCCTGCTAGCCCGCCCCGAGCAACGCCGCATCCTGATGGTCATCAGCGACGGTGCGCCGGTGGACGACTCGACGCTGTCGGTAAACCCCAGCAACTACCTGGAGCGGCATTTACGCCAGGTCATCGACAGCATCGAGAGCCAGAGTCCGGTGGAGTTGCTGGCCATCGGCATCGGCCACGACGTCACCCGCTACTACCGGCGTGCCGTTACGCTGGTGGACGCCGAGCAGCTGGGTGGCGCCGTCATGGAGAAGCTGGCCGAGTTGTTCGACGGCGACAGCAGCGAACAGCCAACGCGCCGGCGCCGCCGACCGGCGCGCTGAACCGCACCCGACACCACGTTCATCAGTCCCGGGGAGCGAACGCGCTCCTACCGCTTGCGCGCGCCTGACTACCGCTTTGCGGTGCTGCGACTCAGCCCGGCCTGCCCGCCCCACGCGGCAAAACCTTCACCTGCCAAAACCTTCACCTGGATGAATATTCGCGTTCGCGAATGCATGGATCCTACCCGCCGTAGGCTGCTCACCGATGAGCAGCCCACGGTGCGCCGCCCGACCGGGCCGGACGCGGGACGACCTGATGAACATAGGGGAACTCGAGTATGAATAAGAAGATCATGACCATGGCGGTAGCCGCAGCGCTGGCGACCCCGACCATAGCCCACGCGGTTAAATACAAGCTCTCCGGGCAGATCAACCGCGCCATGACCGTGATGGACGACGGCCACAACAGCGATGTTCAATTCATCGATAACAGCTCCTCGGGTACCCGCTGGCGCATGAAGGGCAGCGAAGACATCGGCAATGGCAACAAGGTCGGCTTCAACTGGGAATGGCAGGTGCAGTCGAACAAAGCCGGTGGCGCCATCCATTCGGCAGACTCTGGATTCGCCCAGGACCTTCGTAAAGCCGAAGTCTGGTTCAGCGGCGGCTGGGGCAAGCTCAGCTTCGGACAAGGCGACGGTGCCGGCAATGGCGCCACCGAGCATGATCTTTCCGACACCTGGAATGTGAATTACTCCGGGCGCACCAGCTTCGGTGGCAGCGTCGCGTGGCGTACCGGCGGCGGCGGGACCCTCCCTGGGGGAGCCCCAGTTTTCTCGGTCGACCCGGATGATGGGACCATTTCGCCCTCGATTCCTAAGCTGACCCACGGTGACACCTTCGATGCCTGGGACGCCTTCAGCCGTTATGACCGGATTCGCTATGATTCGCCGGCTCTGGGTCCCGTGACCCTGGCGGTCAGCGCCGGTCAGCAGGACAAGTACGAGGGTGCCGGACGTTGGAGCCAGGGCCTGGGCGGCGGCCAGATCAGCGGCGCCCTGTTCTATGGACAGGACGTGGGCGGTGGGACCGCGAAACGCTACGGTGGTTCCATTGCGTACCTGTTCTCCTTCGGCCTGAACCTCGTGGCTTCGTACGCTGAGAACGAGGCCAACGTGGCGACCGGGGTAAGTGCCACGACCTCCAAAACCTGGTACGGCAAGGTCGGCTACAAGTGGGGCAACAATGCCGTATCCGCCGGTTACGGTGAGGCCAAGGACTCGAACCAGGACCTGGTGACGGCTACCAGTTCGGGCTGGAATGACAAAGGCTTCAACATCGGCTTCAACCACAATCTTCCAAAAGCCAAAGTGGATCTCTACGCGGGCTATCACTTCAACCAACTGGATACCCCGACCGCGGTAGCAGACGTGGACGATATTCAGGCGTTCGTACTGGGAACGAAACTGAAATTTGATTAGAGCGATCCCCGCTGGGGGCCCGTTGACCGGTGATGGGGCTTCCCCCCTTTCAGGGGGAAGCCCTTTGTCGTGCGTGCTGTTTAGCGGAGACGGCCGCTGGGCGAAGGTCGAGTAACATGTCACCTTGACTCGAGGCGATACGATTGCTGAAATTCACACATCCACGCAGGATCAGTCCATGAAAAAGCGCGCCCGCGTCATCCGCATGTCGGGGTACAAGGTATCCTGCCAGAACTGCAGCCTTGCCGGTCTTTGCCTGCCCAAGGGGCTGCCTGCTGTCGAGCTCAACGAACTCGACAGCATAATCAAGCGGCGTGCGCCGTTACGGCGCCACGAGCGCCTGTTCGGCGCCGGCGACGGTTGCCGCTTTCTCTATGCGGTTCGCTCTGGAGCAGTAAAGTCCTGGGTAACCAGCACCAATGGCGACGAGCGCATCATCGGCTTTCACTTACCCGGTGAACTGGTCGGTGTGGACGCCCTGGGTGACGGACATCACTCGTGCACGGCGGCGGCACTGGAAACCACCAGCGTATGTCGCGTGCCCATCGAGGCGCTGAATACCCTGGCGAGCGCCTATCCGGGCATCAATGCGCAGGTACAGAGACTTCTCGGTGAAGTCCTCGTCCAGGCGAACGAGCTGCTCGTTCTATTGGGTAAGAAGGGTGCAACGGAGCGCATGGCCTCGTTTCTGGTCAATTTGTCCGGGCGTCTCAGACGGCGCGGCTTGTCCCACCGCGAGTTCAGCTTGACCATGACCCGCCGTGATGTCGGCAACTATCTGGGGCTGGCGCTCGGTACGGTTTGCCGACTGCTCGCCGAGTTGCAGGAACAAGGCGTTTTGAATGTGCATCGGCGCTACATCCAGATCCACGACCTCGATTATCTGCGCGCCATCGTCGGACTGCCGGTGCTTCCGTCTGTTGTCAGGCTCTGAACTGGCAGGTACGGGCGGCGGTGGGACAGAAATGCTCCTACCAAATCCTCAGTCGACTTCCCGATCGATAGTGCAGCAATGGGGCGAATCCGCATCCGGGCCGGGCACGGTTAAAACCGCACCTGTGACGCGATTGGGTCGAAACGCCGTCACCCCCTTGAGCCCGAGAGCGTAGGCGCGCTGGTAGAGGAAACTGAAGTCCGCGAAATCGCAATTTTCCGGAACGTTCACGGTCTTGGAAATGGCGCCGTCCACATAAGGCTGTAGTGCAGCCTGCATGGACAGATGATCTTCCGGCGAAACACCGGAAGCATCGACGAATGACGGCGGCAGGCTCTCATTAGCTTTTATCGTGCGCCATTGCTTGCAGGCGTCATCCTCCACTTCGAACTGCCGTGTTGCGCCATTCATGTCGAGCACCGCGCGTTGATGACGAGCGGCGAATATCGGCTCGATACCGTTGGAGATACTGTTCGCCAGCAGGCTGATGGTTCCCGTGGGCGCAATCGCCGTCAGGTGACTGTTGCGAATCCCGCCATCGCGAATGGCGCGTTGCAGATCGCACGGCAGGGCCGCCACGAAGGGACTTTCCATGTAGCGCTGCTTATCGAAAAATGGGAAACAGCCCTTCTCCGCTGCAATCGCCACCGACGCCCGATAGGCGCTGTGGCAGATTACCCCCATGGCCTCAGCGGCGAGGGATCGCCCCGCCTCGCTGTCGTAACGAAGACCCAGCATCACCAAGGCATCGGCGAGTCCTGTAAGACCGAGCCCGATACGCCGGGAACCCCGTGCCTGCTCCGCTTGCGCCGGCAACGGAAAGCTCGACGCGTCGATGACATTGTCGAGCATGCGCACGGCCGTCGTGACAGCTTCATCCAGCGCTGCCACATCCATATTCGCCGTGGGCATGAATGCATCACGCACGAAGCGCGTTAAATTCATGGCGCCGAGATCACAGGCTCCGTAAGGGGGTAGAGGGACTTCGCCGCAGGGATTTGTCGCACTGATGCGCTCGCGCCAGGCGAGGTTGTTGTTAGCGTTGATGCGGTCGATGAAGAGCACACCCGGTTCGGCGCAATCGTAAGCGGCGCGCATGATTCGTTCCCACAACAGCCGCGCCCGCAGAACACGGTGCACCCGGCAATGTGTCGGTGCAGCGAAGCCCGGCCACTCGCGCATGACGGTATTTTCGTCGTGAACCGCATCCACCGAGCCCGGCGCCCATACGGGAAATACCAATGGCCAATCCGCGTCCGCTTCGACCGCAGCCATGAACGCGTCGCTCACCAACACCGATACATTGAAGTGGCGCAACTCGGTGCGGTCACGCTTGGCGTTCACGAAAATCTCGATGTCCGGATGATCGCAGCGAAGCGTGCCCATCATCGCACCGCGACGCGCACCGGTAGAAAGAAGTGTCGCGCAGGTACTGTTCCAGATGCGCATGAACGATACCGGTCCGGAGGCGATGGTGCCGGTCGCCGGCGCCTCCGAGCCTTGCGGGCGCAGCGTGGAAAAATCATAGCCGACACCACCTCCCTGCTGCATGGTGAGCGCGCCCTCCTTGAGCGCGTCGAGAATTCCCGGCAGAGAATCCGGGATGGCGCCCATAACGAAGCAGTTGAACAGCGTGACCCGTTGAGATGTGCCGGCGCCGGCCAGGATGCGTCCACCCGGCAGGAATTTGAAATCCTCCAGCAGCGAATGGAAGCGCCTGCGCCAACGCGCTCGATCGCGGGTCTCGACACCCGCGAGCGCCTCCGCGACCCGCGCCCAGGTGTCGTCGATGCTCGACTCACCGGACTCCGCGTTTCCGTGCCGGTAGCGGGTTTCCCAGAGGTGCTGGGAGATTGGCGTCGTGGGTATTGGATTCATGGCGGCATCCGTGGCGGGGGCGTTCAGTTTAACCTGACTCGGACTCCGGGAAACGTAGATGACCTGGATCAATGGAACTCCGGCCGGGGATGTTTATAAAGGTAGTGAGCCTCCCCCGGCCAGTTGGAGGAATACAATGCCAGTCAAGACGCTTACCACATTTCTCGACGATAACAAGGTCAAGTTCGTCACCATCCGTCACTCCATCGCCTACACGGCCCAACAGATCGCCGAATCGGCCCACATACCGGGAAACGAGATGGCCAAGACCGTGATGGTCAAGCTCGACGGTCGCCTGGCCATGGCGGTGTTGCGCAGCACCGACAAGGTGGACATCGATCTGCTGCGTGGCGCGGCCGGTTCAACCAAGGCCGAGTTAGCCACCGAGGTGCAGTTTCAGGGAATGTTTCCCGGAGTCGAGCTGGGCGCGATGCCGCCCTTCGGCAATCTCTACGATATGGCCGTCTACGTGGACGAGGGCTTGACCCGCGACGAGCGCATTGCGTTCAACGCCGGCAGCCACAGCGAGCTGATTCAACTAGACTACTCTGACTTCGAACGCCTGGTGCAACCCACCGTAGCCAACTTCAGCCTGGGGTAACCGATGTCTATGTACAAGCACATTCTCGTACCGACGGATTTCTCCGAGTACAGCAAACGCGCGGCTGGAAAAGCTCTCGCGTTGCGAGAACTTTTCGATGCGCGTTTGAGCGTTGTCCATGTGGTCAACTACCTGCCACCGGCCTTCATTTCGGCACAGTCCGAACACACGTCGCCTGCGCAGATCATCGCGCGTGCCACAGCCTTTCTTGCACAATGGATGCATGAGTCGGGACTGGACAGTGCCGAGCAACTGGTTTCCAGCGGACCCGCGGGCAGAGAGGTGATCGCCATAGCCAAAGCCCAGGATGTGGATCTCATCGTAATAGGAACTTCCGGGGAAGGCGGGATGAAACGGCTGCTGGGTTCCACAACAAGCGCCGTAATGCACCATGCGCCCTGCGACGTGCTGTCGGTTCACTGCGACTAGCAGCGATGCGTATGCGCTTCCGGGTCAGCCCTGGGTTTGCAGATTCGACGCGGAGTTCCAGAATTCGCCCCAGTCCCGATCCAACATGTCCTTGACCGAGCCGTCGCGCTCGAAGAACTTGTTGGGGACCTGAAACATGGCGAGCATGAGTCCGCCCTCGGGCGTGTAGGCGGCGTGCCGCGTGCCCGCCGGTCGCCAGACGAAGTTACCCGCGGTACACACGCCATCGGGATCCACCAGTTTGCCTTCGATGACATAGGTTTGCTCGATGAGCACGTGCTCGTGGTCAGGCAGTCTGGCGCCCGGGTCCATTTTCAACAGCACCGTGAGCAGGCCGCTGGACTTGTCCACCAGCAGCGTCTTGGCCTTTACGCCGGGAAACTTGGTGTCCTCCCAGGGCAGATTCGGCACGTCCACGAAGCGTGAGTCCTTGGCGTCCAACCCTTCGTGATTTCTGGCATTCGGTGTGATTGCACTCATGAGCATTTTCTCGAGCGGCCTCCAGGACCTCATACTAAATAGCTGTACGGCAATCCGCCACAGGTGTATCGGCTTCGCCGGGACGACACGCGCTTGTCGAAGCTCTTATCCTCCCGGTAGCCAACGTCGGCCTTTTGGCCGAGTGCGCGGCATTGCCGACTGACGGTCAGTAATCAAGCGATGCAAGAGATTGCCATAACTCTCATTACCCTGGGCGCCCTCATGATGCTCGGTCTCGTAACCGATTTGCTGGGGCGCCATACACCATTGCCGCGGGTGACCCTGCTGCTCGCTTTTGGATTCCTCATTGGCCCATCCGGCATGGGTTTGTTGCCGGAAATCGAGCCGCAGGATTTTTACCTGCTTTCAAGCATCGCTCTGATGATGATTGGTTTTCTGATCGGAGGCACGCTCACCCGCGCGTCTTTTAAACGCCATGGCCGGCGGGTTATTACCGTATCTACGACCATGGTGGTCGTGACCGCAACTATCGTGGGGCTCGGTCTGGTGTTATTGGGCGTACCCGTCGAGATCGCTCTGCTGCTCGCCGGGATCGCAACCGCCACGGCTCCCGCGGCGACCGCTGACGTCGTGCACGAAACCAGCGCACAGGGCCCGTTTTCGCAAACCCTCATCGGCATCGTCGCCGTGGACGACGCCTGGGGCCTGATCGCGTTCTCGTTGATGCTGGCCGCCGTGCACCTCATCAACGGCGACGGGGGGACCGCTGACGTGATGCTGGTCAGCCTCTGGGAACTCGGCGGCGCATTGATCCTCGGCACGCTTCTCGGTATTCCGATGGCGTATCTGTCCGGCCGTATCTCCGCGGGCGAGCCGCTGCAGGCAGAAGCCCTGGGGATGGTGTTTCTATGCGGGGGGCTCGCCCTGTGGCTGGAAGTCTCCTTTATTCTGGCGGCCATGGTCATGGGCGCGGTCGTGACGAATCTCGCCCGTCACCACAGGCGCCCTTTTCATGCCATCGAGGGCATCGAGTGGCCGTTTCTGGTGTTGTTTTTCGTGCTTGCGGGGGCCAGCCTGGAAATCGAGGCAGTGTGGCTGGCCGGCTCATGGTTAATTGGCTATGTGATTCTGCGGGTGCTCGGGCGTTTGCTTGGCGCCTGGCTGGGCGGCGCCCTGTGCCGTGACGATCCCGCACAGCGCTGGTGGATGGGGCTCGCCATGCTCCCGCAGGCGGGAGTGGCCCTGGGTATGGCGTTGGTGGCGATGCAGCGTTTGCCCGCCTTGGGAGAAGTTATCCTCCCCGTGATCGTTGGTGCCACCGTGATCTTCGAGCTCGTCGGACCCGTGCTCACCCGTCTCGCACTCCACCGGGTGGGGGAAGCGCCGAAGACAACCAGCTCAGCGAACGGCGACAACTGATTCCGCGTAAGCGTCCCTGCATTCACCCTCGCGTCCGCGTACCACGCGCTTTCCCCCCAGCGGCCCGCGGAACTCGGTGACCACGGTGCACTGGTGCTCGTGATGATCCTGGTCGTAGTAATAGATGACGACCCAGTCGTGGGTACGCCCTAACGCGTGGGCGCGGGCGGTGTTCGAGTAGAGCGCGGTAAAGTGCCAGCGGCCGCGCTGAGTGTGCAATACCGGCAAGCGGGCTTCGCCTTCGGGATTGAAGCGGCGCGGCGTGATGAGCGGCAACTCGCCGCGGGCACTCTTGCGGCGATACTCCCCGTCCACGTCCAGGAGCATTACGACGGGGGGTCCATCCGCCGTCGCCGGTGACAGGGTCCGTGATCGCCCCAGCATGGCGGCAAGCGACGCCCGAATGGCGGTAACGCGCCGCCGGCCGATCCCCGGAACGCCTTCCAGCCTGCCGTCGTGGGCGGCGACTTCCAGCGCCTCGAGGCTGTCGATGTGCAGAGCGTCGTGGATGCGCAGGGCAAGTGCCGGCCCCACCCCCGGGACACTCTGGAACAGCCGTCCGGGATCCAGCTCACCGCGCAGTCGATCGAGACGACTGTAACGGCCCGTCGCGACCATCTCGATGATGGCCGCGGCAATACCACGACCCACATTGGGTATCTCTACCAGTCCCGCCGGTCCCTCGGTCTCGGCGACTTCGCGGATGTCACGGGGCAACTGTGCGATGGTCGCGGCAGCGCGGCGAAAGGCGTTTACCCGGAACGGATTGGCGCCCTGCACTGCCAGCAGGTCCGCTACCTCACGCAGCTTTGCTGCCACCTCCTGGTTCCACTCACGTACATGGGTGTTCGATGCAGCCGGGTTTGCGCGCAGTGGTGATTGCATCAAAAACTCACACCCGCCGACGCCCGAACGGGCGCCGGCTTGATTGTCTACCAGCTACATCAAATTCCGAAAAGCTCCTCAGGGCATCTCGGGACTCGCCGGAACAGCTGCCATGCTCTGCGCCTCGAAACGGTAATAACCCTGCTTGGCGATAGCGGCCATGGCGAGGGTTTCGTCGAATGCCGCGCGCATTTCTCCCATTTCCGTATATTCGCCGACTTTTTTCAGCACGCCACCGTTCGGGCAAAGAGTGTCTTTAACAGCCCCAACGTGATCTATATTGGTGACGATAAAATAGTCAGGCGATACGCTGGATTGAAATACTATGAACTTCATCGCCTCATCCTCTTCAACAACTTCAATTATTGCTTACCCCTTACAACCAAGCGCGTCATTGATCTCCGTCAGTTAAAAGCGCAAACGACGAACGCTGATCCAGATCAACGGCTCGAATACCTGTATTCATATGATTGCACTATGAGCAGAACCCGAGAGCGAACTGGTGACTGATCAGAGCACGCAAGACCTGCTCGCAAAAGCCGGCGAACCGGCAGAGGAGGCATTGCGTCTGCATCCGTACTACCGGGGAAAAGTGCAGATGATGCCCAAATGCAGCATTCGTGGTCTCGAAGACTTCTCGACCTGGTACACCCCGGGGGTGGCGGCACCATGTCGCGCCATCGAGCAGGAGCCCGAGCGCGTTTACGAGCACACCAACAAGGGCAACACCATTGCTATCGTCTCGGACGGCACGCGGGTGCTCGGACTTGGGGATATCGGACCGGAGGCGGGACTGCCCGTCATGGAAGGCAAGGCGTTGCTGTTCAAGTACCTGGGCGGTGTCGACGCGGTACCGCTATGCCTGCGCACCAAGGACCCCGATGAAATCGTTCACACAGTGAAGCTCCTCGAGCCGAGCTTTGGCGGCGTCAATCTGGAAGACATCGCGCAACCCAAGTGCTTTCGCGTCCTGGACAGGTTGCGGGAAGAGCTCACGATCCCCGTGTGGCACGACGATCAACAGGGCACGGCCACTGTGCTGCTGGCCGGCCTTATCAACGCGGTGAAGCTCGTCGGCAAGAACATGGACGAGATACGCATCGCGATGGTAGGCGCAGGCGCCGCGAATGTCGCTGCGTTTCGGTTGTTGGCGGTTGCCGGAGTGGATCCCGGAGGCATAATTGCCTGTGACTCTCGTGGCGTGCTGCACACGAAGCGCAGTGACATCGAGGCCGTCCAGGAAGAGTACCTGGACAAATGGCGTATCTGCGAGCAAAGCAACGCCGAGGGCGTCACCGGCGGTATCGCCGAAGCCATGCGGGGCGCGGATGTGGTGGTGGCCTTCTCAGCGCCGCAACCAGGCATCATCGAGCCACGCTGGATCGAGACCATGGCTGAACGGCCGATCGTGTTTGCCTGCGCAAACCCCGCCCCCGAAATCTGGCCGTGGCAAGCCCGCGAAGCAGGTGCCTGCATCGTCGCTACCGGGCGCGGTGACTTTCCCAATCAGCTCAACAACTCCCTTTGCTTTCCGGGAATGTTCCGCGGCGTCCTCGACGTTCGCGCCCATAGCATCAGCGACGAGATGGCCATGGCGGCGGCGTGGACCCTCGCGGACTTTGCGCAAGAGCGCGGTATCGACGAAGAGAACATACTGCCGCGCATGGACGAATGGGACGTGCATCCACGAGTCGCCGCGGCAGTCGGCGGCAAAGCACAGGAACAGGGTATCGCTCGCCTGAGGCGAAGCGAGAACGTGCTCTACGAGGAGGCGCGATTGGCCATCGGTAACGCCCGCGACGCAACAACAGCGTTGATGCGCGAACAAATCATTCCCGACCCTCCGGCGAAGGAGTCCGAGGATAACTGACGGGGACCCGATGGATTCGGCCGGCTCCTCAGTCTCCGCGACTGCGGGCGCGGATACACGCAAGTGGCATTCGCTGCCCGCCGAGCAGCTCTTCGAGCAGGTCGAGGCCGGCGCCCAGGGGCTCGACTCGGATCAGGCTGCGCGGCGGCTGGCGCACTATGGGCCCAATCGCTCCCGACCGCCCGAGCGTCCCGGCTCCCTGGCGCGATTTCTGCGCCAATTTCACAACTTTCTCATCTACGTGTTGTTGGCCTCCGCGGCCATTCTGGCGGCCCTGGAACACTGGCTGGATGCTTCGGTGGTCTTCGGCGTGACCTTGATCAACGCCCTCATCGGCTTCATCCAGGAAGGCAAGGCCGAGCGCGCCTTCGAGTCCATTCAAGAACTGCTAGCGCCGAGCGCGAGCGTCGTGCGCGACGGGCAACGCGTAACCGTGCAGGCCTTCGACCTGGTGCCCGGTGATCTCGTGCTGCTCGACGCCGGCGATCGCGTCCCTGCCGACATGCGACTGCTGAGCGCCAACGCGCTGGAGATTCAGCAAGCCGTGCTCACCGGCGAATCCATCCCGGTGGAGAAAAGCATCGCGCCCGTTCACGACGACGCGCCCGTGGCCGAGCGCAACTGCATGGCCTATTCGAGCACCCTTGTAACCCATGGCCAGGGCAGCGGGCTGGTCGTCGCCACTGCAGACGCCACTGAAATTGGACATGTCGGCCGCTTACTCGCAGGCGTCGCATCGCGGGAGACGCCACTGCTGCGCCAGCTCTCGCGCTTCGGGCGTTGGCTCACCGCCGGTATCGTGGTGCTCGCAGTGGCCACCTTCGCATACGGCCGGCTGGTGCACGATTTCGCGGCCATCCACATGTTTCTCGCCGCCCTGGGGCTGGCCGTCGCCGCCATACCGGAAGGCCTTCCCGCCATCGTAACCATCACGCTCGCTATCGGTGTCGAGCGCATGACCAAGCTCGGCGCCATTATCCGTCACCTGCCGGCGGTGGAAACGCTGGGCTCCGTAAACGTCGTCTGTTGCGACAAGACAGGAACACTGACGCGCAACGAGATGATGGTGAAGAGCATCGCCACGACAAAGGCGTTGTACAGGGTCACCGGTAATGGTTACGCGCCCCATGGTGATTTCCGCAGCGACGGCGTGCGCATCGACGCCGGCCGGGATCCCCAGTTGCGCGAGCTGCTCGAAGGCGCCGCCCTTTGCAACGACGCCGGATTGGGTGAGCAAGACGGAGAATGGCAGGCGCATGGGGATCCTACCGAGGGCGCGTTACTCGCGGCGGCGGCAAAGGGCGGCATAGACTACGCGTGCGTGGCCGACCGCCGGCCACGCAGCGACGCGATACCCTTCGAGTCGGCAAACCGCTTCATGGCTACCCTGCACCCGGGCGACGGCGCCGCGAGCCTGGTCTACGTCAAGGGCGCTCCCGAGAAGCTGCTGACAATGGCCACCCGGCAACGCGGCGTGCGCGCAGATGAGCCCATGAACGAGCTGTACTGGCGCGCTCAGATGTTGGCCATCGCCGGGCGTGCCGAGCGTGTCATCGCCCTGGCCGTGAAGCACTTTCCCGACCATCGACGCCAGCTGACTACCGACGACGTCCGCACGGGTCTCACATTGCTAGGGCTGTTCGGAATCGCCGATCCAATCCGCGAGGAAGCGGTGGAGGCGGTGGCCCGCTGCCAGTCGGCCGGCATCCAAGTGAAAATGATTACAGGAGATCATGCTGCTACCGCATGCGCCGTGGCGCGCGAGCTCGCGATCGCCGATTCGGACCAGGTGCTTACTGGTAGCGAAGTCGAGGAACTGGACGACCAGAGCCTTTCCCGCCGCATAAGCAACGCCGGCGTGTTTGCCCGGACCAGCCCGGAGCATAAATTGCGTTTGGTGCAGTCTCTGCAAGACCAGGGTTCGGTGGTCGCCATGACCGGCGACGGCGTGAACGACGCACCGGCCTTGAAACGCGCCGACGTCGGTGTCGCCATGGGACGAAAGGGCACCGAGGTAGCCAAGGAAGCGTCGCAGGTCGTCATCACCGACGACAACTTCGCCACCATCGTCGCCGCCATCGAGCAAGGCCGGACAGTCTACGACAACATCCGAAAGGCAATCGTGTGGATCCTCCCCACGAGCTTCGGCGAAGCATTCGTCATCATAGTGGCAGTCCTGTTCGGGCTGGCGCTGCCCATAACGGCGCTGCAGGTCCTCTGGATAAACATGGTAACCACCGTGACCCTGGCCCTGGCCCTGGCCTTCGAGTCACCGGAGCGCGACATCATGAATCGACCGCCTCGCCGGTCGGGCGAAGCGATGATGTCGCGTTTCGTCGTATGGCGCACGCTGATGGTGTCGATTCTGTTCGTCATCGGCACCTTCACGTTGTTCAGATGGCAGCTCGACGGTGGCGCGCCCCTGGAGCTTGCCCGCACGGTGGCCGTGAACACTATCGTCATGTGCGAGATTTTCTATCTGTTCAACGTTCGCCGGATGGGTCGCGCCGGCAGCGGCGGCAGCTCACTCATGGATCTGCGCCCGGCTCTCATAGCGTCGGCCCTGGTGCTGGTGTTTCAAGCGGCCTTCACTTACCTTCCCGCCATGCAGGGCCTCTTCGGCACCGCGCCGTTGACCGCCTGGCACTGGCTGGTCATAACGGCCGTGGCCTTCGGCGTCTATCTGGTCGTCGAGCTCGAAAAGCGTCTGCTGCCCGCGACCCGCCCGGTGCCCTCATCGTGATCGAGATCAACGTAGAATCCCGCTCTCGACCCAATGATCATGAAATGATGCAAAGCAGTCGGTTGAGCTACGTCCATGGGGCGAGCAACGAGCCGCTGAAAGGCCAGACGGTGGGTGCGTGCTTCGATGCGACCGCGCAACGCTGGCCGGACCGCGAGGCGCTGGTCGTCAGGCATCAGGATATACGTTGGACCTATGCGGAGCTCGACAGGCGCGTGGATGCCTTCGCGGCTGGGCTGTTGTCCCTGGGCCTGAAGCCCGGCGCCCGGGTTGGTATGTGGGCGCCCAACTGCGCCGAGTGGGTGGTCACACAGTTCGCTACCGCCAGGGCTGGACTCGTGCTCGTCAATATCAACCCCGCCTACCGGCTGGCGGAGCTCGAGTTTGCCGTCAATCAGGTTGGCTGCGAGGCCTTGATCAGCGCTCCCCGCCTCAAGTCCAGCGACTACGTCGCCATGATCGAGACGCTCTGCCCGGAGATCCCCGATGTCGAGCCCGGCGCGCTCGATTGTGAGCGCGTGCCGAGTCTGCGCTGGCTAGTCCTGCTCGGGAACGAGTCGAGCACCGGCTTCCTGAACTTCGATGATATTCCGGACCGTGCAAGCGACGAACATCGCGCGAATCTCGTGTCCGCAAGCGCGGAGTTGCAGTTCGACGACGCAGTCAATATTCAGTTCACCAGCGGGACCACCGGCCAGCCCAAGGCGGCGACACTCACCCATCACAACATCGTGAACAACGCCTACTTCGTCGGACTGCAGATGGCTCTCACTGAAAGCGATCGCGTCTGCATACCGGTTCCCATGTATCACTGTTTCGGCATGGTGCTCGGCACACTCTGCTGCGTGGCCCACGGAGCGACCATGGTGTTCGCATCCGAGAGCTTCGCACCGGGAGCGGTATTGGAAGCTGTTGCGGCGGAGCGCTGCACGGCCTTACACGGTGTTCCTACCATGTTCATCGCGGAGCTCGACGAGCCGGACTTCGAGAAATTCGATTTGACGAGTTTGCGCACCGGTATCATGGCAGGCGCACCTTGTCCGGTGGAGCTCATGAAGCGTGTCATGGGGGACATGCATCTCGCGCAGATCACGATTGCATACGGCATGACCGAGACCGGCCCGGTCAGCTTTCAAACCCATGTGAACGACGAGTTGGAGCGACGCGTGCACACCGTGGGCCGCGTGCTGCCGCACATCGAGATCAAAATCGTCGACGATGAAGGCCGCATCGTGCCGCGAGGAACCGCGGGCGAACTCGAGACCCGTGGCTACTGCGTGATGCCGGGCTATTGGAACGATCCGGATCGCACGGCGCAAGCCATCGACAGCGCCCACTGGATCGCCAGTGGTGACATCGCGAGCATCGACGATGCTGGCTACTGCCGGATCGTGGGTCGTGTGAAAGACATGCTGATCCGCGGCGGCGAGAACATCTATCCCCGCGAGATCGAGGAATTCCTGTATACGTATCCAAAAGTCGAGGAAGTCGAGATCATCGGCGTGCCGGATCCGAAATACGGCGAAGAGGTGTGCGCGTGGATAAAGCTGCACGAGGGGGAGCAAGCCACCAGTGAGGAGATCCGCAGCTTCTGCGAAGGCCGCATCGCACACTTCAAGATCCCGAAGTACATCAAGTTCGTGGAGGCCTTCCCCATGACCGTGACAGGCAAAGTACAGAAGTTCGTCATGCGGGAACGGATGACCGAAGAGCTCGCTAGCGCGGATAGAGTCTGAAGAAATGTCGGAGTTGCCGTTAAGTCAGGATGCCACCAGGGAAGTTGGTCACTTCCGCGTGCGCTGCGAGTGTTTTCTCGACGCGGACGGCACCGTGCATGGCGAGCTGCCGAGGTTCGCGCAGGATCGCAGTGAAGTCGTAGGGCTCTACGAGGCGATGTTGGTTACGCGAAGCTTCGATGAGAAGGCCGTAGCCCTGCAGCGAACGGGCCGGCTCGGCACCTTCGCGTCGTCTCTCGGCCAGGAAGCCGTGAGCGTGGGCGTTGCCAGTGCGATGCAGTCCGATGACGTTCTGGTGCCCTCGTTTCGCGATCAGGGCGCTCAGCTCTGGCGCGGCGTGACCATGGAGGAACTGCTGCTCTATTGGGGTGGCGACGAGCGGGGCAGTGACTTCGCGGGTCCGCGTAACGACTTCCCCGTGAGCATCCCTGTCGCCAGTCACCTGCTGCACGCAGCCGGAGTCGCCCTTGCCCTCAAGCTTCGCGGCGAACTCCGCTCGGCCGTTTGCGTGTTCGGCGACGGCGCGACCTCCAAGGGAGACTTCTACGAAGCATTGAACCTGGCCGGCATCTGGCGGCTGCCGGCGGTTTTCGTGGTCAATAACAACCGCTGGGCGATTTCCGTGCCGCGCGAGGCACAGACCGCCGCCGCGACCCTGGCGCAGAAGGCCATCGCCGCCGGGATGGAGGGTGTGCAGGTCGACGGCAACGACGTGTTCGCCGTGCGCCATGTGGTCGAGGCCGCGCTGGCCCGTGCCGGATCCGCACCCACCCTCGTCGAGGCGCTGACCTATCGCCTGAGCGATCACACGACCGCAGACGATGCCAGCCGCTACCGGGACGACGCGCAAGTGAGCCGGCACTGGAAGCAGGAACCGGTGGCGCGTCTCAAGCGCTACCTCACCGAACACCTCGGTTGGACCAAGCAGGAGGAGGAAGCGTTGCTCGAGCGCACGCGCGAGCGCGTCGAGGAGGCGGCCCGCCGTTATCTCGATACGCAAGCCCTGCCAGCGACGGCGATGTTCGATCACCTCTACGAGCGGCTGCCCACAGGAGTCGCGGCTCAGCGGGCCGAGGTGGCGGCGAGAGCGTCCCATGGGGAACGGGATAATGACTGAGTACACCCTCGTCGAGGCTGTGCGGCTCGCGCTCCAGCACGCCATGGAGCACGACGAGCGGGTCGTGGTCCTCGGCGAGGACGTGGGCATCGACGGCGGCGTATTCCGCGCTACCGAAGGTCTGTGGCAGCGTTTCGGCGGTGAGCGCGTGCGCGACACGCCGCTCTCGGAAACGGCTATTGCGGGGGTGTCGGTGGGCCTGGCGGCCCAGGGTTTTCGTCCCGTCGCCGAGATTCAGTTCATGGGTTTCTTGTATCCCGTCATCGATCAGATGGTCAATCATGCTTCCCGGCTGCGTACCCGCACCCGAGGCCGTTTGAGCTGCCCGATGGTGCTTCGGGCGCCCTACGGCGGCGGGATCCGGGCCCCTGAGCACCATTCCGAAAGCACCGAAGCGATGCTTGCACACATCCCCGGGCTACGGGTCGTGGTGCCCTCCTCGCCTCGCAAGGCCTACGGGCTGCTGCTTGCCGCCATCGCCGATCCGGATCCGGTGGTGTTTCTGGAACCGAAACGCATTTACCGCTCGATTAAGGAACCGCTGGAAGACGCCGACGAAGCCTTGCCCCTGGATCGCTGCTTCGTCCTGCGTGAAGGTACTGATCTGAGCATCGTCACCTGGGGCGCCATGACCGTCGAGGCCCTGGCGGCGGCCGAACAGCTGGCTGCCGAAGGTGTGAGCGCGGAGATCATCGACGCAGCGACACTCAAACCCATCGACGTGGACGGCATCGTCGCCTCGGTGGAGAAGACCGGACGTTGCGTGATCGTCCACGAGGCTGCGAAGGCCTGCGGCGTCGGCGCCGAGATCGCCGCCAGCATCATGGAGCGGGCATTTCTGTCGCTGCTGGCGCCCGTTGAGCGCGTGACCGGATACGACACAGTGATGCCACTGCCACGTCTCGAATCCCACTACCTGCCCGACACGCCGCGCATCGTCGATGCGGCGCGCCGCGCTCTGAGCTACTCATGAAAGATTTCTGCCTCCCGGACCTGGGCGAAGGCCTCGATGAGGCGGAGATTGTCTCATGGCACGCCGGCGTTGGTGATCACGTGGTCGCGGATCAACCACTGGTGAGCGTTGAAACCGCCAAGGCCATCGTGGAGATACCTTCCCCCTACTCCGGTCATATTGCGAAACGCTTCGGCGAGCCGGGGGACGTCCTCAAAGTCGGTGATCCGCTGGTGGCGTTCGAGGACGGAAAGCGGCAGGACGCAGCCACCGTGGTGGGCCAGCTTCCAGCCTCCCCGCCCGACGAAACGCAGCCACCGACGGAAGCAATCACCGAAAACACGCCAATCCGTGCAGCGCCGGCTGTACGCCGGCGGGCGCGCGAGCTGGCAATCGATCTCGCGGAGATCACGCCCAGCGGCGCCCATGGCGAGGTCACCCTTCACGATCTCGAAGCGGGAGTAGCCGGCCCCGCGCAATCGGGAACCATGCGAGTACTTCGCGGACCGCGCCGGACAATGGCACGCAACATGGCGCGCGCCCGCGACCAGGTGGTGCCGGCAACGCTGTACGACGATGCGAACGTCGAGCACTGGACGAGGGACGCCGATCCCACTGTTCGCCTGGCGCGGGCCATCGCCACAGCGTGCAGCAGCGAGCCAATACTCAATGCATGGCTCGACCAGGACTCGGAGCGGTTGCAGATCCACGATCATGTCGACCTCGGCATTGCAATCGATTCCGAGCAGGGTCTCTTCGTGGCGGTGCTGCGCGGTGTCGGTAATCGCACAGACGACGATCTGAAAGCCGGGCTGCAACAACTCGAGGCCGACGTGAAAGCACGCAGCATTCCACCGAGCGAGCTGTTGGGTGCGACCATCACACTTTCGAATTTCGGCACCCTGGGCGGCCGACACGCGGCCCTGGTCATCGTACCGCCGCAGGTTGCCATTCTCGGTGCCGGACGCATGGCACCCCGAGCCGTGGTCGCCGATGGCGAGATTGCCGCATGCCGGGTGATGCCGCTGTCCCTCACTTTCGACCACCGCGCCGTCACCGGCGGTGAGGCGGCGCGATTTCTCGCCGCCGTGAAGAATGCGCTGGAATCGTGAGTGACTTGCGGTCTGCAAGCACTAAAAGAGGTAGCGAAAATGAATGACGACATGTGGCGGTTTGCCGATGATCTCGGGCCGGAGAAGATCGTTTATCTTCACGATCCGGCGACCGGACTTCGCGCCATCGTCGTAGTTGACAACGTCGCCTGCGGTCCCTCCATTGGCGGCGCCCGCATGGAGCCTGACGTGTCCGTTGACGAGTGTTTCCGGCTCGCTCGGGCGATGACATTCAAAAACGCCGCCGCCGGAATTCCACACGGCGGCGGTAAGTCGGTAATTTTTGCTGATCCGAAAATGGCCATCGGCGAAAAGGAACGGTTGGTACGCAGCTTCGCGCGCGCAATCGGAGATATTCGTGACTACATCGTTGGGCCGGACATGGGTACCGACGAGACTTGCATGGCGTGGTGCCACGACGAGATCGGCCGGTCGGTGGGGCTTCCGCCGGAACTCGGCGGCATACCACTGGACGAGATCGGGGCCACTGGATTCGGGCTCTGCGTCTGTGCGCAAGCCGCGCAGGGCTTCTGTGACGTGAATTTGGACGGCGCCCGGACCGTAGTTCAAGGTTTCGGGTCGGTTGGCCGTCACGCCGCACGATTTTTCTCTGAAAAGGGCGCACGATTGGTGGCCGCCGCCGATTCGCGCGGTGGGGTGGTTGCCGAGAACGGTCTCGACGTGGATGCCCTGATCGAACACAAGGCCACGGGAGCGAGTGTCTCCGAGTTTGCGGGCGGTAAAGCGATTACCGGGGACGCGCTTCTCGACGTTGCCTGTGACATCTTCGTTCCCGCCGCACGCCCCGACGTCATTCGCGCGGACAATGTGCAACGGCTGAGCGCGCGACTGATTCTATCCGGCGCCAATATTGGGGTGACCTATGAGGCCGAGCGCGCGTTGCACGATCGGGGCGTGCTCGTGGTGCCGGATTTCATCGCCAACGCGGGGGGCGTCATCTGCGCGTCGGTGGAATACCACGGCGGCACGGAGACGCAGGCCTTTGCTGCCATCGAGGAAAAGATAGGCGCCAATACCATCGCCGTGCTGGCCGGGGCCGCAGAAAACGGAGAACCACCCCGTGTCGCAGCACAATCCATGGCCGAGCGGCGGGTTCGCCGCGCCATGGCCCTGCGGCGCTAACGCATCAGTTTTTCCGGACCCGCTCGCAGCGGTAGGCTTCCCATGTTTGCGCATCGAAGACACCGTCGATCTGCCCGGGATCGCATCCAAGTGCCGCGAGACGGGCCTCTTCGGTGCGCACGTGGGACGCGGCATCCTCGAGCACCCGGCGCAGATCCCGTGCGCGAATGGCGAGGCCGTAAACGTCGGACTGCAGGATGCCGATGGCCATACCGATGACATCGCCATCGAGGTTCAGTATCGGACCGCCACTCAAGCCCGGGTTGAGCGCCGTGTCGAGCTCGAGCACGTTCTCGGTGACCCGCCGCACGAAGCCGGTTACCCCCTGAGGCGCCGACACTCCGTCTTCGAGTCTGGAAAACGGATAGCCCACGGCCAAGGCCTCATCCAGGGGCTCTGCTGCCTCCGCGGCGATGGCCAGAGCGGCGACGGGCTCATGGAATTGCATCAGCTGAAGCACGGCGACATCATCCGACCCGGAAACAGGAACCGGTATCGACACGGTACCCACCGGGGCCTCGACCCATTCTTCGGTGAACTCGATGGGTGGGGAGTAAAGATGACGCACCGCCCGGTCCTCGGAACGGCTGCTCCATGCCGTGTGCGGATTGAAGCGGCTTGCTCCCGACGCATCCTCGCCCTCCAGGACCTGTTCGTCGGCGGTCCAGATGCTCCAATCCACCGTGTCCTCTCGAATGCTGACGAGCCCAAGGCTCACGAGCACCTGCAGCTCCCGATCGTAGTGCCACGGAAACAGCACGTGCCGGGCAGCCATGGCGAGACCGCCGTCGGAGATGAAAAAGCCGCTACCGAAGGTCTGCTGGACGACCACCTCTCCAGCCCGGGCGAACTCCACTTCGACCGTGGTACGGATGAACAGCGCCGCGCCGCGCGCACCCTGGAGCACGCGCTTGAAGCGCGCACCCGCCGGCTCCATAGCCTCGAGCCGCGCACCCAGCGACTGAATGAGCCGCTCTTCGACGCGCTTGAACTCCTGGTAGGTACCCACCATGCGGTCCTCCAGCTCCTGTCTGAGGGCGGCGACTTCGGCACGGGTTTCGGCCTGCAGGCGCGCGCGGGCTTCCACGTCACGCTCAGACATGCGCGCGAACTCGGCTCTGGCGCGTTCGGTAAGCGCCGCGAGCTGCAGATCGAACTCCGTGCGGATGGCGCGCTCGGACACGGACTGCGCCAGCTGGAGCTCGCGGATGCTGGATGCGAACTCACCCTGGGTAGCGACGAGGCGCCGCTCCACCTCCTGGAGACTGCTGCGCGCGCGCTCGACGTCGGACTCCGCCTCGCGCAGACGCTCTTCAGCGACCTCGAGCTGGGTCTGGGCGCCTTCCAGGCTGTAGTAGAAATAAACACCGTAGAGGACCCCGGCCATGGCCAGCACCAATACTACGAAGGCGAGATTACGCGGCCGCAGCAGCCAGGGGGGCTTAGGCTCCACCATGAGGCGGTAGCGGCGCCCGCTGCGTCGATCGAACACTTCCACCCGGCTCCCCGGCCCGATGTCCTGTGTGGGTCCCGTAAGCGCATGGCCGTCCACGAGAATTTCCACGCGCTCATCGCGCTCGCCGGGCTCGGTGGGTGTCCAGATACGAAACGGGCCGTGGGCCCGCTCGAGATTGCAGATCACTTCGGGCCCGGATTCGCCGTCCAGGCGCAGCTCGCAATGCTCTCCATAGCCGACTCGCAGCGAGTCGTCGAACTCCAGGCTGCGGCGCGCGGAAGTAAGACCATCCTCCAGGTCGACGTGAATCGGCCGTCGAACGACTTGCAGCAATTTGCGTGGTAGCAATAATCGAGCCATGACTAAGTTGGCAGGATCCCCTGGTCTGAGTGTCTGATCTACGTCATTTTGGTCGTGGTCGCAGCAGTAAAACATTAGACTCCTCGGCAGTGAGAAGAAACCCGGTAAATATGGGAACCCCACCATGCACGATGAAAAGCTACGTCAGTCCCTGAATGAACTGCGCTCGGAGCTCGAGCGACTGGAAGCCGAAGAGGCTCAGGTTCGAGAGCGCCTGGATGCCTTGATCTCCGGGGTCGAGACGCGCTTGGACAAGCCCGAGGATAGTGCCCAACATCAATCCCTTGTCCAGGACGTCCGTCAATCCATCTCGCAACTCGAAGTGTCACATCCCAGGACGACCGCGATCCTCAATGAGATCATGGTCACTCTGGGCAATATGGGTATCTGACTGACTATCTTGATCTCAATCATGGCGACCGTAACGCCGCTGCAGCATGTTGTTACGCAGGCTGGAGCATTTCCACGCTTGAACCGAAGAGCTTGCATGTCATGAGGACCTGCACGTGGAGATGGCCGTCACGTTCGACAAGCGCCCGCGTATTGCTGGCGGCTTTGTTGTCGGCTGCCTCGGTGTTCGTTGTCGCCCGCGAAGAGCCGGTGGACGAAATCGGAAAGCAGGAATTCCTGCGTTCCTGTGCCGCCTGCCATGGCGAGAGCGCGAGGGGCGATGGGCTGGTGGCCGGGCTGCTGCTGGTGAAACCGCCGGATCTGACCGCGATACGCAAACGTCACGATGGCAGATTTCCGGCCTCGTGGGTGTACCGGATCATCGATGGCCGAAACGCGATGCGTCCACACGGAAGCAAGGAGATGCCGATCTGGGGCGACCGCTACCGAGCGGATGCGCTTCGGGAGCTGCCTTTGCCGTTGAACGTCAGCGCGGACGCGATTGTTCACGGGCGTATTCTATCTCTGGTTTTCTACCTGGATCTCATTCAAGAGGACTAAATGAAATCAACCTGGATCATCGTAGCGGAAAGCGCTCGGGCAAGAATTTTCACTGTGTCCGGAATCGGCGGGAAGTTCCAAGAAGTCGCGGATCTCAGCCACCCTGAGTCCCGGTTACACGATAGGGCGCTTTCCAGTGACCTGCCTGGCCGCACATTCGACAGTCGTGGTGATGGCCGCCATGCCATGGAACAGGCCACCGACCCGAAGGAGCAGGAGGCTCAGGCGTTCGCCACGGAGATCACCCGGCAGATCGATCGCGGTCAGCGCGAGGGGAATTTCGATTCGCTGGTGCTCGTGGCACCCCCGAAGTTCCTGGGGCGGCTGCGCTCGGAGCTGAGCAAGTCCGCGCGCAACGCTCTAATCGGTGAACTCGACAAGAACCTGGTGGAAACCGACACAAAGACGATCGAGCGCCACGTGTCTGAGCTCTTGCGTTGAGGATTCAGGCAGCGCCTTTACTCGTAGCACGACCCGCTGCGAACCCAAACACCGTTCTCGCAATGCAACAGCTCGTTTCCGGAACAAACGTAATCCCCGGCCGGATAACGAACACCGTTGAAGTAACACACCTGTACTTCGCGATCGGCACCTGAAAACTCACCTTCTTCAATTTCGGCATCCATGACGGGTGAATTTTCCAGCTCGGGATCCGGTGCACCTACGTCGGTGACATCAATCTTTTTCATGCCAACACCCCTTCAACGATCGATTGCTGACGCTTTACGAAAGGGTAACTGGCTGGAATCCAGCTGCCTTGATCTCAGGCAAGGGCGGCACATTCAGTTTATACGCGCCACTGTCACTGCCTCATCCTCTTGCGAGCCGTCGCGTCCCAGGCAATCGTCGACCTGCTCCCGATGCAGGGTCTCCTGGTCCTCGAGCTCGCCAACCAATCGATCGATCTTGACCCGGTGGCTGCTGATAACCTCCTCCGCACGCGCCTCGGCTTCCTGCAGCAGGCTGCGCACGGCATCGTCGACTACCCTGGCGGATGCTTCGCTGTGCCTGCGGGGTTGCGCAATCTCACGTCCCAGAAACGGATGCTCCTCGCTATCGCGCAAATCCACCGGTCCCACCTCTGCCGACATGCCCCAGCGCGCGACCATGGCGCGCGCCAGCGCGGTTGCCTGACGAATGTCGTCATCGGCACCGGAGCTGACGCTCCCGAGTATCAAGCGCTCCGCTGTTCGCCCACCCAGGATGACTGCGAGACGATCACGCAGATAGCCTTCGGGTAAGGTATAGCGCTCCGCCACCGGCAGCTGCTGAGTACCACCGAGCGTCTGTCCTCTGGGAATAATGCTTACCTTGTAAAGCGGATCCGCTTCGGGCAGGAAGTGGGCAACCGCCGCGTGTCCCGACTCGTGAATCGCAAGACGATGCCGTTCCTCGGGTTGGATAACCAGGCTGCGCTCGGTACCCATCAGCACACGATCGCGCATGGTGTCAAAGTCTTCCTTGCTTACCTTGCTGCGATTCTCACGCGCGGCGCGCATGGCAGCTTCGTTGACGAGGTTCTTGAGATCGGCGCCGGAAAAACCCGGCGTTCCCGCTGCCACCGTGTCGAGATCGACACCATCTTCGAGGGGCACGTGAGCAGTGTGCAGAACAAGAATTGCCGCGCGCGCTTTTTTATCCGGCATATCCAGCACGATGTGACGGTCGAAGCGCCCGGGTCGTAGCAGCGCCGGATCGAGCACGTCAGGTCGATTGGTGGCAGCCAGCACGATGACGGCCTCGTGACCGGAAAAGCCATCCATCTCCGCCAGGATCTGATTCAAGGTCTGCTCGCGTTCGTCATGGCCGCCACCGAGGCCCGTGCCACGTATCCGTCCGACACTGTCGAGCTCGTCGATGAACAGGATACTTGGCGCATGCTCCCTGGCCTGTTTAAAAAGCTCGCGCACACGCGACGCACCGACGCCGACAAAGACCTCGATGAATTCGGACGCTGAAATAGAATAAAACGGTACACCGGCCTCGCCGGCGAGCGCCCTCGCGAGCAGTGTTTTGCCGGTGCCGGGCGGACCCATGAGCAGCACGCCGTGAGGCACTTCCGCTCCCAGGCGCTGGTAGCGGTCCGCGTGAGCGAAGTACTCCAGCAGCTCCGCGACCTCTCGCTTGGCGCTGTCCTGTCCGGCCACGTCGTCGAAGCCGACATTCGGGCGCTTGGCTTCAACCGTCTCCCGCGGTTTGAGAAACTTGCCCAGATCGCCGCCCCGCCCCATACCGCCAATGAGGTTTCCGGAAAACCGGCGCATGAACCAAAAGTACAAGCCGATAAATATGAACCACGGCAACCACCCGAGCAACGCCCGCCCCCACCCGGTCTCCGAGGCAGGCGGCCCGGCGGTCACGGTCACACCATGCTCTTCGAGCAGCGGCAAGAGTGACTCATCTCCCAGCTCAGGGATACGGGTCTTGAAATAAGCGCTCTGCGTGCCCTCGGGACCGACAGGCTTGGAGCCGTGCAGTTGGACTTCGACGAGGTCGCCGCGCATGACGACCTCGGTCACCTGGTTGTTTGCGACCAGAACCTTGAATTCACTGTAGGGCACGTCCAGTGTGGCTGATCGCTCGCCCACGCGGACAAACACCGACAGCAACATAGCAAACAGGACTATGGGCAGAAGAAATCTCTGCCATGTGGGGCGCTGCGGCGGCTGCGGCTCGCCATTGCCAGGGGATGAATTCGGTGGAGTTGGCTCTGACATGGGGTGTCAATGCAAGGCTGGTCAACCACATTCGACGCAAGAACGCTCAATAAAAGACTACTGGAACGCCGAGCGTTAGTATTGATCCACATCAAGAAGCCTGGGCCGTTCCACACTTCACGCGGCGAGGGCTCGTTAAGTGATTAGAACACCAGGAAAATGTGCACTGCATGCCATGACATGCGTGATGGCGGCATAATCGTATTCGTCTCCAGAGCAGTAACTTTCAAAAAACCTATTAAGCCGTTGTACGCGCTGAGGCATTGCGTCGACCGCTTGCAAACCCACTGAGACGCCGTAGTTGGAGAACGCAATCTTGGTGTCCGGCAAATAGGGTTCGCGGCAAAAGTATCCCTCTTCCCGCCACATTCGATCGAGGATTGCGAGACAGCGTGGCTGCTGAATCCGTGCCCAGGGCTCTGCCGGGAAGAAGTGTGTCATCCACAACATCATGCCTATGCCGAGATCCTGGGTAATCACCAGCTCCGGTGCGCTCCGCTCGACGAGTACCCGCATCTCGGCGATCTCGCGGAAAAGAGCGTCTTCGTCGAGAAGCCGATAGGAGACATAGCCATCGAAAGCATCCAGGGCACCCAGCCCGAACCCGGGATACGGCCCGCTCAAGTCCTCCTTCATTTTCCAGACGACGCCGTGGCCCGGCATCAGGAAGGGATCATGAATCTGCTGTACGAGGTCGATGCCTTTTTGGCGGTAACGGGGATCGTGCTTTCCCAGCATGGCAAGCGCGTAAATCCACATGGCCAGATAGTGGAAATATTGACCATCCCGGTCGGGCTCCTCACCGATACGGATGCCACGCGGGCGACCGAGCACCCGTTGCACCTCTGTTACGACCCATTCCGCTTCGGCAAAGTATTTGTCTTCATGCAACTCCCTGTACAGGGACACGAGCAGGATAACGCCAAACGCGTCGGTCCAGAGATAGCGCAATCCGTTGGGCCAGATCCGTTGCTCGCGCATCCAGGCGAGCTTGGCCAGCACATAGTCGGTATCAGCACATGCCGCCATGAAATGAGCTCAAACGCCGAAAGGATAGGTGTCGGGCAATCCTTCCAACTCGAGGGTCTCGAGGGGCGCGACGGCAGATGTCTCGTCGAACCAGATGTATTCATCGAACTGGGCCGGCAGGATTGCCTGGAAATAGTGGCTGGCCAGCTCCGTCTCGGGCCGGTAGATAACGCCGATAGCGCGTTCGAGACGCGGCACGGACAGCGCTTCCCCGAGATCGACCGGCAGAGGATCACGAAGACCGAGCATGAAGCTGTCTAAACCGGTCTCGTGGCACAGCTTTTCGTAACTCTTTTCCATGGCCGGGCGCACCGTCTTGATGTCCATGGGCTCATCCCAGTTCGAGGCGGCGGCCACTGTGCCGCTGTTGGTGCCGAATCCAATGGAATACACGTGCGCGCCGAAGTCTTTGCGGCAAAGTTGTCCGATATTGAACTCCCCGCGCAATGACATTTCCGTCGCCGCCGCATCTCCAACATGAGAATTATGCGCCCAGACGATCGCCTTGCTTTCGGATCCATGGTGATCGAGCAGGTTCAACAATGTTTCGAACATGTGGCTGTCGCGTAAATTCCAGGAAGCGCGAGATCCGTAGTACATGATGCGATAATAACGCTCTGCATTCGTGACCAGGCGGGCGTTCTGCACTGCATCCAGGAATCGCTCACCATCTTGCGGAGTGTAGTCACTGCGTTTCTGAAGAAGGTCGATGAGCATATCGGCCACATCGTTCTCGCAGGTACGGTAACTCCCCGTGAGCGCTGCCTGGCCATAGGTTGCCGGATCTGCCTGCCAGGGCGTCAGACAGGCGTAGCGCTCGCGTGCGATGCGCGCGGCATCCGGGTCCACATCATCGAGATAGTTGAGGATGGCACGGATGGACGTATAGAGACTGTAGAGATCCAGGCCGTGAAACGCCACGCGACGTTCAGGCGTCGCATGAGTATTGTGCGCGCGCAGCCAGTCGACGAACTCCTGTACCTCCTTGTTGCGCCACATCCACACCGGAAAGCGGGCGAAAGCCTCCCATTCGGAGGCGGGATACTCGAAATGCCGCACATAGTGATCGACCCGCGCGGCGTCCGGCCAGTCGCCTTCGATGGCTACGAAAGAGAAGCTCTTCCTGGTAATGAGCTCGCGCGAGATCCGCGCGCGCATGCGATAGAATTCCGAGCTTCCATGAGTTGCTTCACCAAGCAACACCACCCGCGCATCCCCGATCCGCTCGAGTAATGGCGCCAGATCGACCGCATCGATACTGTCGAAGGATTCACAGGAGGCAGCCAGCGCCCTTGCCAGGGCCCTGTCGCTCGTCTCGGGCCGCTCCATGACCCGCTGCGACGGCTGCACTTCGGCGGGCCCCGGGGCCCACCCCTCCTCTCCTATCAGAGGCACGAAGCGCACATCGGCGATGTCTTCGGTCTTGAATTTCTCCTCGGACAAACGCGTCACGCGCACCAGTTCCTGGATACGCGGATCCGACCCGACCGGGATCACCAGACGCCCACCGACCGTCAGTTGCTCCTTCAGAGAATCCGGGATATCCGGTCCGCCCGCCGCGACAATAATGGCATCATAGGGGGCGTGCTCTTTCCAACCGAGAGTGCCGTCGCCATGCAAAACGTGCACGTTGGCATAACCCAGATCGGCCAGCACCGATGCAGCCTTCTCCGCGAGCTGGCCAATGCGCTCGACGGTATACACTTCACCGGCAATTTCACTGAGCACGGCCGCCGCATAGCCTGAACCGGCGCCGATTTCCAGGACCTTCTCACCGCCCTCCAGGGCGAGCGCCTCGACCATGAAGGCCACGATGTAGGGTTGGGAGATCGTCTGCCCTTCGGCGATGGGCAATGGCGTATCCTGATAGGCGAATTCGCGAAGCTTTCCAGGCAGAAACGCTTCGCGCGGAACACTCCCCATCGCCTCGAGTACCGCGGCTGAACGTACACCGCGCGCGGCAATATTATTTGCCACCATATCCCGGCGCGACTCTGAAGCATCCATCGGCACCGTGATTTCCTCCGGACTCACAATGTCGAACATCAGGGACAAAACACCCGCTGTTTGGAGGGTACCAGCGGCGGTCTTTGGCGAAGATGACCTACGTCAAGACGCAATGTGGCCACCTACCTGCATACTTATAGGGGCGGTGAGTTCTAAGGGTTTTGGTTGATGCCGGAGCAGTGCAGCCAACATTGGATTCAGAGGAGAAGCCCGTGTTCAAGAAGATTCTTTGTCCAACTGATGGATCCGACCACGCCAACAAAGCATTGAGTCTAGCCGTTGACTTGGCGGGAAAATATGATGCGCGTCTAGTGCTGATTCACGTGCTGCTTCGCAATGTGGACCCACGCGAACTGAAGAGATTCGCCGAAATCGAAGGACTGACCAAAACCGTAGCGAGTGAAGTAGACCGCCTGATGGCAGTCGATAGCCGCGTGGAGATAGTACGACTTCGTGACATGCAGACCATTTCCACGGGAGTCCTGGTCGACATCGGTGAACACATGCTCGGGATCGCGAAGCTCGAGGCTGAAAACGGTGGGGTTCGCGACGTGAGCGTCACAGTGTTGGATGGCGACCCCGCGGAGCGCATTCTGGAACATGCGGAGCGCGAGAACGCGGACTGTATCGTAATGGGTAGCCGCGGTCTGAGCGATGTAAAGGGGTTGGTTCTTGGTAGTGTCTCTCACAAAGTGAGTAACCGGGCAACCTGCACGTGTATTACCGTGAAGTAGTGATAATGATTTGTAAAATGCCATGATGAGTCGCGTAAAGCGTGGAATTTTCCAGCCGCACTTCTCGTCGAAAACCGAGTCGAGCAGTGCCCTTCGGCTGATGAAATGGCTGGTGTTGATCGCACTGCTGGTACTGATCTTGTTGGCGCTGTTTCTGCCTGATCGTGGCCTTGCCGCTCACGACGGCCGTCGACTCCAATACGAAGAGCTGTCTACTGCCGGCCCGTCGTGGTCCGGGTCTATTCCCCGATTGTCCAGTTTACGATAACGAGGCGGGTTATCTGTAGGGTCGAACCAGGCGAATCGTTACTTGCACTGTGACGATGGCTTACTCACAGCGAGAGGCGTCCATGAATGCCGTAGAGATGGAAATTGCACAGGCGTTACGTAAGGAACTCGGGAGAGATGTGCACGCGACTGATTCGCTCGGTTCCCTCGGAATGGATTCATTGCGTATGGCTCAGCTTGCAACAGAACTGGAACAGCGGTTCGGAATCCGTGTTGACGAGGAACTGCTGGATGTGGAGACGGTGGAAGAATTGACGGAGTATGTACGTTCCAGGTGCACGAGCCCGTGAAATGCAGGATTAGTCGCAATTCTCCCCCCTGGCGCTAAAATTGGGTCTGGCGGAATTCGAGTCCTCAGGGAGTATTGGTGGTGTTAATTAGAACAGCGGTCGTAGTGGTCTGTGTTTTGCTTTTTTCACCTATCAGCCTTACTGCAGGCGAACCGGTGACAAGGCAATTCGGGAAAGAAATAACTGTGTACAAATCGCCGAGTTGCAGTTGCTGCGCCGGGTGGGCCCAATATTTGCGCCAAAATGGCTTCAGGGTGGCGGTTGTGGAGCAGTATGACCTGAGCGAAATCAAGGCTCAGCACGCCGTTCGGCCCGAACTGCAGTCATGTCACACCGCAATCGTCGATGGTTATGCCATTGAGGGCCACGTGCCCGCAGATGACATCTGGCGGCTGCTCGCGGAGAAGCCCGATGCATCGGGTCTGGCCGCCCCGGGGATGCCGACCATGTCGCCTGGCATGAGTAGTATTCAGCCTAAGGGCTACGACGTGCTTCTGTTCGGGCCGGACTCGCGGTCGTCAGTGTATTCCAGATATTGACTGCTGAATCTATTCAGCCGGCCGATTCATCTCCCTCGGATAGGCCAACCACGTTGTAAGAAACAACTGGGCTGCTGATGCCCTTGAGCTGCAACTCCTCGACGGGTATCGCCTGAACATATTCTTCGACCTCTGACAGTGCTCGACTACTGATCAGAATCTGTCCATCGGAGGCGTGGTCACACAGGCGGGCAGCAAGGTTGACCACGTTCCCGTTAGCCGTGTAGTCGTAACGACCTTCGAAACCGACGACACCCATTGTGGCAAACCCGCTCGCAATTCCTATTCCAAAGCCCAATTCGTATCCGAGTTTCGACCATTCAAGGACCCTGGATACGCCGGTACGTGCAGCGCACAGCATCCCAGGGGCGAAAGCCAATGCAATGCTCGGGGAGCGATTCGTGGATGCCGACGACCAGCGCCGCGGCCTCGTGCATCCGTGCATGCAGATGGCCGAGGATCTTTCGTTGCAGGGATTCCACGAAGTAGGTGAAGACGAGGTTGCGGCAGAGAACCAGATCGAAGGGCCCCGCCGGGAGTGTGTGACGGACGTCTCCATGAGTGAAGCAGACGCCATTGCGAAACTGCCGCCGCAGGCAATAAACGCTGTCCGACGGCTCGAATGCGCTGCGCCGCCAGGCCTCGGGCAGATCCTCGAGACTGCCCGCCTGGTAGCATCCCCGGCGGGCGCGTTCGAGCATCTTAGGGTGTGAATCGATGGCCGAGACCCGCAATTCCAGGGCCGTGTGCACACGGGCAAGCTGAAACTCCCACAGAAGCTTGAGGGAATACGCCTCTTCTCCCGACGCACAACCGACACTGAGGCAACTCAGCTCGCTGGCCCCGCGCTCGATCGCCGCACGCGCGAGCACGGGTAACACGGCATTTTGCAGACTTTCGAAGACGTTCCGATCGCGGTAGAAGCGCGAGATCGTGATGCGGCACGCGCTATCCAGCACGTGCCACTCGGCGGTATTCTGCTCGAGGTAGGCCCGATAGGCGGCCACATCCGGTAGCCCGAGCTCGCACAGTCGCCGACCAATGCGCCGACAAACCTGCCGCCGTACCTTTCGAAAGCCGGGCCAGCGCATATCGCGCTGCGGCAGCGCCCACTGCAGGAAGGCCACACACTCGGTATTCTTCATGGAAGGCCTTACCCGCGCGCAAGCCTTTGGTCCGAGCTCGAGACGAACGGTGCGTGCGCCGCTACTGTGCTTTTTGACATGCTCGTAGCGCTTGCGCCGCTTCCTCCTCACCAACGTCCGACCAGTGCTCGTAGGCGTCCGCGACCGCGAAGCTCCAGCCGGTGCGCACATTGGCACAATAGACGGCCTCAACGGGCGCGGCAAAACTTGCTACGGCATCGGCGTGGCCAGTCGGTACGGCGATGGCGATGGACGCCGCACCCTGCTGCGCCAGTGCTTCGACCGCCACGCGCATCGTGAATCCCGAGGCGAGACCATCGTCTACTACGATCAGGGTACGGCCGACGACATCCAGGGGCGGTAGGCCACGACGCATGCGGGCAACGCGGCGCTGGATTTTCTGGCGCGTTTGCTCGATGTCTTCCGCGATCTGCCTTTCGTTGAGGCTCGTGCGGGCGAGCAGCGCATCGTTCAAGCGCAGCGTACCATCGAAGGCTAACGCGCCGTAGCCCGCCTCGGTATTCCAGGGAAAGGTGATCTTGCTGACAACGACGACATCAACCGGGCGCTTCAGGCACTCGCCGACAACCACTGCCACCGGCACCCCGCCGGCGGGAATCGCCATTACCAGCGCATTGCTGTGGCGGTATTCGCTCAGAATCTCTGAGAGCAGCCTGCCAGCATGACTGCGGTCCCGGAAAACACGAACGCGCTCACGCAAGTCGGGGAGATCGATCAGGCGCGTCACCGGCATAGGTATTAAGTGGATCTCACTGTACAGTAAAAACGCGGGCTAGCCGCGACTGACGCCTATTCGGCGAGGTGGTGTTTGCCGATCACGCTCACCGAGCTTGCCTGGGGCCCTTCATTGCCCATCTCCTCCGCAAAGCGGACCTCGGTACCGATCTCCAGCGTATCCAGGTCCCTGTTCAGCACGCTGTTGCGGTGAAAATAGATCAACCTGCCATCCGAGGATTCGATCCGACCGTAGTCCGACTCGGGATGCAGCTCTACGACGTGTCCGTGTGGTGGTAGATCGTGAGCCTTGATGTCGCCGCGATGGCGGCGCACATAGTCTTCCAGTTGCCGTTTGGCAGCCCTGAATGTGTCTCGGACCACGACGTACGGGTCCTCATGACTATGATCTTTGCCGCTTTCGCGAGTGACCAGGATTTCGCTGCCCGGTACCGAGATGTCGATTCGCACGTTGAACAGGTTGCCCTTGTGCTTGTGGCGGTGAAGTTGCTCTACCACCACCCGGCAAGCGGTTATGCGGTCGTAGAAGCGCTCGAGTATCTGAACCTGGTCGCGGATCTTGGCGGCCAGCGCATCCGACGGCTCCATATCGCGCCAGGCTATTTGTAGCTCTTCCTGCATCAGAATATTCCGTCGATTTTGACTTCTACACTCACCTCGATTTTCGGCAGGGGGCAGCCGAAGGGTGTTGATCCGGATCAGCCGGGATACGGAAACAGACCCCGGTGTCGGCATGTCCGCAGCTGAGCTTGGTCGTTATGCTCTGTAAGCGGGCCCAGCGGGACTTTCTGCCTGAGTAGTACGTAGAATAGAGAAACTGCTGCAGCCGTTCGGGCTCGCCCGCTCGTGGCTTCGAAGCGACAACAGGGAATAGCGCTCGAGTACGCTCACTAGGAATACCCCGCCGCTGTCCTCGTAAAAGCCGTGGGATGCGAGTATCGCTGGCCGATAATCCAGCTCTCGAAGTGCGTCGAGAACATCCGCCCTGGTTTGCGGACTATCGAGATCCGCGCCGGATGCATCGGGCTGCAACCGGAAACGCAAGCTCTCGAAGATGACCTGCATGGTATCGCGGGTCGCCTCCCTCTGGGCCAAGCCCGACGGGCTCGCCTATGGCATTCAAAGGAAGATCTCCTGCGCTGTTCATCGGTTCATTGTGGAGGATAACGGCGAGCTTGCCTGTCGGTTGTTCAGCCAAAATAAGCCGTTCTTATTAAACGTATTGGGGCAGTAGTAGGAGATACTATCGTGGTTGGTTGGGAGGGGCGAGCGAACGTCAGGATCTGTGGCTCAATCGGTCGCTCAATTTGGTGATATCCTCGTACGTCGTTCGGCCAGTCATGGCCGTTTCTCGCCGTTCAGGCGATGAAAACCATCCGTGGCTACTCGACGGCGACTTGCGATCCGAAGGCGTCGTTCATGTTTTCCAGCA
>JAACFO010000290.1 GCA_009937425.1 Gammaproteobacteria bacterium
AGCTTCGTAGGGGTCGAATGTGATTCGTACCTCATTGTCACGACCGCCGTAGGCGTTTGAGTTTGCAATTCCGGGCACGCGTTCGATACGTGCCTGAACGACTTCCCTGACGAAGTCGCTGTAGCTCGCGATGGGACGATCGTTGCCGGGCTTCGGCGTTAATCCAAACCATGCGATAGCCGAGCCAAACTGATCCTGACCGGCAAAGATTTGTGGCTCGGTAACATCTGTCGGATAGCGCGGTACCTGGTTGAGGCGATTGATCACCTCGACCAACGCACGTTGCAGTTCAGTGTCAACAGTAAAAGAAAGGTTAATACTGGCGGAACCCCGACCCGCACTTGATTCCATCTTGACCAGTCCGGGCAGGCCGCGAAGCGCGTCCTCCTGCGGCTCGATGATTTCGGATTCGACTTCCTCGGGAGCAGCCGCCCGCCAACCTGTATTGATCTGTATGAACGGGCGCTGCACATCCGGAATCATCTGGATCGGTAACGAGACCAGCGCAACGGTGCCCATGAGGAGCACCAGCAGGATTGCGGCAATCACCGCAACCGGATTGGAAATCGCCAGGCGCGTCAGGTTCACTCGGGACTCCGGGTTAGCAGATTATTATTTCCTGATCTGACAGTCATTCTTGAGCGGGGTTCGAAATTATCCCTAAACCCGGCAAGACCACAGGTATCAGGCATTTATTACTTTGAGCGTGCTCGAACAGTCTATGCTACACGTGCGAGTCGACTTTATCTAACTTATTAATTTCTATAACTTTCTGGTGCACGGAGCGCTTGAGGGAAGTGTTGGGGGGAGGGCGGTAACACGTATTGGCAATGCGACATCGCACCCGGTAGGGGTGTCGCCCTGCCCGCCAGGGCAACGTGCGCGGTTTGATTTACGGGAAATCAAGCAGCCGGCGGACAGGGCAACGTTATGCTATTGCGATGCGCAGATCGCTCATAGAGATAGACGGTCCGTACGCGAAAAAACAGTCGGGCGCGGGGTTCAAAACGAAGCGGATTGGGAGCCTTCGACTGTCTGACTGCTTTTTTCGACCGGCTTAGCGGCTTTGCGATGTCGAACAGATAAGGGTGTGTGCGCCTGATGTAGGTATTCACCGAAGTGCACGGTAAACACTTATTTCTGATTATCGTTCCCGCCAGTAAACTCGAGCTGCGCCGGCTGGCACGATGCCGGTATTCGCGTGGGTGAAGAGAGGCAGTGCATGCGATATCCAATTGACACTATCCGTGCGGCGATCGGCGTCGGCATGATAATTTTCCTTACTTCCTGCGGCGGCGGTGGTGGCTCGATTGGACCGCCCCCTCCTGCACCACCACCTCCGCTCCCGCCTCCTGCCGCGATCACCGTGGCCACCGAGCGCGTCTTTGAACAGGTATCGATGCTGCAGCCGGTTGCGATGTTGCAGGCGCCGGGCGATACGAGTCGCTGGTTCGTCGTCGAACAACAGGGTGTCGTCCGCGTATTTCCGAACATGGCCAATGTGACCAACGCCGACGTCGGGGTTTTCGCCGACATCAGGACGCGCGTGGTTGACGGCGGCGAGCGCGGCTTGCTCGGCATGGCGTTTCACCCGGATTTCGGCAACGGCAATTTCGAAGTGTTCCTTTCCTACACACGGATGAGCGGCATGCTCGAATCCGTGATCAACCGCTTTCACAGCAACACCAACGGGATGACGCTCGACACTTCGATGGATGACATCATCCTGACGATTCCGCAGATCTTTGAAAATCACAACGGCGGTCACATCGCCTTCGGCCCTGACGGTTTCCTGTATTGCGGCTGGGGCGACGGTGGCGGCAGCGGCGATCCCAATGACCGCGCGCAGGACACGAGCAACCTGCTCGGCACAATGACGCGCATCGACGTCGACGGCGGCATGCCCTATGCGATACCCATGGACAATCCGTTCTACACAGATCCACCGATTCTCTGTTCACAGGGCTTCGGTGGCGGAGACTGCCCCGAAATTTTCGCGCACGGGTTCAGGAATCCCTGGCGCTGGAGCTTCGACCGGCAAACCGGGGAGCTCTGGGTAGGCGATGTCGGACAGAATCAATGGGAAGAAATCAACCGTGTAATGGCAGATGGTAACTACGGCTGGCGCTGCCGCGAGGGCATGCATAACCACAATATGATGGGCATGGGATGCGGCGGCGGATTCATGGATCCGATCACGGAATACGACCACGGCCAGGGGCAATCCGTAACCGGCGGCTACGTCTATCGCGGCAGCGCCATTCCGGAGCTGCAGGGTTTCTATGTCTACGGCGATTTTGGATCAGGCAGGATCTGGGCGATACCAGCGACAAGCCAGGAGGGCGCGGTTGGCCAGGAACTCCTTGTTACAGCGTTCGATATTTCTTCTTTTGCCGAGGACAACGACGGCGAACTCTACGTGATCGATTACGGCGGAGGCGTGCATCAACTCGTCGACGCGCCGTAATTTTCCGAGGCCGCAGTTCGAATGTCCGCTTTTTTCGAAAGCGGACGTTCAGATCTGCAGAAATTGGGTGAAATTAAGGTCTGCTTTCGGCCAAGAGCGGTCATTCAGCAGCATGATCTGCTAACAATTCATCGACCACCTTTGTAAAGTCCGACCGGAGCTCACCAATTCCGAGGGCGCGCCAACCTTTCGCATTGCGCACCACCGAACGTTTGAACTGTCCGTCAAAGAACTCTTCGTCCAAATATCCATTCTGGTACTGATAGAACTCATTATCTAAATCAACCATACGGCTTACGTAGTATTGACGCAGACGCCAGATTTCTTCACTGCTAAGGCTATCTAGGCTTTGCTTATCTTCGATGTCGATAGTTGCCAAGATCGGCCCGATGTATTCGCTATCTGCAAGGTCTCTCGAGGAACTCATAGCGTCAAAAGCTCGCGCCTGATATGTCGATGCTATTAGAGCTGACTGCGTTTGGCGCAGCTCCAATCCGACAAATACCAAAGACGCTACGATTGCCGCAATTCCAATCAACTCAGCAATATCTTTCCAATTCGTCTGTTT
>JAACFO010000122.1 GCA_009937425.1 Gammaproteobacteria bacterium
CGGCAGTGCCACCTTGTACTTTCTCGATCCGAAACGCTTTACCGAAGTGCGCCGCGTCCAGGTGCGCGACCATCGAGGTCCGGTGACATTTCTCAACGAGCTCGAGTTCGTGGGCGGCGATATTTTCGCCAACGTCTGGCGGTCGCCGCGCATTCTGCGCATCGATCCCGAATCGGGTCGCGTGACGGGTTTCATCGATCTGTCGGCGCTGGTGGCGCGCATGGAACGCGAGCCATCCACCGATGTACTCAACGGAATCGCCTACATTCCCGGCAGCGGCCGATTCCTGGTAACCGGCAAGCAGTGGCCCGAGCTGTACGCCATCGAGTTGTCGCCGGGCAAATGATCACAATGCGTAGTGCTGTTGCAGAATGCCGCGGGTGAAGCCCGGGCGCAGATAAAACCCCCGGGGCAGGGTGCGCACATGTTCGCCGCTTTCGCCGATGCCCCAACTCCGCGCCCGGGAATTTGCGGCCTTTGGTCGAATCTGCAAACAGGTGCCGTGGTGGGCGCTGATACTCTCGAGCTCCCCCAGACATACCATGTCCATGAGTTCCTGCCAGTCTGCTTGCAGATCCGATGCCTGTTCCGGCGAAGGGCTCCATAGAAGCGGCCAGCCGATGATGCGATCGCCGGGTGCAGTGGCTTTGTCGGTGAGGATGGGCACCCACAGGACCCGCGCGAGTTTGCGCTGCACGTTGCAACCATGCCAGTCCACGGACGACTCGCCCATAAGGGGCACGGTACACACGTAGGTGGATTCCCGGGGCTCGCCCCTGGCATTGACGGGGATGGTTTTGAGTTCCACGCCGATAATCTGAAAGTCCGGCTCGGAGAGCGAGCCGGCGGTGGCTCCCAGGTAGGCCTCGATGAGCTGTCCCGCCCAGCCTTTGGCCCGCCGGCTGTCGACGGGCACCGTCACTGCCTGGCCTTGGGCGAGCGAGGCCAGCGGCTGGCCGGCCATTTCCCGGGCGCGTTCCAGCAGCTCTTCCTCGCTTTGAGGTGCTGGATTGGGGCGCCAGCGGTGGGCGCCGTTCATGCCGGTGGGTCTCCCGCTGGTGGATTTCTACGCGCGGCATCGCTTTCCAGCAGCCCGTGACCGACCACGGTGACCGTGAACGGTCCGCGAGTCGTATCGCCGCCGATGAGCGCCACCGACAGGGGTGTCGCCACCGCGAACAGTGCGTCGCTGAATGCCGCCAACCACTTCTCGTCGGCCTCGGGAAGTGTCAGCGCCAGGGTCGCCCAGGCCGGCCGGGCCCCCGCCGCCAGCAACGGGTCCAGGGCCATGGCCATGGCGTCGTGCCCCAGCTGCGCAGGATCGCCGGCACTGGCGTCCCAGGCGGCTGCGCTCAGGATGGCGACGGCGGTTACCACTGTTTGTCCGTCAGCCACATGCAGCACCGCGCCGTCGTCGCCGATACCCACCACGATGTCGTCGCGGGCGGGCAGGGGGCGGCGAAAATAGCGCTCGATGAGGTCGAATTCGCCGACAGACATACTCGACGTGGCAGGCCCCGGTTGTTACCCAGGCCTTATTGTACGCGCGCCGGGCGCCCGTACGGTGGCGATCAGGACGCGTTTTTGCGGCTGCTGTACTGGCGGTAAAAAACCAGCACCTTGCGCACGTAGTTCTGGGTTTCGGGGTAGGGTGGAACCTTGTAGCCGTAGTTGATCACGGCATTTTCGCCGGCATTGTAGGCCGCCAGCGCCAGTACCACGTCGTTGAACTGTTGAATCAGCTTGCGCAGATGCAGAACACCGGCGTAGATATTCTGGGTGGGATTACGGGAATCGCGCACCCCGTAGAGTTCCGCGGTTCGCGGCATCAGCTGCATCAGGCCGACGGCGCCGGCCCGGGACACGGCCTGCGGGTCGAAGGCCGACTCCACCCGCACCACGGCGTGGACCAGGTTGCGATCGAGACTCAGCTCACGAGACACCCGGTCTATGAGGCGGGTGTAGCGTTTTTCGTTCTCCTTGAGATCACCCGGTGAGTGCCTGCTGGAGACGCTGCGATTCTTGACCCGTTTCTTACCCCGCACCAACAGCTCGGAACCGGGCCCCATGGGGCGGTCCGACAGATGCACCACACCGTAACGATCGACGAATTTCCAGACATCCGCTTGCGCCACAGGCGCGACCACGGCCAGGCCCAACGCACCGGCAAGTGCCAGGTACGTGGCGGCGATGGACCGTCTGCTGGGTCGATGCATGGAGTGGCAGCCCTGTTAGTGCGTGAACAGCAAAATTATAGCGGGCCAATTCAGGGGATCGCGAACGTATGTCGCAATATTTGCAGGCAGGCGAGGGCATAGATGCCGGCCATGACGTCGTCGAGCATCACGCCCAGGCCCCCCGGTACCCGCCGGTCGATGCTGGCCACCGGCCAGGGCTTGAGAATGTCGAAGAGCCTGAACAGGGCGAATCCCAGAACCACGCCCTGCCAGCTGAGGGGGGTGGCTGTCATGGTGATGAGCAGCCCGACGATTTCGTCCCAGACAATACCCGGATGATCCGTCACACCGAGGGCTCTACCGGCCCGGTCGCACACCCACACCCCGATGGCGGCGAGCACCATGACCAGCAACAGGTAGGGCAGGAGCGGCAGGCCCGCCATGGCGAGAAAAACGAGCACGCCCACCAGGCTGCCGGCGGTGCCGGGGGCAATGGGTGACAGACCGGCGCCGAAGCCGGTGGCAAGCCACATGATCGGCTTTCCCATGGCGGATACGGGAATGGGATCGTGTTGCCGGGGTTCGTTCACAGGAAGTGCCGGTATCCCGGTGCCGCCCGGAAGTGGCTGCCGTCGGCGCGCCGGCACTGGAGGTCGCCGCTGGCGGTGATGGTGCCGATTACCGTGAAGCCACAGGCAAGATCCCGGAGACGGTCTTCGAGCCGCGCCAGGCGACGCGGTGGCAGCGTAAAGCACAACTCGTAGTCGTCGCCGGAGGACAGGGCGAGCTCCCAGGCGTGCTCCCCGGGTAGATGCTGCTGCAATACCAGTGACAGCGGCAGATCATCCACGTTCACATGCGCGCCGGTGCCGCTGGCCGCGAGGATGTGGCCGAGATCCGCCACCAGTCCGTCGGAAACGTCGATAGCCGCCGATGCCAGGCCACGCAATGCGATGCCGGCCTCGATCCGCGGTTCGGGTCGCGCCAGCCGCATCTGCAGCCAGGCGCTGCTGGCGGCGTCCATGGCGGCACTGTCGACGCTCAGTGCCAGGCCTGCGTCTCCCAGGGTGCCTGTCACCAGGATCAGATCGCCGGGAGCGGCGCCGTCGCGGCACAGGGCCATGCCCCGGGGTACGCTGCCAAGGACCTCCACGGTCACGCTCAGGGGGCCGCGGGCGGTTTGCGCAGGCACCCGGGGGATGCCAAAGCGCTGTGCCAGCGTGCCGAGGCCTTCCTCGAAGGCAGCGAGCCAGCGGCGGCCTTCCGCCTCGCCATCCCGGGGATGGGTCAGGCACGCTTGCGCGGCCCGGGGAGCTGCGCCCATGGCGGCCAAATCGCTCAAGTTCACCGCCAGGGCCTTGAAGCCCACGTCCCCCGGCGCGGTTGCGGCGGGGAAGTGCACCCCATGGACCAGGGTGTCGATGGCGATCACGAGCTGCTGCCCGGCATCCCAGTCGAGCGCCTGCAGCGGGCGGGTGACGCCGGAAGTGGGGTGGATAGCGTCAGGAACGGTGGGCATTTGTGCTATAACTAGCCGCGCTTTTTGCGCGAGCGGTCAAACTCACAGCTGTTGCCGAACATAGTCCCGAATCATGGCCCTTAATATTATTTTTCTCATCGTTACCGGGCTCGTCGCCTACCATGGTCTCACATGGCGGGACGAGGAGGGTGAGTCGGACTTCGTGCGGCTCCTGTTCGGGGCCATTGCGCTGCTGTTCTTTTTCCGCGTTCTGCTGGTGGATGTGTTGGAGTTGTGGGGTTGAATGGCCCGGATTTCGGCTCACCATCAAGGATCCTACTGTTTGTAGCTTCGCTGTTCCGCATCTAACTCCGGCACCCTCAACAAGCGTTCGCCCTCCGGCTTGGCAAGCTCGCCACGCAGATAGGCGGCGCGCTCGGCGACGCCCGGTGGCTTCTGGGGCTGATTTCTGAGAAAGCGTGTCAGCCAGTGAGGCCCTTCCACCAGCTCCGGGTCCAGCGCCAAGGCGCGCTCGTAGTCTTCGATGGCCTTTTCGTAGCGCCCCATGCGGTCATGGAGCACCCCGCGATTGGCGTAGGTGGCGCCGAATTCCGGTGCCAGCGCGATTGCGGTGTTGAACGCCGTCAAGGCCTGGGTTGACTGCCCCAGCTGCATCAGACTTTGAGCACGCCCGCGCATGGCGTGTATGTGATTGCGGTCCTCGTTCAGCGCTTCGTCGTACTTCTGCAGTGCGCGCTCGTAGTGACCGTCTTCGAACAGATTATTGCCTTCCAGATAAGCCAGGTCGCCGGGATTGCGCGGCGCGATCATGGAATCGTAAATACTCCAACCAATCCACGCCAGCGTGAGCACTAGGGCGGTCCACACGAGGAACCTGTAAAGGCCTTTATCCACCGCCGGGCATCCCGATGGTGCTCAAGTTGTAGAGGTAGGAAAACAGCACGGACACGAACACGCTGATGACCCGGGCGCGATTCATCTGGCCGGCGATCTCCTTTTCATTCAGCGGTCGCTCGAGCTTGCGTTGCAGGCGGCGCACGCTGAGAACGAACACCAGCTTGCTCATGGGCCAGAACAGCAGCGCCGCCAACAGCAGAACCCAGAGGATGAAATTAAGCATGGCTGAAAAAAAAAGGGAGGGTCGCCCCTCCCCTACTCCTCAACATGGCGCGAATTGTTAGCTGTTTATATGGACCGGAGGCCGCGCTGGCCTATCGGTACGCGTTCCTCGTGAGACCGCATTACCGCCGTGCCTTCAGGCACTGACCATTGCGCGATACGGCGCGCCACTTGAAATTATAGACGACCCGAGCGAAGGGGAGGCGAAGCCTCCCCTTGCCCGGTAACCAGCCCTAGACCTGGTCGGACGCTTCGTGGACATCACCGATGTCGTCGTAAAGCGATTGGACTTCCGTTTCCGGAACGGTCGAAAGCTGCATCTTATAGGCCAGGAACCACATCATGAACACACCGAGTGCCCACCACAGGATCTGCCAGGCCCAGATGGATGGCATACCGAATGTCCAGGTGGCCATATCGTTCGGGTTACCGAAGATCGTGTTACCGATCACGGCGCCCGGACCGATACCGAAGAAGAACCATACCAGCGTGATAATCCACGCCACCGGTACCAGGCCTTTTTTGGCCGCCGGCAGTGAGGCGTGCTCACGCAGGAAACTGTGGAACTTCATGCGGTGCTGGCGCTCGCCTTCGTTCTGCGTCATGGCCGAGATGATGACGGCTAGACCCAGATTGAAGAGGATGCCCCAACCGGCCGAGTGGATGGTCAGCGGCCAGCGGCCCCAGGCGGTGATGCCCAGGTTCTGCCCGACGGTCTCTGTGCAGGTGACTGCGATGAGACCGGCGATCAAACCGATGACGCAACCCTGGCGGGTAAGCCATGGGAACCAGCAAACCGCCATCAGCGACGGCCACATCTGGAATCCGTAGGCAACCGCCAGACCACCCAGCAGCACCAGCGCGTCCTTGGACGTGGTGGCAACCACCAGAGCGGCAAGCACGATGACGCCAACACCTACACGTCCCCAGAACTTCTGGGCGCCGTGGGATGCGTTAGGCATCATGAAGTGCTTGAGCAGATCGCGGGTCAACATGCCACCGGCGGTGGACATGTAGGCAGCGCCCGTGGACTGCATGGCAGCCAGAGCGCAAACCGCGAGCAGGCCTACCATCCAGGGAGCCACGTCGGCCATCAAGGCGATGAGCTGTGGTACGAGCATGCCCTGCTTGCCGGCCGACTGCATCAGGTCCTTGCCTCCCAGACCCCCACTGAGCACGTCGTTCACGTGTTCAGGATGAGCCGCCATGAAGGAAGCGTCGGCGCCCAGAAGGTGCGCGCCCAACGCTTGAAAGGCCGTAAAGAAGAACAGGATGAAGCCGATGCCGAAGGAAGACGCCCACACCTGCTGGGGTGCGAAGGGCTTCGGGCTGGCATTGGAGAAGGACCACATGGAGAACGCCGGGGCAGATTGAATACCCATGAGCGCAAACATGTAGGTCAACACCATGATGCCCGTCCAGGCGCCGCCGGCGGCCGATGGGCCGTTGGAGACAAACTGGATGACGCCGGGTATGGCGATGTAATGGCTGAAGCCATCGGGTGTCACTTTGCCGTTGGTGCCGAGTTTTTGCCCGGCCTCGGCCGTCGCTATGTCGAACTGGCCAAGAGCGTAGATGCCCTCGTTGAGGTTGGTCCAACCGCCCACGTAGTTCAGCGCGATGATGCCGATGACAGTGATGCCGAGCATCAGCAGAACGCACTGCAGGGTGTCCACATAGGCCACAGCGCGTAGTCCGCCGGAAGCCACGTAGATGAACACGACAGCCGAGAGCAGCCACATGCCAACGTCCACCGACAGCAGGCCGTCGGTCAGCACGTTGAACAGGAAGCCCGAGGCGCGCAGTTGCAGGCCCAGATACGGCACAGAGAACACCAACGCCACCAGCACTACCAGGATGCGAATAACGTCCGATTTGAAGTAGTGTGACAGCATCTCGCCCGGCGTCACGAAGCCGAAGCGTTTACCCAGCATCCACTGGCGCTTCAGGAATATGACCCCGGTGAACGGGATGGTGATGGCGTAAAAGGAGGCGTAGGCGTACTGAAATCCGTCGCGGTACAGCAGGCCTGGATGCCCCATGAAGGTCCAGCCGGAGAAAGAGGTGGCTGTTGCCGCGAGTACGAATACCCACAACGACAGACGCCTTCCGGCGATGAAATAATCACTGGCTGTCTTGGCCGTCATCGCACCTCTGATTCCCCAGAAGATGCAATACGCCCAGTACAGCGCTACGAACGCGAACAACCAAACGACTTTTGCGCTCATTGTTGTTCCCCCAATTGTGGCCCCAATAGTGGGTGAATGGTCAAATTGCCCGTTGGCGAGTGCTTCTCCGTCAACACGCCTCCCCCGGACCCGTTAAGGCGTGGCCGGTCAACCCCCCTGGGCCAGACCGTCCAGCACCTCCAAGGGCGGCTGCAAGAACCGTGCCCTATTACCAAAGGGTTACGATTCAGGATGTTATTACGAATGTTCCGTGTCCGGGCTCAGCACTTGTGGATAAGTTGTTACCGGAAGTAACACTTCGATTGGGGCGATCGGGAACGTTAGCGGGATTTGGGGATACCCAGCCGTTGGCGCCGCTCCCACAAAGCCTTGCGGCTGATCCCCAGGCGCTCCGCCAGCTGGGTTTCGGTCATCTCGCCCTGGTGCTCCTGGACGAAGGCCTTGAAGTACTCTTCCAGGGACAGATCCGTGCCCGCGCTGTTGCCGGCGAGGGTGGTTCGGGGAGCATCGGCCGGTGTACCGGCGCTGCCCGCCGACGGACCCCGGGGAGCATCCAGGGCCAGCAACTCAGGACCGATAATCTCCCCGTCGCAGAGAATGACGGCGCGTTCGATGGCGTGCTCCAGTTCGCGCACATTGCCCGGCCAGGGGTAGGCCTGCATCGCGGCCAGGGCGGCGGCGTCGAGGGTCAGCGGCGGTTTGTGCAGGCGTTCGCAGCTCTTCGCCAATAGCACCTCCGCCAGCTCGTGGATGTCGCCGTCACGCTCGCGCAGGGGCGGCAGGTGGATTTCCATTACCCGCAGCCGGAAGTAGAGATCTTCCCTGAAGGCGTTTTCAGTCACCATCTTCGGCACATCCCTGTGGGTGGCCGCCAGCAGGCGCACGTCGACACGCTTGGTGCGCGCCGCGCCCACCCGGCGGATCTCGCCATCCTCGAGTACCCGCAGCAGCCGGGCCTGCACCTCCAGGGGCAGCTCGCCGATCTCGTCGAGAAACAAGGTGCCGCCGTCGGCGGTTTCGATGACACCTTCCTTGGCGCCGATGGCGCCGGTGAAGGCACCCTTCTCGTGACCGAAAAGATCGCTTTCCATCAGGCTGGAAGGAATGGCGGCGCAATTCATGGTGATCATGGGCGCGCCCTTGCGCTCGCTGCGCTCATGCAGGGCGCGTGCCACCAGCTCCTTGCCGGTGCCGGATTCACCCACGATGAGAACCGTGGCGTCGGTGGGCGCCACCTTGTCGACCCGGGCGAAGACTTCCTGCATGGCGCTGGAGCTGCCCACCATCCCCGCCACCGGATAGGCCCGCGCAAGGTCCGACTTGAGGGCGCGGTTCTGACGTCGGGTGCGATTCTCCCCGAGAATGCGCTCCACGCTCATGAGCATCTCGTCGTGACTGAAGGGCTTGGCGATGTAATCGACGGCCCCCTGCTTCATGGATTCCACCGCCGATCGCACGCTGGCGAAGCTGGTCATGATCAACACCGGCACGTCGTCGAGCAGATGGATGGCGTCGGTGCCCGGCGCGCCGGGCAAACGCAGGTCGGCGATGATCAGATCGGTGCCGGGTAGATCCTCCAGATCCCGCGCCTGTTCCATGGATGCGGATTCCATGACCTCGTAGCCGTGGCGCTCCAGCAGCCGGCGCAGGGCCGAGCGGATGACGGCTTCGTCCTCTACCACCAGGATACGGGTCACGATAGTGCTCCCGGCGATGCCCCGGACGCCCGGCGCGGGGCATCCTCGGCGGGCTCCGCCCCCGGAAGTGTCAACGTTACCCGCGTGCCCTCACCGGGCTGGCTGTGAATGCTGATCTGGCCGCCGTGGTCCTGCACGATGCGATAAACCACCGACAGGCCGAGGCCGGTGCCGTGGCGCGGTCCCTTGGTGGTGACGAAGGGCTCGAATACCTGATCGAGCAGGTCTTGCGCCATGCCTTCGCCGGTGTCGATGACTTCTATGATGCCGTTGCCGTTGGAGAGCCGCGCCTGGACGGTGACGTTATCGCCGGGCTGGGAGGCATCGCATGCGTTGGTGAGCAGATTCACGAACACCTGCATGAGCCGGGTGCGGTCTGCGGTCAGGAGGAGGGTGTGCGGGCACTGGATGCGGATGTCCACCTGCCTGGCGCCGTGGCTCAGGCGCACCAGGTCGGCGGCCTCCTGGATGCATTCAGCCAGCACCAGCATCTGTGGCTGTTCGCTGGCAAAGGAGCCGCCGTGGCTGAAACCGACCAGGGTCTGCACGATCTCGGAGATGCGTTTGGTCTGATCGATGATCTGCCGGCTGGTGGCGCGCACCTCGCCGTCCTCGGTTTCGCTTTCCAGATTTTGCGCCAGACAGGCGATGCCGGTCACCGGGTTGCCGATCTCGTGGGCGACGCCGGCGGCCAGACGGCCAATGGAGGCCAGGCGCTCACTGTGGGCCAGCTCGCCCTCCAGGTTCTGCAGATCCGTCAGGTCCTCCACGAGAATCACCAGGCCGCCGGTCTCGCCGGGCGCCGACGGATCCTCGATGGCGGCTTTATGCAGGTTGAACCAGCGTCGGCGGCCGTTGACCGCGGTTTCGATCTTGTGCAAGTGCTGCTCGGGGCCCTCCACGCAGCTCAGAATGAGTTGTGACCAGGGCGCCGGCAGCTGCTCCACTGTTTTGCCGCGGGCTTGGCCGCGGTTGATGCCGGAGATCACCTCCATGGCGAGGTTCCAGGTCAGAACCTGACGATCGGGGCTGAGGCCGCAAACCCCCAGGGGCAGATCCCGCAGGGTCTGTTGGTGATAACGCCGCAGCCGGTCGAGCTCCGCCGCGGCACCCTCGAAGCGCGTCTGGGAGTGCTCGATGCGCTCCTCGATGAACCGGATGTTATCGGCCAGGGCCGTGCGCGCGCTGGAATCCGTCTGCAGACGCTCGTCGACGATCATGCGCGCCAGCATCGGTCCCATGAGGCCGGACAGATTGCGTTCGATGCGCTCGCGTAACTGGCGCAGGGGGCGGCTGCCACGCTCCTCGTAGTCCATGCCCAGATCCCGCAGTGCCTGATCCACCTCGAAGCTGGCCGCCTCTTCACCGAGGATGCGCGCCAGGCGCTCCTTGAATTCTCCCGGCGACGAGGCGATGAGAATGGATCCTTCGGGCAGTGTGAAAGAGGTTCGGCGACAGGCGTCGGCGGCTTCCTGCTCTTCTTCGCTGGGTCGTGTGAGCAGTGACACGCTCAGGAACAGGAGGCCGTTGACCGCCAGGGACGCAACGGTCGAGTAGGACCAGGGGTCCTGGTTTCGCCCGGCGGGCACCGACAGCATGGCCAGCAGGTCGCCGCCGATGCCGGAGTTTTCCAGCAACGGAAACAACAATGTCACGGTCCACACCGCACCGCCGCCGAGCAGGCCTGCGATGAAGCCGGCGCGGGTCGCCCGGGGCCAGAAGAGCAAGCCGAACACGCCGGGCAGGAACTGTGCCACCGCTACGAAGGAGATGAGGCCCAGTTGCACCAGCCCCTGGTTGCGCGCCAGCACCAGATAAAAGCCGTAGCCGGCAAGAATGATCACGGCGATGAGCGTGCGCCGCCCCCACAGCAGCCACTTGTAGAGATTCACATCCGGGTCCGGGTAGCTGGCGGGTAACAGCAGATGGTTGAGACACATGGATGCGAGCGCCAGCGACGTCACGATCATCATGGCGCTGGCCGCCGAGATGCCGCCGATGAAGGCCAGCGCCGTCAACGCGCGATACTCGCCACTCAGCGTTATACCGAGCACATAAAAATCCGCAGTGGTGGCGGCGCCGAGCTCTGTTCCCGCCCACAGAATTGCCGGGATGAACAGATTGAGCAGCAACAGAAACAGCGGAAAAATCCACGACGCGGACCACAGGGTGCGCTCTTCGATGTTTTCGGTGAATGCCATGTGAAATTGCCGCGGTAACAGGAAAGCCGCACAGAAGGACAACAGCAGCAGCGTCGTCCAGGGACCTTCGCGCACCGGCCGGTAGAGTGCTTCCAGGGCTTTCGGATTCACCGCCAGCCAATCACCGAGGCCGCCGAATCCACCGAACACACCGAACACGGCGAAAACACCCACGGCGCAAAGCGCCACCAGCTTGACCATGGACTCGAAAGCGATGGCGACCACGAGACCTTCGTGTTTTTCCCGCGGCGAGATGTGGCGCGCACCGAACAGGATCGCAAACAGTGTCAGCGTCACGCAAAAGCCCAATGCCAGCACCTGCGGCGTTGCCTCCTGGGTCAGTATCTGCACGGACTCCGTCACCGCGAGAATTTGCAGGGCGATGTAGGGGAATGTCCCGACCAACATGAACAGTGTCACCAGCACACCGGCGGCCTGGCTGCGATAGCGAAATGACAACACGTCGGCCAGGGACGTGAGCTGGTAGTCCCGGGCGATGCGCAAGATCGGTGCCAGCAACACGGGCGCCAGCATGAAGGCCAGGGTGACGCCGATGTAAATGCTCAGAAAATTGAAGCCCTGGGTCTGGGCGAAGCCGACGCTGCCGTAGAAGGTCCAGGAAGTGGCATAAACACCCAGTGACAGGGCGTAGGTGACCGGATGGCGGGCGACCCGCTGGGGGATCCACCCCTGCTCGGTGGCGTAGGCGATGAAGAACATCACCAGCAGGTAAACGACCGCCGCGAAGAATAAATGGCCGAGCTCAAAGCTCATTGCGGCCCCGCCAGTACTGCACGATGCCGGTCATGACGATGACGCCCAACCAGATCAAATAGGGTAGGTACCAGGGTGTCTTCGGTGTCATCCATAACAGGTGGAAGGGCGACGCAAACACGAACACGGCAACGATGAACGTCACCACGACAAGATTCAGAGTTTTTCCGTTGTCGGCCCCGGGACGCATTGGTGTCGTGGCGCCTGCGCCGTCAGCCGGCCGGTCGTGCCTCGTTGCGGGTGCGCCGGGCCAGCTTGTCGAGAATACCGTTGACGTATTTGTGGCTTTGCTCGGCGCCGAATTCCCGCGCCAGTTCCACG
>JAACFO010000006.1 GCA_009937425.1 Gammaproteobacteria bacterium
GGGGGGGATTCTCAGCCGCTCCTTCTTTTTCACCCTCCCTCCTGTCCTCCCTCCCATCCAGGGAGGGAGGGACCCTTCGATTTTTGTCTTTATGCGGTCGAATTCGGGCGAAATCCGGTTGCGCCTGCCTGATTCGTGATAAGTCGCTTTAAGTACGGGCGTCAAGCGGATGATGGGTAACGGGTTCTCGGATACGGGGTGGGGCGCGGTGGCGGCCTGATGACACGATTCGTCTCTAAGTTACTGTCTCATAAGCAACATTTCGCCAGATTTCCGGGCGATTTTCTTGACAGTGGTGGATCCCAGTAACCATAATCCGTCGATGTGGGAGATTGTGGGAAATAGTGGATCAATGGGGATTTTCGGGGACGGGGTGTGTTTCGAGGCGAGTATTCACTCAGCTTAGACGCCAAGGGCCGCTTGGCGATCCCCAGCCGTTATCGGGAGCGGTTGGTGGAGGATTGTGGCGGCAAGCTGATCGTCACCATCAGCCTGTTGGAGCGCTGTCTGGTGGTGTACCCCTATCCCCGCTGGCAGCGCATCGAAGACGAGCTCAAGGACCTGCCCGCTCTCGACCAGCAGGCCCAGGCGATAAATCACTTGCTTATCGGTCATGCGGTGGATTGTGACATGGATTCCAACGGCCGCGTGCTGCTGTCCCAGGCACTGCGAAAGTTCGCCGGCCTCGATAAACGCATCATGATGGTTGGTCAGGTGGACAAGTTCGAGATCTGGGACGACGGGGGCTGGAATCGGCGCCGGGACGAGCTGCTGGATGGTGTACCCCAGCTTCACCAGGAGCCCTCCGATGCGCTGCGCAAACTGGTCCTTTAGGGGACATGACCAATGTCCACGTTCACACGCACACGCCGGTTCTACTTGCAGAGGTCATCGATGGGCTGCAGGTGCAGGCGGACGGCATCTACATGGATTGCACTTTCGGCCGGGGCGGGCATACCCGCGGGCTTCTGGAAAAACTCGGGCCCCGCGGACGGGTGGTTGCTATCGATAGGGACCCGCAAGCGGTCGCGGCCGGCCGTGCGCTGGCAGCGGAGGATCCCCGCTTGAGTGTCGAGCAAGCCAATTTCGACGGCATCGCCGGCGTTGCGGCCGCGCACCAGGTGGCGGGCCGGCTCAACGGTGTGCTTTTCGACCTGGGGGTCTCGTCGCCGCAGCTCGATGACATCACACGGGGATTCAGCTTTCAGGACGATGGCCCCCTGGACATGCGCATGGACCAGAGTGCCGGTGAAAGCGCCGCCCAATGGCTGGCGAAGGCCGGTGACGAGGAGATCGCGGGGGTTCTGCGCAACTACGGCGAGGAACGCCACGCGAGACGCATCGCCCGCGCCATCGTCGCCCAGCGCGTCGAGGCTCCCATCGAGACGACCAGGCGTCTGGCGGACATCGTCGCCGGGGCGCAGCCGCGGACGGGCCGGCGCCATGGCGCGCGCCTCAAGCATCCGGCGACGCGCACATTCCAGGCCATACGCATACACATCAATGCCGAGCTGGAAGCCCTGGACGCAGCCCTGGACCAGGTGCCCGGTATTCTCGCCGCCGAGGGTCGGCTCGCGGTCATCAGCTTTCACTCCCTGGAGGATCGCCGGGTAAAGCGATTCATCCGCGCGCGCTCCCGGGGGCCGACGGCGCCCAGGGGCATGCCCGTGGTGCCACCCGGTGCGCCGGCGGAATTGCGCAGCGTAGGGCGCCCCATTCGCGCCGGTGAAGACGAAGTACGCAGTAATCCGCGGGCACGCAGTGCAGTGCTGCGGATCGCCGCGCGGCGCCCATGAATCCGCGCCTGCCGCTCGCGGGGTTGTTGGCGGTGGCGCTGTTCGTGTCGGCGCTGGCCACGGTGTACGTGCAGCACCATCGGCGTATGCAGTTCGTAGAGTTGCGAAAACTCGAGCGCGAGCGCGACGCCATGCAGGTGGAGTGGGGACAACTGAAGCTGGAGCAGAGCACTTGGGCGACCCACGAGCGAATCGAACGACTGGCGCTGGAGAAGCTCGATCTGCACATGCCCCCCGCCGCCGAAGTCGTGCTGGTGAAGCAATGAGGGGCGATGGTGAAGAATAGAAACGACGCGAGCTTCCCGGCGCGGCGATTGCTCGTGAAGGTGCTGTTGCTGGTTATCACTGGTGGGCTGTTGTGGCGCGCCGTGGACCTGCAACACACCGACAAGGCCTTTCTCAAGGGTCAGGGTGAAGCCCGCCATCTGCGTGTGGTGGCGATCCCCGCCCATCGTGGGAAAGTTCTCGACCGCAACGGCGATCCACTGGCCATCAGCACACCGGTGGATTCGGTGTGGGCAAATCCTCGCGAGCTAGCCGGCGAGCCGGGCCGCTGGCCCGAGCTCACACGTCTGCTGGGCCTCGATCCGACGCAACTCGCGCGCATTGCGAAGCAACGGGGTGAGCGGGAGTTCGTGTATTTGAAGCGCCACCTGGCGCCGCAGCTGGCGGGCAAGGTGGAGCAGGCGGGCGTGCCCGGCGTGTACCTGCAGCGCGAGTACCGGCGCTACTATCCCCTCGGCGAGGTGGCCGCTCATGTGGTCGGATTCACCAACGTCGACGACATCGGTCAGGAAGGCATGGAACTCGCCTTCGACGAGCGTCTGCGCGGTATAGGCGGCGCCCATCGGGTACTGCGGGATCGCCTGGGCCGAATCGTCGAAGAAGTGGAGAGCATTCGCTCGCCCAAGGCCGGTGGGGATCTGGTGCTGAGCCTGGATCGCCGGGTGCAGTACCTTGCTTATCGGGCCTTGCTTGGCGCGGTGAAGCGCCACAAGGCGCGTGGCGGATCGGTGGTAGTGCTGGAGTCGCGCACCGGCGAGGTTCTGGCGATGGTCAATCAGCCCGCCTACAACCCCAACAAGCGTGCCGATCGTGTGAGCTCGCGTTATCGCAACCGCGCCGTCACCGACGTCTTCGAGCCGGGCTCGGCCATCAAGCCCTTTACCATCGCCGCCGCGTTGGAGAGCGGGCGCTTCAAAGTCGGATCCAAGGTCGATACCAACCCCGGCATGTTGAAAATCGGCAAGTACACGGTGCGCGATCCCCGTAACTACGGCCTTATCGATATGTCGACGCTGATGCAGAAATCCAGCAACGTCGGCGCCACGCGCCTCGCGCTGGCGCTCGAGCCTCGTGAGCTGTGGCAAGTCTTGACCCGTGTGGGTTTCGGGTCAGACACCGGCAGCGGCTTCCCCGGCGAGGTCGAAGGCGTGCTTACCCACTATTTTGATTGGGGCAATATTCACCGCGCTAACCTGTCATTCGGCTACGGATTATCCGTGAGCGCCCTGCAACTGGCGCAGGCCTACACGGTGCTGGCGAATGACGGACGTTTCGTGCGTGTTTCCTTCGAACGCATCGATCGGCCGGTGGAAGGTGTTCCCGTCATGGGCCGCGCCAACGCAAGAAGCTTGCGCAAGATGTTGGAATCCGTGGTCGATCCTGAAGGCACGGGGCAACGGGCCCGGGTCGCCGGTTACCGGGTCGGTGGCAAGACCGGAACGGTGCGCAAGTCCATTACCGGCGGTTATGCCGAAGATCGCTACAAGGCGGTGTTTGCCGGCATCGCGCCTATTACGCGGCCGCGGCTGGTGGTGGTGGTCGTCATCGACGAGCCCGGCGGTGAGGAATATTACGGGGGTCAAGTGGCGGCACCGGTTTACGCCGAGATCATGGCGCGCACCATGCGCGTTCTTGGTGTGCCCCCTGACGATCCTTCCATGATCGAAAACAAGGCGGACTTTGGTCCCGCCCCCGCCGGGACCACGCACTGGGCATACGCACCCAACGCGGCGCTGGCATCCCAAGCCCCCGACGGGGTGGTGCAATGATGGCCGCCCAACGATTGTCCACGAGTTGGCGGCTGGCGGGCCTGCTGGACGGCATTGTCGAAGTGCCCGACGCGTTGGACGTGCCGGTCACCGGACTCGGCGCCGACAGCCGCACCCTCGAGCCGGGCCAGATTTTCATCGCCCGGCGCGGCGCGACCACCGACGGTGTGCGTTATATCGATGATGCCGTGGCCGCCGGAGCAGCGGCGCTGTTGCGCGAAGGCGAAGCCTCCTGCCGTAAGCGTGCCGACGGCGTGGTGGAAGTGCAGGTGCCTGACGTGGTTGCCTGCACCGGCAAGCTGGCGGATCGCTTCTTCGATCATCCGTCGCGGGATCTGCAGGTGGTCGGCATCACCGGCACTAACGGCAAGACTTCGAGTGCGCACTTTATTGCCCAGGCTTTGAGTGCGGAAAACGCGGGTTCCTGCGGCGTGCTCGGCACCCTCGGTGTAGGTGTGCACGGCGCGCTGCGCCCATCTCGGTTGACCACACCCGACGCCATTGGCGTGCACGGGCAACTGGCGCAGTTGCGCGGGTTGGGTGTGCGCACCGCCGTCATGGAAGTGTCTTCTCACGCACTCGATCAAGGGCGGGTCGAATGCGTGGAATTCGACGGCGCCGTATTCACCAATCTGACCCGCGACCATCTGGACTACCACGGCGACATGCAGGCTTACGGCGACGCCAAACGCAAGCTCTTCGACGCCCCCGCATTGCGCTACGCGGTAATCAACGCGGACGATGCCTACGGCGTGGAGCTGCTTGCGGCACGCCGCGCCGACGTCCAAACCCTCGCCTACGGGCTCGACACCCATGACGAAGCGCCGCCCCCCGCGGGGGATGTGCCTTGGATCCGCGCGCGCATCAGCAGCCCCGGCGATTCCGCCATCGCCTTGTCGCTGCGCGGCTCTTTCGGTGAGGGCCGGCTTGTCAGCGGGCTCGTCGGGCGCTTCAACGGCTACAACCTGCTGGCGTCCCTGGGAGTGCTTTTGTGCATGGGTTGGACACTGTCATCGGCGCTAAAGCAATTGGCTCGCGTGCAGGCGCCTGCCGGGCGCATGCAGCGCTTCGGCGGCGATGCCGGCCAGCCCCTGGTGGTGGTGGATTATTCCCATACTCCGGATTCCCTGGCACGGGCCCTGGAAAGTCTTCGCGGGCAGTGCAGCGGCAAACTCTGGTGCGTATTCGGTGCCGGCGGTGATCGCGACCGGGGCAAACGCCCGATGATGGGTGCGGCGGCCGCGGCCCATGCGGACGCCATCGTACTCACCGACGACAACCCCAGGGGTGAGGAGGGCGAGCGCATCATCGACGACATCCGGGCGGGCATCCCGGAAGGCTCCCGGGTTCTTACCGAGCGCGACCGTGGCGCGGCCATCGCCCTGGCTCTGGCGGGCGCCATGCCCACCGACGTGGTGCTGGTGGCCGGCAAGGGTCACGAGAATTACCAGGAAATTCATGGCAGGCGGTTTCCGTTCAGCGATGCGGCCGCGGTGCGCGCGGCCCTGCAGGCGCGGCGGGCGTGATACGTATGCAGGTCATGGAAGCAGCGGCGGCTTTAGAGGCGCAATGCAGCGACGGCGACGCGGTGTTTCTGGGTTGCAGCACCGACTCGCGCAGTTGCGGGCGCGATCAGTTGTTCGTCGCCCTGGAGGGTCCGAATCACGACGGCCATGAGCATGTGAACGAAGCCCGGCGGCGCGGCGCGGCGGCGGCCCTGGTTTCCCGATCGGTGGATTCACCGCTGCCGATGCTCCGGGTCGCCGACACCCTGCAGGCATTGGGTCGTCTTGCCGGTGTGTGGCGCGAGCGTTTCGAACTTCCCGTCATCGGCGTGACCGGCAGCAACGGCAAGACCACGGTCAAGGAAATGCTCGCGGCAATCCTGCGTGGCGGTGATCCGGTGCTGGCCACCCGCGGTAATTTGAACAACGAGATCGGACTGCCGCTTACGCTTATGGAGCTGAACAGCGAGCACCGCCTGGCGGTCATCGAGATGGGTGCCAACCATCCCGGCGAGATCGCCCGGCTTGCGCGCCTGGCGCGTCCCCATGTGGGTGTCATCACCCAGTGCGCGCCTGCCCACCTGGAAGGGTTCGGCAACATCGAAGGCGTGGCCAAGGCCAAGGGCGAGCTGTTGCAGAACCTGGATGCAGACGGCACCGCGGTCATCAACGCCGACGACGAATTCGCGCCCCTGTGGCGCCGCCTCGCGGGGGACCGGCACTGCCTGGATTTCGCCTTGGACGGCCCCGCGGATGTGCGTGCCGAGTGGCGTCAGGAAGCCACGGGGAGCCGCATCCACATGACGACTCCCGTGGGCGACATGGAGCTTCGCCTGGCACTTCCCGGTCGGCACAACGTCGCCAATGCCGCCGCCGCGTGCGCCGCGGCAATCGCCGTCGGCGCCGCCTGCGAAGCCATTGCCAGCGGCCTCGAGAGCATGCGACCGGTGCCGGGTCGATTGGAACCGAAGAGCATCGACACCGACATCTGCATCATCGACGACACCTACAACGCCAACCCCGCCTCGCTGCAGGCGGGACTGGAAGTGCTGGCCGCCTTTCCCGGCCGCCATTGGCTGGTGCTCGGTGACATGGCCGAGTTGGGCGATTCTGCGCCGGACTACCATCGGCAGGTGGCACAGCTGGTGCGCGACTTTCACGTAGACCGGCTGCTCACCATCGGAGAATTGAGCCGACTGACTACGGCCAGTTTCGGTGAGGGAGCACACCACCATGCATCAATGGATGCACTGGTGGCATCGCTGGAGGAATCACTCGAACCGCATACCACGATCCTCGTCAAGGGTTCACGCTCCATGGGCATGGAACGTGTCGTCGCGGCGTTAACTTCGGAGTGACTGATGCTGCTGCAACTAACTGAGTACCTGGGCCAGTTTCACAGTGGATTCGGTGTGTTCCAATACCTCACCCTGCGCGCCATTCTCGGTGCGCTCACGGCGCTCATGATCTCGTTGATCGTGGGTCCATCGATGATTCGCCGCCTGAGTAAGTTTCAGATCGGGCAGACGGTGCGCGACGACGGACCGAAATCCCATTTCGCCAAAGCCGGCACTCCGACCATGGGTGGTTCACTGATTCTGGTGGCCATCGCCACCAGCACCTTGTTCTGGTCGGACTTGAGCAACCGCTTCGTGTGGGTGGTGTTGATCGTAACCCTGCTTTTCGGGGCCGTCGGCTGGGTAGACGACTACAAGAAGCTGGTAAAAGGCGACCCGGCGGGTTTGTCCGCGCGTCAAAAGTATTTCTGGCAGTCGCTCATCGGACTCGCCTGTGCGGTGTTTCTTTATGAGACGGCCACTTTTCCCGCCGAGACCCAGCTGATCGTGCCCTTCTTCAAGGATGTCGCGATTGAACTCGGTTGGATGTTCGTCGTACTTACCTACTTCGTCATCGTCGGGACGAGTAACGCCGTCAACCTCACGGATGGTCTGGACGGACTCGCCATTCTTCCCACGGTGATGGTGGCGGCGGCGCTCGCCATTTTTGCCTACGTAGCCGGCAACTTTTCCTTCGCCAGTTATCTCGGCTTTCCATACATCGGTGGAGTAGGCGAGGTCGTCGTCTTTTGCGGCGCCATAGTCGGTGCCGGTCTCGGTTTCTTATGGTTCAACACCTATCCGGCGCAAGTGTTCATGGGCGACATCGGTGCGCTCGCCCTCGGCGCGGCGCTGGGCGTGGTGGCGGTAGTCACGCGCCAGGAACTCGTCCTCATGATCATGGGCGGCGTGTTCGTGATGGAAACCGTGTCGGTGATCCTGCAGGTGGCCTCGTTCAAGTTGACCGGCAAACGCATTTTTCGCATGGCGCCGCTGCACCATCACTTCGAGCTCAAGGGCTGGCCGGAATCACGGGTCATCGTTCGCTTTTGGGTCATAACCATGATTCTAGTGATGGTCGGACTCGCGACCTTGAAGATTCGCTGACAGGCAATGATGGGACAGTCGACGGCTCAGGAAAATGAACCCGGCACCCTGGTGGTGGGTCTCGGCACGACCGGGCTCTCGTGCGTGCGCCATCTGCGGCGCTTGGGTCGCCGCGTGACGGCGGTGGACAGCCGGGTGTCGCCGCCGGCGCTGGCTGCCGTGTCGCAGGAGTTCCCCGAAGTGCGCGTCACCCTCGGTGGATTTTCCCACCAGGCGTTTCAGGACGTGGGAGACATCGTCGTGAGTCCCGGTGTTTCACTATCGGAACCAGCGCTGCAGCAAGCCCTGGCGGCGCGCATTCCAGTGTGTGGTGATATCGAGCTGTTCGCCCGCGCGGTGGGTGCGACACCAGTTGTTGCCATCACCGGTTCCAACGGCAAAAGCACCGTGACCACCATGGTCGCCGAGATGCTGCGCATGGACGGTAGGCGAGTGAAGGTGGGCGGCAATCTCGGCATGCCGGCGCTCTCACTGCTGGAAGGCGATCGGCCCGAAGTGTACGTGCTGGAACTATCGAGCTTTCAGTTGGAAACCACCGACTCGCTGCATCCGCAGGTCGCGGCGGTACTCAACGTCAGCGCCGATCACATGGATCGCTACGCCGGTGTGGAAGAGTATGCGAGCACCAAGGCGCGCATCTTCGCAGGCCGCGGCGTCATGGTGCTCAACCGTGACGATGGGCGGGTTGCGGCCATGGCACGGGCCGGCCGCCAGGTGGTCTTCTACACCTTGGGTGTTCCCCGGGCCGATGAGTTCGGCCTGCAGCCGGGAGACGACGGCGGTCATCTCAGTCTGGGCGAGACTTCCATCGTGGCCGCCAACGCGCTCAAGGTGGCAGGCCGTCACAACATTGCCAATGCCCTCGCAGCCATGGCAATCGCCAATGTTCTAGGCGTCTCCCAAGATGCCATGGCACGCGTATTGAAGAATTTTCGCGGTCTGCCCCATCGCTGCCAACTGGTCGCCGATGTTGGCGGCGTGCGTTGGTACGACGATTCCAAGGCGACGAACGTCGGCGCCACGGTGGCTTCAATAAGCGGTCTTGGGCGTCGTTCCGGTGGCCTCATTCTTATTGCCGGTGGTGACGCCAAGGACGCCGATTTTTCCGCCCTGCAGGAGCCGCTGGGCCGGCATGTGGGTTTGTTGCTGCTCATCGGCCGGGATGCCGGGCGCATCGCGGCAGTAGCGCAAGGCGTGGTGGAGATCGTGCACGCCGAGGGCATGGCGGATGCTGTCGAAATTGCCCACGCACGTGCGCAGCCTGGCGACAGCGTGCTGCTGGCCCCGGCCTGCGCCAGCTTCGACATGTACAGGAGCTACGAAGAGCGCGGCGACGCGTTCGCCGCCGAGGTGCGCAGGGTGTCAGTCGCATGAATACGGTGAGCGCACAGCAGGCATGGTCCCACGAGCAGGTCGAGCAGCTGCGCGGCCTGTGGCAACGCTACGACGCGCAGCTCATCGTCGCGGTGCTGGCGATTATGGGCATCGGGCTGGTGATGGTGGCGTCGGCGTCGATCTCCATCGCAACCCGTGAGCTTGGCGATCCTCTCTATTACTTCTGGCGCCAGAGCGTTTACGTGGCCATCGGCCTCGCGCTCATGCTGGCGGCGACGCGCATTCCGTTGCAGGCATGGCGAAGCCTGGGCCCCGTACTGCTGGGCATCGGCGCGGTGATGCTGATGCTCGTATTCATTCCCGGCCTCGGCAGGGAAGTCAACGGCAGCCTGCGCTGGCTGAGCTTCGGTCCGTTCAACCTGCAACCGTCGGAACCCATGAAGCTGTTCATGGTTCTTTATCTGGCCGGCTATCTGGTGCGCCGCGGCGAGTTGGTTCGCAGTACCGTTGGCGGATTCATCCGGCCCATGTCGATGCTCGCGGTAATCGGTGTGATGCTGTTGTTCGAACCGGACTACGGCGCCACGGTGGTACTTTTCACCACGGCCCTTGGCATGTTGTTTCTAGGCGGTGTGCCCTTCTGGAGTTTTGTAGGCTGGGCCCTGTTCGTCGTCGTCAGCATGGGCGTGGTGGTGATGGCCGCGCCTTACCGGGTCGAGCGTTTGCTCACATTCTTGAATCCCTGGGCGGATCCTTTCGGCAGCGGCTTTCAGTTGACCCAGGCACTCATCGCTATCGGTAGCGGTGAGTGGTTCGGCGTTGGCCTGGGCAGCAGCGTGCAAAAGCTTTTTTACCTGCCGGAGGCGCACACGGATTTCCTGTTCGCGGTGCTCGCCGAAGAGTTGGGCATGTTGGGCGTGCTGGTGGTGATTCTGTTGTTCACCTTTGTCGTCTGGCGTGCCATTGCAATCGGCAGCCGCGCCGAGGCTGCCGGGCACGCCTACGGTGCGCACCTGGCCTACGGCGTGGGTTTGCTCATCGGCGTGCAGGCCTTCGTCAATATCGGCGTCAACATGGGCATTCTGCCCACCAAGGGCCTCACGCTGCCTCTCATGAGTTACGGCGGTTCCAGCCTGGTGGTAAACGCATTCGCCCTGGGCCTGGTCATGCGCGTCGATCATGAGTTGCGGAGGCGTGCATGAGCAGCGGTACAGCCCGGCAGGCCGGAAAAAACATCTCGGTGTTGATCATGGCCGGCGGCACCGGCGGTCACGTGTTTCCCGCCCTGGCGGTCGCAAGACAGCTGGAGAGCGAAGGCGCGCGCGTCCTGTGGCTGGGGACTCCCGGCAGCTTCGAGTCACGGCTGATCCCCGATACCGGCATCCCGTTTCACGAAGTGCCGGTCAAGGGGCTGCGCGGCAAGGGTTGGCTCGGTTGGCTGAAGGCGCCTTTCGCGCTGCTGCGGGCGCTTCTACTGGCGCTTCGCGCATTGCGGCAACTCGCGCCGGATCTGGTTCTGGGAATGGGTGGTTACGCTACCGGGCCCGGTGGGGTGGCCGCAAGATTGTTGGGGAAACCGCTCGTGATTCATGAGCAAAACGCCGTGCCGGGTCTTACCAACCGGCTGCTGGCACGCATCGCCACCCGCGTGTTGGAAGCGTTCCCCGGCAGTTTTCCGGCCCCTCGCCGGGCTCGCCACACGGGCAACCCCGTGCGCGAGGAAGTCGTGCGTGTGCCACCGCCGGAGCAACGCCTGGCGGGGCGCAGCGGTCCCCTGCGTCTGCTGGTGCTTGGCGGCAGCCAGGGCGCCAAGGTGCTGAACGAGGTTGTCCCGTCGGCCATTGCCGGGCTTGCCGATCGCGGCATCGTCCAGGTGCGCCACCAGACCGGGGAAGCGAATCTGGAAGACACCAGGGAGCGTTACCGCCGGGCCGGTATCGAGGCCGAGCCGGTGGCTTTCATCGATGACGTGGCCGGCGCTTACGGCTGGGCGGACCTGGTCGTCTGCCGGGCGGGCGCCTTGACCGTATCGGAACTCGCCGTGGCCGGCGTCGCTTCGGTGCTCGTGCCTTTTCCCTACGCGGTGGACGACCACCAGACCCGTAACGGACTCAGCCTGGCCGACGCTGACGCGGCGGTGCTCATCGATCAGAGTGAATTGAATGCTACGCGTCTTGGCACTCTTCTAGCCGAGTTCCACGGCGCGCGGGGACGCTTGCTCGGCATGGCGCAAGCCGCCAGGCGGCTCGGTATTCCCACCGCCACCCGGCAGGTCAGCGACTGCTGCCTGGAGCTGGCCCATGCGTGAGCGCCGGGGCAGCATGGGAAAAAATGTTCGCTCGCTGGCCGCGGTCAACGGCGGACATGCACCCGCCGACCACGATCTGTGGATGAAGCGTGTGCGCCGGGTGCATTTTATCGGCATCGGCGGCGCCGGCATGGGTGGTATCGCCGAGGTGTTGCACACCCTCGGCTTTCAAGTTTCCGGTTCCGATCTGCACGCCAATGCCATGACCCGGCGCCTTCAGAATCTCGGCGTGCGCATCGACACCGGCCACGATCCGCAACACGTGGAGGGCTGCGAGGTGGTGGTCATTACGACCGCAATCACCGAGGACAACCCGGAACTCGCGAGCGCAAGGGAGCGGCACATCCCGGTGGTGCCCCGGGCGCAGATGCTCGCCGAACTCATGCGCTTTCGTCACGGTATCGCCGTCGGAGGCACTCACGGCAAGACCACCACCACCAGCCTGGTGGCAAGCCTGCTGGCCGAGGGCGGGCTCGATCCCACTTACGTGATCGGTGGCCGCCTCATCGGCAGCGGCGTCAATGCGCGCCTGGGCGCGAGTCGCTACCTGGTGGCCGAGGCCGACGAGAGCGATGCCTCCTTTTTATATTTGCAGCCCATGATGGCGGTGGTGACCAACATCGATGCGGACCACCTGGAAACCTATGGCGGGGACTTCCAGCGTCTTACCCAGACCTTCCTGGATTTTCTGCATCGCCTGCCCTTTTACGGTCAGGCCGTTCTCTGTTACGAGGATCCCACCATCCGCGAGCTGTTGCCGGAGGTTGCGAAGCCGCTGACGACCTATGGCTTCAGCGACAAAGCCGACGTGTACGCCACCGATGTTCGCCACGACGGCACCCGCAGCCATTTTCGCGTGCACCAAACCGGGCGTGAGAAAGCTCTGGACGTGGATCTCAATCTTCCCGGAAGGCACAACGTATTGAACGCTCTGGCAGCAATCGCCGTCGCCCGTGAGCTGCACGTGGACGACGCCGCGGTGAAACGCGCCCTGGGCGGTTTCCAGGGGATCGCGCGCCGCTCCCAGAATTACGGGCCGCGATCGAGTCCCGCCGGCACTATCACCATCGTCGACGACTACGCACACCATCCCAGGGAGATCGCGGCGACCTTGCAGGCGGCGCGATCGAGTTGGCCGGAAAAACGATTGGTCGTGGTGTTTCAACCGCACCGCTACACGCGTACGCGGGATTTGTTCGAGGACTTCAGCCAGGTGTTGTCGGAAGTCGACGCACTGGTGATGTTGGATGTTTACCCGGCGGGGGAGGAGCCCATCAGCGGTGCCGATGGACGCACCCTGTGTCGCGCAATCCGTGCCCGTGGCCAGGTGGATCCGGTTTTCGTCGACCAACTTGCCGATGTCGCCGGGATGTTACCCGGTGTGCTCGCCGATGGTGACGTGTTGCTGGTGCTCGGCGCAGGTGACATCGGCAATCTGGCGCCGGAGCTTTCCGAGCTGTGGGCCGAGTCGGTCCCGGCGAAAGGAGGTAGGGGCGCGTCATGACGGCCCAGGCACTGAACATGAATCAACACCGCGGGGAATTGCGCATCGACGAACCCATGTCACGCCACACGGTGTGGGGCATTGGCGGACCTGCGAAGCGCTTTTACCGGCCCGAGGGGATACAGGACCTGACTGAGTTCATGTCGAGCTTGCCCCCGGATGAGCCGATTTTCTGGCTCGGGCTGGGTAGTAACCTGCTGGTACGTGACCGGGGCATCGACGGTACGGTGATAGCCACCGACACGCTGGATGCCATCCATGTGACCGGGGATACCCGAGTACGCGTGGCGACAGGTGTTGCATGCCCCAAGGTGGCGAAGTTTTGCGCGGCGCGGCAATTGAGCGGTAGTGAATTCTTCGCCGGCATCCCCGGAACCCTGGGTGGCGCCCTGGCGATGAATGCCGGCGCCTTCGGTGGTGAGACCTGGGACTTGGTGGAATCGGTCCAGACTATTGCCCGGGATGGGAGTCTGCGCGAGCGCATGGCGAAGGAATTCACCATCGGCTACCGCAGTGTAGAGGGTCCAGGTGACGAGTGGTTCACGGCCGCGGAGCTGCAGCTCGAGAGAGACGACGACGGAACCGCTGCAGTGCGCATCAAGGAGTTGCTGCGCCGGCGCGCGGAAACTCAGCCCATGGGAACGCGCAATTGCGGATCCGTTTTTCGAAATCCTCCCGGCGATTACGCGGCGCGCCTGATCGAAGCCAGCGGGCTCAAGGGCGAACGCGTGGGCAACGCGGTGGTATCGGAAAAGCACGCCAATTTCATCATTAATACCGGCGGTGCCACTGCGACTGAGGTGGAGTCACTGATCGTGCGGGTTGCGAGACGCGTGGCCGTGGACAGCGGCGTACGCCTGGTGTGTGAGGTGCGCATTGTCGGGCGGTCGGCGGACCCGGGGAGTCAGCAATGAACCTGGCGGCATCCCGCGCCCGTCCTTTGCTGATTGCGTTGCTGTTGCTGGCCCTGGCCGGTGCTGCATTGCCCATCGCGCAACGCCTTAACGGGCAGGCGGTGAACTCCGTGCGCGTCGCCGGTAAGTTCAAGCACGTATCCCGTGGTGCCCTCGAGCAGGTGGTGGCGGATCAAATAACCAAGGGATTTTTCGAAGTAGATGTGGAGGCCGTGCGGATCGCCTCCCGGGCCCTTCCCTGGGTACGCGAAGCGTCGGTTCGGCGGGTGTGGCCGGACAGCCTGCATGTGGCCATCGTCGAGCGCGAGCCAGTCGCGCGCTGGAATGACGAGGCCCTCATGGAACTCGACGGAACGCTTTTTCAGCCACACGGCAAAGCCAGCGAGTTGGATCTGCCGAAGTTGTTTGGTCCTGCCGAGAGCGAACGCGAGGTTCTCGCAGCCCACGGTCGATTCCGCAGCGTGTTGGGGCCGCTGGGTGGCGGCATCGAGAGTCTGCGTTTGCCCGCCCGTGGTGGCTGGCGCGTGATGCTCGCCAACGGTACGACGCTGGTGCTCGCCCAGGGACAGGACGCGGCGACGCTGCAGCGATTCGCGAACGCGGCGGTCAAGGAAATTGCAGAGCATCTGGATCAAATCGAGCAAGTGGATCTTCGTTATGCGGGCGGATTCGCCGTGCGCTTGAAGCAGGTTCCCGAAAAGGCCAGCGGGGGTTGAGATAATTGAAGAAGACCGACAAAAAGCTAATCGTGGGTCTGGATATTGGTACATCCAAGGTGTCCGCCGTGGTCGGCGAAGTGTCCGAGGAGCGCGGTGTCGACGTCATCGGTATCGGTATTCATCCATCGCGGGGTTTGAAAAAAGGTGTTGTCGTCAACATCGAATCCACCGTGCAATCGATACAACGCGCCGTCGAAGAAGCGGAGCTGATGGCCGGCTGCCAGATTAACTCGGTTTATGCAGGCATCGCCGGGAATCACATCCGCAGCCTCAACTCCCACGGCATCGTCGCAATCCGCGACAAGGAAGTAACGGCTAGCGATGTCGACCGGGTCATTGATGCAGCACGCGCTGTGGCGATCCCCGCCGACCAGAAGATCATTCACATCCTGCCTCAGGAATTCATTATCGATAACCAGGAGGGCATCAAGGAGCCGATCGGCATGTCCGGTGTGCGCCTGGAATCGAAAGTACACATGGTCACTGGGGCGGTGAGCGCTGCCCAGAACATTATTAAATGTGTGCGTCGCTGCGGGCTCGAAGTCGACGACATTATTCTGCAACAACTTGCATCGAGTTATTCAGTGCTGCTGGACGATGAGAAGGAGCTGGGTGTCTGTCTGGTGGACATCGGCGGCGGCACTACCGATATCGCCGTGTTCACCGAGGGCGCCATTCGCCATACCGCGGTCATTCCCATCGCCGGGGATCAAGTAACCAACGACATCGCCGTGGCGCTGAGAACACCGACCCAGAACGCCGAAGAGATAAAGGTCAAATACGCCTGTGCGCTGGCCCAACTGGCCACCGCCGAAGAAAGCATCGAAGTGCCGAGCGTCGGCGAGCGCCCACCACGACGGCTTGCACGCCAAACGCTGGCCGAAGTGGTCGAGCCCCGCTACGAAGAGTTGCTGACTCTGGTGCAAGCGGAGCTGCGGCGCAGCGGTTTCGAGGATCTCATCGCGGCGGGCGTGGTCCTCACCGGTGGTAGCTCCAAGATGGAAGGCCTTATGGAGCTCGCCGAGGAGATTCTTCATATGCCGGTGCGCATCGGTGCGCCGCAATCGGTGTCCGGGTTAACGGATGTGGTACGAAACCCGATCTACGCCACCGGCGTGGGACTTCTCCTGTTTGGCCACAACAACATGCACGAACGGGGTGCTCAATCCGTCTCCAGTGGAAGCTTTAAGTCTGTGTGGGACCGAATGAAAAGTTGGTTCCAGGGTAATTTTTGAAGGTGTAACTGACCTCTGTGTCGGAGGGGAAAAAATGTTTGAATTGGTAGATGCATATAGTCAAAGCAGTGCTGTTATCCGCGTGATTGGGATAGGTGGCGGCGGCGGTAACGCCGTGGAGCACATGTTGTCGTCGAATATAGAAGGCGTCGAGTTCGTGTGCGCCAATACTGATGCCCAGGCGCTCAACAAGTCCGCGGTCCGTACCGCTTTGCAACTGGGTAACACCGTAACCAAAGGCCTGGGCGCCGGTGCGGATCCGGATATCGGGCGCCAGGCGGCACTGGAAGACCGTGACAGAATCGTCGATCTTCTCGAAGGTTCCGACATGATTTTCATCACCGCAGGCATGGGCGGCGGCACCGGAACCGGTGCATCACCCATCGTCGCGCAGCTCGCCAAGGAACTCGGGGTTCTGACCGTGGCAGTGGTCACCAAGCCCTTTCCTTTCGAGCTCAAGCGGCGCATGAAGATAGCCGAGGATGGCATTGCGGAGCTTGCTCAGCACGTGGATTCACTCATTACCGTGCCGAACGAGAAACTGTTGAACGTGCTGGGAGGCGGCATTTCGCTGCAGGATGCATTCAAGGCGGCCAACGATGTATTGCACGGAGCGGTTCAGGGCATAGCGGAACTCATCACACGTCCCGGAATGATCAACGTGGATTTCGCCGACGTGCGCACGGTCATGTCTGAAAAGGGCCGTGCCATGATGGGCTCGGGACGTGCCGTGGGTGAGGAGCGGGCGCGCAAGGCTGCTGAAGCGGCTATCGCCTGCCCGCTACTGGAAGATGTCAACTTGAGTGGCGCCAGGGGGATTCTCGTCAACGTAACCGCGGGCCCGGATCTGGGCATGGACGAGTTTGCCGCGGTCGGCGAGGCCGTCGGCGATTTTGCCTCCGATAACGCGCTGGTGGTCATCGGCACGACCCTGGACGAAGAGGTCAAGGATGAGTTGCGGGTGACGGTAGTTGCCACCGGGCTCGGTCAGGACAACGTGCGCATGGAACGTGACATGCGTCTGGTGGCTCAGGCCGCTGGCAGCGATGTGGACTACAGGCGTTTCGATATGCCGACGGTTATGCGCAAGCAGCCGGCCAAGGAAAAGGAGCCGATCAGCGACGTGGATACGGGCTCCGAGTACCTGGATATCCCGGCCTTCCTGCGTCGCCAAGCCGACTAAATAGCAGTGCATGAATACACTACACCAGCGTATCAGGCTGGGTCCCCTCCCCCTCGTCTAGAGGGGGAGGGACACGGAGGGGGTGTAGACAAGGAGCGTGCAGTCGAAGGCGCACATGTAGCGGATTTCCGCCTATCTAGGAGTCGGTAAAGACCGTCTGCCCACCCCTCTTTCCGGCCCGGGGCGGGGAGCGGTCCCTCCTTTCTGGACACTCCCAGGGATCCGGCGGCACCGCTTTGCCTCCAGGGCGTCTATAGTTGTCGTTATGGTGCCTCAACTGCCGCAGCGGGACCGGTCGGTTCGCGCACCCGGACATTCTGTGCTAGCATTTTCCGCGTTCCGCGGGGTGACGACGGCGGTCTGAAACCAACCGCCGCCAGCAATAAATTGCCAAATATACACAATACGCGTTCCGCGTCGGTCCGGGGGGAGCACAGCAGTAATGATTAGGCAGCGCACGCTGAAAAATGTTATTCGTGCCACCGGTGTTGGCTTGCATACCGGCGAGAAAGTCTACCTCACGTTAAGGCCCGCACCCGCCAACAATGGCATCCGCTTCCGGCGCGTCGATCTCGACCCGATAGTCGAGATTAAGGCCAGTCCCGAGAATGTGGGCAGCACCTCGCTCTCGACGAGCTTGAGCGCTGACGACGTGCACGTGTCCACCGTCGAGCATCTCCTCTCGGCGATGGCGGGACTCGGTATCGATAATGCCTTCGTGGATCTGAGCGCCGAAGAGGTGCCGATTATGGATGGCAGCGCCGGGCCGTTCGTCTTTTTGATTCAATCCGCCGGCGTCGAAGAGCAGAACGCCGCCAAGCAATTCATTCGAATCAAGCGCCCTATCAAGGTCGAAGAAGAGGACAAGTGGGCCAAGGTGGAGCCGTTCGATGGCTTTAAAGTGTCTTTTGCCATCGAGTTCAATCACCCGGTATTCCGTGAGTGCCGCAACCAGGCCACCGTGGATTTCTCCACCATCTCCTTCGTCAAGGAGGTCAGCCGGGCACGCACATTCGGATTCCGCAGCGACCTCGAAGCATTACATGCAAACAATCGTGCCCTTGGTGCGAGCGTCGACAACGCCATCGTGGTCGATGACTACCGGGTTCTCAATGACGACGGGTTGCGCTACGACGACGAGTTCGTAAAGCACAAGGTGCTGGATGCCATCGGCGATTTGTACCTTCTCGGGCACAGCCTCATCGGTGCCTTCAGCGGTTTCAAGTCCGGGCACGCGCTCAATAACAAACTGTTGCGTGCACTTCTGGCCGATGAGAGCGCCTGGGAAATGGTGACATTCGGCGAAGGCGTAGACGCGCCGATCATATTCATGCAACCGGTGTCAGCCGGCTGAAGGCCGGCTCCCGGGACGAGCCGATTCGGGGCTCTGGACCGGGTACCGAATATGCGCTACAAGATTAACGACTAGCGAATAATGGCTGGGCGCGAATAGACCTACAGGGGAAGCGCGCCGGGGGCCCGGGGGTACTTAAGGGGGTATTTTCTTCCCCGGCAAGGGCCGATAAGGATAATCAGTCCCGTTTTTGGCGGTCGGCTCGGCCGGCGAGCCGCATCAGGGCGCTGGCCAGGGCCTCGTTATCCGAGTTCCTGGCGACGCTTTCGATGAGGGCCGCGGCGTGCTGTGACAGCTGCGGCGGGCGCTCCGGGGGCGCGATGGCGGGAGTTTCCGTCGGACGGGTCACGATTTGCACTCTGTGTAGCCGCGGGTTCTCCAGGCGGGTGCGCAGATGGTCTAGAATTTGAGGGGTCAGGTAGCGGACGCGGGCTGACCAGGCGGGGGATTCCGCCACCAGGGTCAGGGTCTCACGGCCTGCCCGGGCAACGCTCACACGGCCTTTGAGGGGTTCCTCCAGGAACTCGTCAAGAGCGGTGTTGGCGGCGTCCAGGCGGCGACCGGCAGTCATCAGCCGGCCGAGGGGTGTGAGCGAGCTGTCCAGGAGTTGGCGAACGGAGACGAATGGGACGCCACTCATGTCCGTCGCCTGACAAAGAATAATCTGATCGGGTTCGCTACCTGCAGGAGCGGGAGCGGATTGTCACCGCCGGGGCGGTGTTCCCGACAACACATATAATCAGCCCGTATGGAAATAATATTCATCTCCAGCAGTCGGCGTCGCGGCCGTCGAACGCACCTGGGCGGTGCGGCCTCATTATCGCTCATAGGGGCTGTGATTGCTCTGTGTGCCGGCACTTACTATCTGGGATATCGCTCGGTGCCCGTCGCGGCCGACGTCGGCCCCGAGCTGTATGCCGCCGCCTGGCAGGAAGAAGTCCGCCACCAGCGTGACAAGGTGGATACCGCCATCAACGACTCCGAGCGCAATCTGGATGCCCTGGCCCTCAGAATGGGCGAAATTCAGTCACGGGTGGTGCGTCTGGATGCCCTGGGCAGGCGTTTGGTGGAGATGGCGAACCTGGATGCCGCGGAGTTCAGCTTCGACGACGTCCCCGCCCGCGGCGGCCCCGATATGGTCACCGAGCGCGAGCCCTTCCAGGTACCGGATTTTCTGGCCTCCCTGGAGGAGTTGGTGAGTTTGCTCGAAGATCGCGAGCCGAAGCTGGCGGTGGTGGAAGGCACCCTCATGAACCGCAAGTTGCACGCGGAGGTTTTCCCAACCGGTCGTCCGGTGAACAAAGGCTGGATGTCCTCGGTCTTCGGCTGGCGTAACGATCCCATGAGCGGCAAACGCGCATTTCACGAAGGTATCGATTTCGCCGGCCGCTCCAACAGTGAAGTGGTGGCGGTGGCTGCCGGAGTCGTCGTCTGGTCAGGCAGTCGCTGGGGCTTCGGTAACACCGTTGAGGTTAATCACGGCAACGGTTACTCGACGCTCTATGCGCACAATAATAAGAACCTCGTCAAAGTCGGTGAAACGGTCAAGAAGGGACAGGTGCTCGCGCTGCTCGGATCCACTGGACGCTCAAATGGACCGCACGTTCACTTCGAGGTACGCCTGAACGGCAAGGCCGTTAATCCCATCAAATTCGTGCGCGCAACGCGCTAAAAACCCTCGACGCTTCGACATTGATCCACACAGGGTTGCTTTTACGCGCGGCGAACCCCATTTCCCACTCCTTGTGACCCCTTGCTTCCTGGAGTCCGCGACCGCATAGCGCGATAAATGGCATGATCACCAATGTAATCAGGAAAATAGTCGGCAGCCGTAACGAGCGGCAGGTCCGACGAATGCGAAAGTCGGTCGAGAGCATCAATGCCCTCGAGCCCGAGACCCAGAAGCTCTCCGACGCCGAGCTGCGCGCCAGGACCGATACTTTCCGAGAACGCCGCGGGGCCGGTGAATCCCTGGAACAGCTGCTGCCCGAGGCCTTCGCCACGGTGCGCGAGGCCGCCAGGCGCACTCTCGACATGCGTCATTTCGACGTTCAGCTCATCGGCGGCATCGCGCTGCACGAAGGGCATATCGCCGAGATGCGCACGGGTGAGGGAAAGACTCTGGTGGCCACCTTGCCTGCTTACTTGAATGCCCTGGACGGATACGGTGTGCACATCGTTACCGTGAACGATTATCTGGCGCGCCGTGACGCGCAGTGGATGGGCCACATCTACGAGTTTCTCGGCATGCGTACCGGCGTCGTCGTGCCAGGAATGCTTCCTCAGGAAAAACAGGATGCCTATTCCGCCGACATCGTCTACGGAACCAACAACGAATACGGTTTTGACTATCTGCGCGACAACATGGCGTTCATGGCCGCGGAACGCGCCCAGGGCCGGTTGCACTACGCTATCGTCGACGAAGTGGATTCGATTCTCATCGACGAAGCGCGCACGCCGCTGATCATCTCGGGACCGACAGATGAGAATTCCGATCTTTACGTGCGCGTCAATCGACTCATCCCATCCCTGAAGCGCCAGGAAGTGGAGGATGGACCCGGTGATTTCAGCGTCGACGAGAAGGCGAAACAGGTTTATCTCACCGAAGAGGGACATTCGCGGGTAGAAGAGCTGCTCGAAGAGGCGGGTGTGCTTGAGGCCGGGCAGAGTCTTTACGATGCCGGCAACATCGTGCTCATGCACCATCTCATGTCGGCGCTGCGCGCCCATGCACTGTTCAGTTTAAATGTCGACTACATCGTCAAGGATGGCGAAATCATCATCGTCGACGAGTTCACCGGCCGCACCATGCCGGGTCGCCGTTGGTCGGAGGGCCTGCATCAGGCGATGGAAGCAAAGGAAGGCGTGCCGATTCAAAACGAGAATCAAACCCTCGCGGCCATTACCTTTCAGAACTACTTCCGTCTTTATGACAAGCTCTCCGGGATGACGGGAACGGCGGATACCGAAGCGCCGGAATTTCTGCAGATCTATGGCCTCGAGGTCATGGTGATTCCTACACACATGAATATGGTCCGCGAGGACTTCACCGATCTCGTGTACTTGACCGCGGGCGAGAAGTTCGACGCGATCCTCGAGGACATTCGCGACTGCCGTACCCGGGGCCAGCCGGCGCTGGTGGGTACCGCATCCATCGATACTTCCGAGTATCTCTCGGAATTGCTGAGAAAGGAGAGCATTCCACACCAGGTGCTGAACGCCAAGCAACATGCCCGGGAAGCCGAGATCATCGTCGACGCGGGACGGCCTGGAACCATCACCATCGCCACTAACATGGCAGGCCGCGGCACCGACATTGTTCTCGGAGGCAATCTTCAGGCCGAGCTCGATCAACTCGAAGGTGCCGGCGCTGCGGAGATCGAGAACAAGCGCGCGGATTGGAATGAACGTCATGCGGCAGTCCTCGAGGCCGGAGGTCTGCACATCATAGGTACTGAACGCCACGAATCCCGACGCATCGACAATCAGCTTCGAGGACGTTCCGGGCGTCAGGGGGACGTGGGATCGAGCCGATTCTATCTATCCCTGGAAGATGATTTGATGCGCATATTCGCATCCGACCGGGTGTCGGCGATTATGCAGAAGCTGGGAATGGAGAAAGGCGAAGCCATCGAACATCCCTGGGTAACCAAGGCTATCGAGAACGCCCAGCGCAAGGTCGAAGGCCGTAACTTCGACGTGCGCAAGCAGCTGTTGGAGTACGACGATGTCGCCAACGATCAGCGCAAGGAGTTTTACGCGCTGCGCAACGAGTTGATGGGTGAAGACGATGTCTCGGATCGCATTTCCCAGATACGCGAGGATGTGTTGACCGAGGTTATCGATACGCACATTCCACCCCAGAGCCTCGACGAGCAGTGGGACGTTCCGGAGCTGGAAGAGTCGCTAAAACGCGAGTTCGACTTGGAATTGGACGTCAGCGGCTGGCTCGCCTCCGACGACTCCCTGCACGAGGAACCGCTACGGCGACGCATTCTGGACGAGGTTGTTGCGGCCTACGAAGAGAAAAAGCGCCAAGCCGGCGAAACCGTCATTCGAAACTTTGAAAAGGCGGTCATGCTGCAGGTGCTGGACTCCTTGTGGAAGGAGCATCTGGCCGCCATGGACTATCTACGCCAGGGAATACATCTTCGCGGTTACGCGCAGAAAAACCCCAAGCAGGAGTATAAGCGTGAAGCTTTCGAGATGTTCCACAGTCTGACTGAACGCATCAAATACGAAGTCATCAATCTCGTCTCGAAGGTACGCGTGCGCGAGGAGTCCGACGTGGAGGCGATGGAGGCCCAGCGCCGGCGCAGCGCTCCCGTGTCGGCATTTCATCCCATGGCTGACGCCCTGGCCGGCGCCATGGCCGGGAACGGTGCCGAGGCGGGTGCGGGTGAGGAGGCGGAGGGGCTGGCCACCGCCGTGGCGGACGAGCCTGCAAAGGCCAGGACGCCATTCAAACGCCCGGACCGAAAAGTCGGCCGCAACGAACCCTGTCCTTGCGGGTCGGGCAAAAAATATAAACAATGTCACGGACGTGTGAGCTGAAAAACCGGCTGGTTTGAATCGCCCGCCCGATTGCGGGCTTCCAAGGAAGTGCTTCATGGCCGTTGGACTGAGCGGGGAGATCGACCCGGATCCTGTTGCAGGCGTACGCCTCGGTAGCGCGCCCCTGGGCGTGCGCAGCGATCCCAGAGACGATTTGACCATTATTGAGCTGGCCGCCGGAAGCCGCGCGGCAGCGGTGTTTACCCGCAATGCATTCTGTGCCGCGCCGGTAATTGTTGCCCGTGAACACCTCGGCCGCCAGGCGCCGCGCTATCTGCTTATCAATGCCGGTAATGCCAATGCCGGAACAGGCTCCCGGGGGCTGGCGGATGCGCGTAGCTGTTGCCAGGCGGTCGCCGAGCGCGGCGCTTGCTCCGCAGACGCGGTGTTGCCCTTTTCCACCGGCGTCATCGGTGAAAGCATGCCGATGACGCGCTTTCCCGAAGCCATCGACAGCGCTATCGGGGACCTCGACGAGAACGGCTGGGCCGCCGCCGCCCGCGCCATCATGACCACCGATACGGTGCCCAAGTGCATATCCCGGCACTTCGAAGTTGCAGGGCATACGCTCACGGTCACGGGCATCGTCAAGGGCTCCGGGATGATCCGGCCCGACATGGCCACCATGCTGGCCTTCGTCGCCACAGACGCCGCCGTCGAGCAATCGCTGCTGGAGGACTGTCTGGTGCGGGCCACGCAACAATCCTTCAATCGCATCACCGTGGACGGCGACACCTCCACCAACGACGCCTGTGTGCTCATGGCCAGCGGCGCCGGCGGTGCACCGAGCATCGACGATCCATCCAGCGATGGCGCGCGCGCTCTTTGTGGGGCCGTATCGGAGGTTTGTACCTGGCTTGCGCAGTCAATTGTTCGCGACGCCGAAGGGGCGAGCAAATTCATCACCATCGCCGTGCGCGAGGGTCGCGATGAGCAGGAGTGCCTGCAACTGGCATACGCGGTTGCTCACTCACCGCTGGTCATGACCGCCATGTATGCAAGCGATGCCAATTGGGGACGCATACTCGCCGTGGTCGGGCGCGCCGGGCTCGAGGATCTGAACATCGCCGCGGTGCGCATCCACCTGGGTGATGTGTGTATTGTCGCCGACGGTGAACGGGCCGCCGATTACACCGAGGAGCGCGGCCAGGGCGCGATGGCGGTGGATGAAATCACCGTCACCATCGGTCTCGGCCGGGGTGCAGCCGAGGCCGCGGTTTGGACCTCCGATTTGTCCCACGAGTACGTCACTATCAACGCCGAGTACCGCACCTGAAGCAGCGCATTCACGTGGTCGCCGGGGTGCTCGCCGATGCGGGCGGCGCGATCCTGGTAGCCAGGCGATTCGACCATGCCCACCAGGGTGGTTTATGGGAATTTCCGGGCGGTAAGCTGGAGGCCGGCGAAGATATCCGATCGGGTCTGGCCAGAGAGCTGGCGGAGGAGATTGGTATTCGCGTGACCTCGGCACGCCCGTTGATCCGTGTGCGCCACGATTACCCGGATCGGGGTGTTCTCCTCGATGTGTGGCGGGTAAGCGGCTGGCAGGACCGGGTTCACGGCCGCGAGGGCCAGGAGTTGCGCTGGCTGAGTGTCGATGCCCTCACCGAATTGCCGATGCCGGCGGCGGACGTGCCGGTAGTCACGGCGTTGCGCCTGCCGGACACCTACCTTGTCACGCCGTCACCGGGAACCGACTGGGATGCGTTTCTGGCAGCGCTTGCTGTTGGCATCGACGCGGGCGTGGAGCTGGTTGCCTTGCGGGCCAAGGAGTTGCCGGCTCGGGATCTCGTGTCTCTATGCCGGCGGGCCGTCGATGTTTGTCGCGCGGGCGGCGCGCGCTTGCTTATCAACGGCGACCCGGCGCTGCTGGATGCGAGTGGCGCCGACGGCGTTCATCTGGACAGCGTACGCTTGATGGCGGCGACCTCACGGCCCGTTCCAGCAGGATCCTGGCTGGCGGCTTCTTGTCACGATGCCCGGGAACTCGACCAGGCGGCTCGCATCGGTGCCGATTTCGTCGTGCTGTCACCGGTCGCCGCAACCATCAGTCACCCGGGGGGCCGGCCGAAAGCGTCGCCTATTGGCTGGCAGCGATTTCAGCAACTGGTGGAGCGGGTCAACCTGCCGGTGTTTGCCCTCGGCGGCATGGGGCCCGAGCATCTCGCTACCGCCTGGGAGCACGGCGGCCAGGGCATCGCCGCGATACGTTCTTTGTGGCAGGGATCGGACGCGGGCAAGCAGAGCCCGCCTTCTGGACGGCGCTAACGCTCCAGATACTGGAGCTTGTCGGTAACCTCTTCCCAATCGGCAGCGTCAGGCGGTGCGTCGATTTTCTCCGTCAAGACCGGCCAATCCTTTGAGAGCTCCGCGTTGAGTTCCAGGAAGTGCTGCTGATCTTCCCGCAGGTCGTCTTCAGAGACGATGGCGTCCACGGGGCATTCGGGCTCGCACAAGGTGCAATCGATGCATTCCTCGGGATCGATGACCAGGTAGTTCGGGCCTTCGTGGAAGCAGTCCACGGGGCATACTTCGACACAATCCGTGTACTTGCATTTGATGCAGCTTTCGAGAACGACAAATGTCATTTGTGGCTAATCCTGGTCTGTGTAGTGCGAACAACGGCATATCTTACTGTTGTTTTTCGACGCTTTCGAGTCCCGTGAAGGCTTGACCCCGGGTCGACGGTTGTCCATGTCGCAGAGTATTGCCCTCGATCTCGGGGTCACTGCGCATCCAGCGATGCGGCCAACGGCAGGAGACTGACGGGTAGAGGGAAATCCGGATATCTGTCGAGGAAAGCGCGGAGATTGCTTGTCGCCCCCTCCCGGTTCTCGTCACCCAGCAGTTCTTCGATGAAGCGCAGCCATGCCCGGGGGTCGTCCCTGACGCCTGCCGCCGGCAGTGGGTTGGCGCCGGGTGCCGCCTTGCGCGCGGACCCGAGCGCCGTCGCCGGCGCCGGAAGAGATTGGACAGGGGCGCCACCGACACTTTCGCGTTCCGCGGTCGCGGCCTTGCGCTCCTCGCGGGACTTTGCGTCGCTTTCGGTGGCGCGTTTGACAGCCGGCGGACTGGCGGCGGCAGGTTGGTCTTCCACGTCTGCCACGCTGTCCGGGGCAGGCGTGCTGATGGCCGACGGGGCGGTTCCGGCAGGTTCGCCAACCCCGACGCCGGCGTCGTCGGCGGATTCCGGCATCAGGACCACGACGCTCAGCGACAGCACGAACACCGCGGCGAGAGAGGTTGGAACCATCCAGTTACGGGCAAAGGGGCTGTGGGCCACGCGCTTGTCTGGTGCCACTGCGCGGCGGGCTTCGGCACGGATTCGCGCATCCAGTCGCGGGTCCGGCTGCTCACTGGCGCCGCGCTTATACAGGCGCGACAGCGCCGAGTCGCCCTCGAGATACTCTCGCAGCACATCGTCGTCGCGTTCTTCCGGATTCATGACGCGTCCTTCAATGCTGCACGCAACTTCGACAGCGCGTAGCGGAGTCGGCTTTTCGCGGTTTCCCGGCCGACGCCGGATATTTCCGCGATTGTCTCCAGGGCCAGGCCAGCCTCCTCGTGGAGCAGGAAGACATCGCGTTGTTCCGCGGGCAGCTCTGCAAGCAAGGCTTGAAGGCGTGCCGCCTGTTGGCTCGAGGACAGTCGCCGCTCTGGTCCGTCCAACGGGCTTGCCGGCGCCTGCATGCCGGACTCGTCGTCGTCCAGGGACTGAATTGCGCCGGATTTGTCCGAGCGGTATCCATCGATAACGCGATTGTGGGCGATGCGGTACAACCAGGTCGTGAACTTCGCCTGCGGCTGGTAACGCAGGCGAGCGCCGATGACGCGCATCCACACGTCCTGGAAGGTCTCTTCGGCGGTGCTGCGTTGCCGGCAATGGCGCAGGCAATAGCGAAACAGCGCACCCTTGTGGCGTGCGTAGAGCTGGTCAAAGGCGTCCGCGTCACCGTCTCGATACTGCAGCATCAATGCCTCGTCGCTCGACTCTTCCCCGCCCATGGATGCCCAGACTAACCGGCAAGGAGCCGATTGCAAGCCCGGGCGGGGTTAGTGGCTTGCACCGTTTCTGCATTACTAGTAAACGTGGGAAGTTACCGATCGGGTCTGGAAATCATCGCCTCTCGCCGCGGGGTTTGTACCGGAGGAGCTTATTCATGGATACCGCTGGTTTGCACACTTTGCAGGAAATTCTGGAGTTCCGGGCGGAAACGGAGCCGGAGAGGCCCTTCGTTCATTTCGATGAAATTGACGGCCGAAGCGTCGGCTATAGCTACGCGGAATTCGACAAAAGCGTCAATCGAACAGCACACATGCTGAAATCTCTGGGCATTGGCAACAGCGACAAAATCAACTTGCATCTCAGCAACTGCGTGGAGTTCCTGCTGTTGTGGTTCGCCGCGGCGAAGCTTGGTGCTGTCATCATGCCCACCAACGTGGCGGCGACGGCCGACGAACTCGAGTACTTGATCGGCCATTCCGAATGCCGGTTGATCTTCACCCAGCCCGGCTACCTGGATGTGGCGCGGGAAGTACAGGGCCGCTGCCCGCGGGTTGAGGCCACGGTAATCTGCGGCGGAAGTGCGAATGCCGATACGCCAAGCTTCGACGCGCTGCATTCCTCCCAATCCGATGATCGCCCGGGTAATAACTGCGATTCCGCGGACGAGGTCGGGATCCTCTATACCTCCGGAACCACTTCACGCCCCAAAGGCGTGCTGGTCACCAATGCCAACTACATCTACGCGGGGGAGACCGTGGCGAAGGCCCTGTGTCTCACTCCCCAAGACCGTCATCTGGTGGTGATGCCGCTTTTCCATGGCAATGCACAGTATTACTCCACCATGAGCGCGCTGGTGACGGGCGCCAGCATGGTGCTGTCATCGCGATTCAGCGCCAGCCGTTTCTTCGACCAGGCAATTCGACACCAGTGCACGGTCTCGAGCCTGTTCTCGGCGCCCATGCGCATGTTGTTGGCCCAGCCACGCCGCGAGGAACTCGTGGAGAACAACCTGCGGGCCGTGCTGTTCGCGCAGAGCGTCACCGAAGACCAGTTGGACGAGTGGCAGGTGCGCTTCGACGCACCCTTGCTGCAACTATGGGGAATGACCGAAACCATGGGTCCGCCGCTCATGAATCCCATTCATTTGCGCCGCAACAACATGAGTATGGGGCTGCCGGTGATGGGTTACCGGGTGCGCCTGGTGGACGAGCAGGGCAGCGATGTGGCGCCCGGTGAAACCGGTCAGGTCATCGTCGCCGGTGAGCCCGGTCGCACGCTCATGAAGGGATATTTGAAGAACCAGGAAGCCACCAGGGAAACCATACGCGATGGTTGGTTGTGGAGTGGCGACAATGCGCGCCAGGACCGTGAAGGTTATTTTCATTTCGTCGATCGCGCCAAGGACATGATCAAGCGCTCCGGAGAAAACGTTGCCGCCAGCGAGGTGGAGGCGGTTATTCTGATCCACCCCGAGGTATTCGATTGCGCGGTCATCGGCGTGCCCGACCCGCTCCGGGACGAATCCATCGTCGCCGTGGTGGTGCCGGTTGAAGGAGCGTCTCTGGAGAGCGCTACGATTATTGCCTGGTGTAAAGATCGTCTGGCCAGTTTCCGAGTGCCGGAGAAGGTGGAATTTCGCCACGTGCTCCCGCGCACCTCGGTAGGCAAGATTCAAAAGCATGTGCTGCGGGCTGAAATGGTCTCTGAAAAATGAAAAACAACGACTCCGCTCCGACTCGCGATCACTACTCGTACTTTTCCACCATCAGCACACGATGGACGGATAACGACGTCTACGGCCACGTCAACAACGCCCTCTACTACAACTTTTTCGATACGGTAATCGCCGGGTATCTGGTCAGCGAGGGGGGCTTCGAGTTCGCTACTACGGACGTCATCGGACTGGCGGTGGAAAGCAATTGCCGTTACCGGCGACCGCTGGCTTTTCCCCAGGACATCCAGATGGGGCTGCGTGTCGCACACCTGGGCAAATCCAGCGTGCGATACGAGGTCGGCGTGTTCGCCGGAGACGACCATCAGGCGGCTGCCGACGGCTACTTCGTGCACGTGTTCGTGCTGCGCGCGACGAACAAACCAACGCCGATACCAGATCGGCTTCGAGCGGCACTGGAGCGCCTGCGCGCCCCTTGATCAGTCCAGCAGTGCTTTCAGTTTGTACAGCGTCTCCAGGGCTTCCCGTGGTGACATGCTGTCCGGGTCTACAGCGTCCATGAGTTCGTGGAAACGCCGGTCCACGGGAGGCGCAGGATCGGCGCGCTCGAAGAGCGGCATCTGACCCTGACCGTCGGCTGCCGTGCGCGTGTTCGAATCGGCTTCCAGGGATTCGAGCATGCTGCGCGCATCCTCTATGACGGCGGGTGGCACGCCGGCGAGCGCCGCCACCTGCAGCCCGTAGCTGCGATTCGCCGGGCCATTTCGCACGCGATGCATGAAAACGATGCGGTTGGCGTGTTCCAGGGCTTCCAGGTGCACGTTTGCCACCCCTTGGAACTGCTCCGGCAGGGCCGTGAGCTCGAAGTAGTGGGTGGCGAACAGCGTGAACGCGCCGACCCCGCCGGCCAGATGCGCGGCGCATGCCCAGGCCAGCGACAAGCCATCGTAGGTACTGGTGCCGCGCCCGATTTCGTCCAACAGCACCAGGCTTTGCGGCGTGGCGTTGTTGAGTATATTGGCTGCCTCTACCATCTCGACCATGAAAGTGGAGCGGCCGCCGGCGAGATCGTCGGCGGCGCCGATGCGTGTAAACACGCGATCCACCGGTCCGATGACGGCACTTTCCGCCGGCACGTAGCTGCCCACGTGGGCGAGTAACACGATAAGCGCCGTTTGCCGCATGAGCGTCGATTTGCCGCCCATGTTGGGTCCGGTAATCACCAGCATGCGGCATTCCTCGCCCAGGCTCAGGTCGTTGGGGACGAACGGTTCGTCCAGCACCTGTTCGACCACCGGATGCCGGCCGGCGGTGATGGCGATGCCCGGCGTGTCGGTGAGTTCCGGCTCCCGGTAACCGAGAGTCTCGGCGCGTTCGGCGAAGGTGTTGAGCACGTCCAGGCGGGCAAGGTTTTGCGCGCAGGACTGCAACGCCGGGAGTTGCCCGCCCAGGCGCGTCAGCGCTTCGTCGTAAAGGTGGCGCTCCCGTGACAGCGCCCGCTCCCTGGCACTCAGCACCGTGTCTTCGAAGGCTTTGAGTTCCTCGGTGATGTAACGCTCGGTGCTCTTGAGGGTCTGGCGGCGCCGGTACTGTGTGGGGACCTTGTCGGCATGGCTGCGTCCGAGCTCGATATAGTAGCCGTGCACGCGGTTATATCCGACTTTGAGGGTCGCGACGCCGGTGCGTTGCCGTTCCCGGGACTCCAGCTCGCGTAAGAAGGAATCGGCGTCGCAGGAAAGGCGCCGTAATTCATCGAGTTCACCGTCGTAGCCGGGGGCAATGACGCCGCCGTCGCGCAACAACACGGGCGGGCTCTCCACGATGGCTTGGCGCAACCAGGCGCTGGTGTCGGGAAACTCGCCGATGGCAACCAGTAACTCTCCCAGAAGGGGGCTGTCCACGGGAGCAAGGGTTGCGTGCAGAGCGGGCAGGCGCTCGAGAGCGGCGCCGAGCTGGGACAGGTCCCTGGGCCGCGCCGAGCGCAGGGCCACCCGCGAGAGGATGCGCTCGAGATCGCCCATGTCGCGCATTGCTTCGTGAAGGACGCCGGCGACGCCGGCGCTGATGAGGGCGCCAACACACTGATGGCGGTGACGCAGCCTGTCATGATCCCGCAACGGGCGGCCCAGCCAGCGGCGCAGGCAGCGCCCGCCCATGGGGGTGGCGGTGCGGTCGAGCACATCCACGAGCGCCCGGCCCTGTTCGCCGGAAAGGCTTGCCGTCAGCTCCAGATTGCGCCGCGACACGGCGTCCAGAACGATGCCGTCTTCGCGCCGCTCCAGGCGCAGCCCCTGCACGTGGGGGAGCGCTCCCCGTTGTGTATCTTTGACGTACTGCAACAGGCAGCCGGCGGCGGCGATGGCGCGATGGGCGGATTCGCAACCGAAGCCGGCGAGATCCCGGGTGCCGAACTGTGCCGTGAGCAAATCCCGCGCCGCGCCTTCCTCGAAATACCACGGCGGCAGCTTCTGTACGCTGGCACCCTGGCCGAGCTCGGCCAGGTCTTCGGCATCCTCGCTGAGCAGCACTTCCGCCGGTTCGATACGCTGCAGCTCGGCGGCGAGGGCCTCCCGCCCGCTGACCTCCATGCACACGAAGCGGCCGCTGGCGAGCTCCAGGCGCGCGATTCCAAATTCGTCTGCCTGCTGAAACAACGCGCACACCAGCGCTTCCCGGCGCTCATCGAGCAGTGCGTCGTCGGTGACGGTGCCCGGGGTGACGATGCGCGTAACCTGACGCTCCACCGGTCCGCGGCTGGTGGCCGGATCGCCGATCTGCTCACAAATGGCGGCGGATTCGCCGCTGCGCAGCAGCCTGGCCAGATAGGCCTCGACAGCATGGGCGGGCACACCGGCCATGGGGATCGGCGCGCCGTTGGCCTGGCCGCGGGAGGTCAGGGCGATATCCAGCAGGCGGGCCGCCTTGCGGGCATCGTCAAAAAACAGCTCGTAGAAGTCTCCCATACGGTAGAAGAGCAGCGTGTCGGGGTACTCAGCCTTGATACGCAGGTACTGCTGAATGACCGGGGAATGGGAGGGATCGGGGGCGCGCGTCATCGGTGGCAGTGTAACCAAAGGCGATCCGGCGCGCATACCCGGCGCACCCGTCACCGCGCCCTTGCCTTGAATTGGCGGAAAACGCCCGCATGATCCTGGCTGATCCCGTATTCAGCCGCGCCCATTCACCGTCAGGAGCAGTATCAGGCCATGAGCGTCGAGACCGCCAAAGAAACCCGCAGCTTTCAGACCGAGGCCCGGCAGCTGCTGGACCTCATGATCCACTCCCTTTACAGCCACAAGGAAGTATTCCTGCGCGAGCTTATTTCCAATTCCTCGGATGCCTGCGACAAGCTGCGCTTCGAAGCGCTTTCCGACGAGTCCCTGTATGAAGGCGATGGTGAGCTCGCCATTCACGTGGAGTACGACGACAAGGCCCGGACCATTACGGTTCGCGACAACGGCATCGGCATGAGCCGCGAGGAGATCATCGAGAATCTCGGAACGATTGCAAGATCCGGCACCCGCCAGTTTTTCGAGGCGCTCACCGGCGACCAGGCCAAGGACTCCGAGCTCATCGGCCAGTTCGGCGTCGGCTTCTATGCGAGTTTTATGGTGGCCGACCAGATCACCGTTACGACCCGCCGGGCGGGTCTGGCGAGAGACGAGGGTGTGCGTTGGGAATCCCGCGGTGAAGGTGATTTCACCGTGGAGTCGGTGGAGGCGCCGAAGCGCGGTACCCGGGTCGTATTGCACTTGCGTGACGGCGAGGACGAAAACGAATTCCTCGATAGCGGGCGTCTGCGCTCGGTAGTCCATCGTTACTCCGATCACATCTCCTTTCCAGTCAAGATGCTCAAGCAGGGAGAAGACGAGACAGGCGAAGAGACCGTCAATACGGCGACTGCACTGTGGACGCGTACCAAGGCGGAGATCAGCGACGAAGAGTACAGCGAGTTCTACAAGCATATCGCCCACGATTTCGACGACCCGTTGGTGCACCTGCACAGCCGCGTCGAGGGAAACCTCGAGTACACGTCGCTGCTGTACATCCCCAAGCACGCGCCCTTTGATCTCTGGGATCGCAACGTCCGCCGAGGGGTGAATCTCTACGTGCGTCGCGTTTTCATCATGGACGACGCCGAGCAGCTCATGCCTCCTTACCTGCGCTTCGTGCGCGGCGTGATCGACTCTGCCGACCTGCCGTTGAACGTTTCCCGGGAGATTCTGCAAAAGAATCGCCAGATCGACGCCATGCGAGCGGGGTCGGTGAAGAAGATACTGGATCTGCTCGCTAAGCTCGCCAAGGACGACACGGAGAAGTTTGCAATCTTCTGGCGCGAATTCGGCAAAGTGTTCAAGGAAGGCCTTATCGATGATCCGAAGAACAAAGACAGCATCGCCGATCTGCTGCGTTTCGCGAGCACCCAAACGGATGCAAGCGAGCATACGGTTTCCCTCGCCGATTATGTGGACCGATTGAAGGAAGGCCAGGAGCTTATCTACTACATCACGGCGGACAGCCACGCGACAGCCGTCAGCAGCCCGCACCTGGAGATTTTCCGTAAAAAGGGCATGGAGGTGTTGCTGCTCAGCGACGAGATCGACGAGTGGATGGTGAACCATCTGCAGGAGTACAAGGGCAGGCAATTGCGCTCGGTGACCAAGGGTGAGTTGGATGCGGCACTCGCCAGTGGCGATAAAGAGCCCGAGGCCGACCAGGGGCGGGATCACGATGAGCTGCTCAAGTCTTTCGAGGCCGCCCTCGGCCAGCGGGTCAAGGCGGTGCGCGTCACCAATCGCCTGACCACATCGCCCGCCTGCCTGGTCGCCGATGACAACGAACTGGGTGGCCACCTGGAGCGCCTGTTGAAGGCGGCCGGTCAGGACGTTCCCAATGCCCAACCGATCATGGAAATCAACCCCGAGCACGTTCTGGTCACGCGCTTCGCCGGTGAGGCGGATGAGCAGCGCCGGGAGGACTGGGCTAATATTCTTTTTGACCAGGCCCTTCTCAGCGAGGGCGGTCGCCTGCCGGATCCGGCGGGCTTCGTCAGGCGCCTGAACGAGATGTTCCTGGCGGTGGCCGGCGAGGCCGCCACCAGACCCGCCGCTGGAAAGAGGGCCTCCCCAGGGCGCAAAAAGGCCAGCAAAGCGGCTAAATCCGGTGCTGGCGGCGCCAGGACGGCCAAGCGGGGATCGGCTAAAAAGAAGGCCCCTTCCGGCAGCTGAGGAATCGGGCTCCCTAAAAAAGGGCCCAAATTGCCTACCGTGACACGGAATCGGCGCCCGTAGCGCCCATCACACTGGAAAGTGTGTGAACCTGGTCACTATGGCTGGGAAATAGCGGCTGCTACACTGGCTCCACGCGGGATAAGGCCTGAGCCAACAATCATAAGGCCCCTAATCGGCAAGCGGGTTATGCCCAACGCAGACAACACAGCTTTCGAGTCCATCAGAGCCCTTTCGGCGGTGGGGATAGCCCTTTCCGCGGAGAAAGATGAGCGCTGTTTGTTGGAACTCATCGTCCAGAGCGCGAAACAGCTCACGAATGCCGACGGCGGCACTTTCTACTCCCGTACCGACGACGACGAGCTGAAATTCGAGATCATGCACACGGACACCCTGGGCGTTCACATGGGCGGTACCAGCGGTATCCCCATCGATCTTCCCAATGTGCCTCTCTACGACGAGCAAGGCGAGCCGAATCACAAAATGGTGGCCGCCAAGGCCGCGGTCACCGGCGAGACGGTCAACATCCGCGATGCCTATAACGCCCCCGATTTCGATTTTTCCGGCACCCGCGCTTTTGACGAAACAACCGGTTACCGATCCAAGTCTTTTCTTACCGTGCCACTGCGCAGCCACGAGGACGAAGTCATCGGTGTGCTGCAGCTCATCAACGCGGTAAGCCGCGACTCCGGCGGTCTCGTTCCGTTCAGCGTCGCCGATCAGGAGCTGGTCATGTCGCTGGCGTCTCAGGCCGCCACGGTGTTGACCAAGGAACGGCTCATCAAGGAGCACCGTACGCTCTTTGAATCATTCATCGAGTTGATCGCCGCGGCCATTGACGACAAGTCACCGTATACCGGGGGCCATTGCCGCCGGGTACCCGAGCTGACACTGATGCTCGCCGACGCGGCGGCGGAAACCCAGTACGGTCCTCTCAAAGATTTCGCGATGACCGAGGACGATCGCTACGAGTTGAAGATTGCCGGCTGGTTGCATGACTGCGGCAAGGTGACGAGCCCGGAGCACGTGGTCGACAAGTCCACCAAGCTCGAGACGATTTTCGATCGTATCCATATGGTCAACACCCGCTTCGAAGTGCTGAAGCGCGATGCCGAAATCCGCGTACTCAAACAAAAGCTCGAAGCCAGGGAAAAGGGCAAACGGATCAACGAAAAGAAGCTGGACAAAGCATTGGCCGGCGAGCTCGAACAGCTGGACAGGGATCGCGAGTTCCTGAATGTTTGTAATGTCGGCAGTGAGTCCATGGCCAAGAAGGATCAGGAGCGCGTGGAGCGCATCGGCGCCTACCTGTGGGTCAATAGCGATGACGAGGAAATCAGTTTCCTGACCGACGATGAAACCAACAACCTGAATATCGAGAAAGGTACGCTGACTTCCGAAGAGCGGGAGATCATCAATCACCACATCGTCGCCACCATCAAGATGCTCGAATCGCTACCGTACCCGAAACATCTGCGCCGGGTGCCGGAGTTCGCCGGCGGTCACCACGAGAAGATGGATGGCACCGGTTATCCGCGCGGCCTGACCCGGGATGAGATGTCGGTGCAGGCGCGGGTCATGGGCATCGCGGACATTTTCGAGGCACTGACCGCCGACGACCGGCCCTACAAACCGGCAATGCCGATTTCCGAGGCTCTTCAGGTTCTCGGCCGGATGAAGTCGAACAACCATATCGACCCGGATCTCTTCGATGTGTTCGTGCGCAAGAAGGTATACTTGCGCTACGCTCAGCAGTTCCTGGAGCCGAGGCAGATCGATCACGTGGACGTTAGCAAGATACCTGGCTACGAGACGCTGGCCGACGAGATCCAGAGAAAGACGGCGAATATGGGGGGGGGATAACTGCCCGACGCCGAATTCGCATTTGACGCCCTGGCGCGATCCGCCGCCAGGGATCTCCACAGCATCCGGGATTTCATCCGTTGGGGCGCCAGCCGCTTCGCCGAGGCAGAGCTTTGCTACGCTCACGGCACGGATAATCCCGTCGACGAAGCCATGGGCCTGGTGCTCCACGCCGTCAGTCTGGAACCCGATGTCCCGCAAGAACTGCTGCTTTCGCGCCTGACCGCCGAGGAGAAGGAGCGCATTCTGATGCTCTTTTCCCGGCGTATCAGCCAGCGTGTTCCGGCTGCCTACCTCACCGGACAGGCCTGGTTCGCGGGACTCAGCATGCGGGTCGATAGTCGCGTCCTGATTCCCCGTTCTCCCATCGCGGAGCTCATCGAAGCAGGCTTTCAACCCTGGGTCGATCCGGATTCCCTGGCGAGGGTACTCGACGTCGGCACGGGCAGTGGTTGTATCGCCATTGCCTGCGCCGTTCATCTGCCACATGTGCAGGTGGACGCCACCGACGTATCCAGCGACGCTCTGGAAGTTGCGCACATCAACGTGCAGGAGCACGGGGTTGGTGATCGCGTGCGGCTGTTCATCTCGGACGGCCTGGATGCGGTCCGCGGTCCTTATGATCTAATCGTCAGCAATCCCCCTTACGTGGATGCCCACGACATGGACTCCCTGCCAGAGGAGTTTCGCCACGAGCCGAGCATGGGACTGGCCGCCGGCGAAGATGGTCTCGACGTCGTCAGCGGGCTGCTGGAGCACGCCGCCGAGCATTTGAGCGATGCCGGTGTGCTGATAGTGGAGGTAGGTGCCAGCCGCCCGGCGCTCACAGCCCGTTACCCGCACCTGCCCTTTCTGTGGCCGGAGTTCGCCCGCGGCGGCGACAACGTATTCCTGTTGACCGCCGCCGACCTGCGCGGATAAAAGGGGACAGATCTAATTTCTCGAGGGGTCGAGCCTGACCCCTCGAGAAATTAGATCTGTCCCCTTTTATCCGCGCTACAATCTTGGTCATGGGCGGAAACACATTCGGTAAGCTTTTCTCGGTGACCTCATTCGGTGAGAGTCATGGCGTTGCCATCGGCTGCGTGGTCGACGGTTGCCCGCCGGGAATGGCATTGAGTGAAAGCGATTTGCAGCCGGATATGGAGCGCCGCCGGCCGGGGAAGACCCGCCACACGACACAGCGCCGGGAAACCGATCAAGTAAGAATCGTCTCCGGTGTATTCGAGGGCCGGACTACCGGTACGCCGATTTGTCTGTATATCGAGAACGTCGACCAGCGTTCAAAGGACTACACGAAAATCAAAGATGTGTTCCGGCCGTCCCACGCGGATTACACCTATCAACAGAAGTACGGATTGCGCGATTACCGGGGCGGTGGTCGATCGTCGGCGCGGGAGACTTCCGCCAGAGTAGCTGCCGGCGGAATCGCAAAAAAGTATCTTCGCGAGCACGAAGGCATAGTCGTGCGTGGCTATCTCGCCCAGCTCGGGCCGATTAAGAGCGAGGCCTTCGACTGGGACGAGGTCGAGCGCAATCCGTTTTTCTGTCCGGACAAGTCGAAAGTTGCCGAACTGGAAGCGTACATGGATGCCCTGCGTAAGGAGGGTGATTCCATCGGTGCGCGTATTAACGTTACGGCGACCGGGGTGCCGCCGGGGCTCGGCGAGCCGATCTTCGATCGCCTGGATGCCGATATCGCCGCCGCCTTGATGAGTATTAATGCCGTCAAGGGCGTCGAGATCGGCGACGGATTCGCCGCCGTGGAGCAGAAGGGGACCCAGCATCGCGACGAAATCACGCCCCAGGGCTTCCTGAGTAATCATGCGGGGGGAACTCTGGGCGGAATTTCTTCAGGTCAGGAGATCCGCGCCTCCCTGGCCTTGAAGCCCACCTCCAGCCTGCGCCTGGCGGGACGCAGCATCGATGTGGAGGGTAATCCCGTGGAAGTCGTCACCCACGGCCGTCACGACCCCTGTGTCGGTATTCGGGCGACGCCCATCGCGGAAGCCATGCTCGCCATCGTTCTCATGGACCACCTGTTGCGGCACCGGGCGCAGAATCTGGACGTGCGCTCGGCGACCCCGGTGGTGCCCGGCTCAATCGACGATGGTGCTTAGTCGGCTGCGGGGAAATCCACGCCAGTGTCCGTAAAGGCACATCATCCGTTACAATACGCGCCTTTACGACTCCATGGCGAACAGCGATGCCCCCTAAGACCCTGTACGACAAACTGTGGGACGCCCACGAGGTGCGCAGAAACGACGATGGCACATCGATCCTCTATATCGATCGCCATCTGCTCCACGAGGTGACCTCGGCCCAGGCCTTCGCAGGGCTGGAGGCGGCGGATCGCAAGCCCTGGCGCATCGATGCAAACCTCGCGGTTTCCGATCACAATGTCCCGACCACCGATCGCAGCGGCGGTATTGCCGATCCCGTTTCCAAGCTCCAGGTCGACACCCTGGACGCCAACTGCGACAAGCACGCGATCGTGCAGTTCAAGATGGATGATCCTCGTCAGGGCATCGTCCATGTCATCGGACCCGAGCAGGGCGCAACCCTGCCGGGAATGACCGTAGTGTGCGGCGATTCCCACACTTCGACCCACGGTGCCTTTGCCTGCCTGGCCCATGGCATCGGCACCAGCGAGGTCGAGCATGTGCTCGCCACCCAGTGCCTGATGCAGACGAAATCGAAAAATATGCACGTCGTGGTGAACGGCAAGCTGGGTGCGGGGGTCTCCCCCAAGGACTTGATCCTCGCCGTCATCGGCAAAATCGGCACGGCGGGCGGTACCGGTTATGCCATCGAGTACAGCGGCGAAGCCATCTCCGCCATGTCCATGGAAGGGCGCATGACGGTTTGCAATATGTCGGTGGAAGCCGGCGCGCGGGCCGGTATGGTCGCCGTGGACGACAAGACCATCGAGTACATCAAAGGCCGGCCTTTCGCGCCGAAGGGTACCATGTGGGTCAAGGCGGTGGCGGCGTGGCGTAATCTCGTCAGTGACAGCGACGCCGTGTTTGACCACGAGGTGGTCATCGACGCCGCCGACGTCGTGCCCCACGTGAGCTGGGGCACTTCACCGGAAATGGTCATCGGCGTTGACCAGCGCATCCCGAATCCCGAGCACGAGAGCGATCCCTTTCGCCGTGAGGGCATGGAACGCGCCCTCGCGTACATGGCCCTGGAAGCGGATGCACCCATAACCGATGTCATGGTGGACAAGATCTTCATCGGCTCCTGCACCAACGGCCGTATCGAGGATCTGCGGGCCGCCGCCGACATCGTGCGCGGGCGCAAACTCGCCGACAACATCAAGGCCGCCCTGGTGGTTCCTGGCTCCGGATTGGTAAAGCGCCAGGCCGAGGAAGAAGGCATCGACAAAGACTTCCTGGAGGCCGGTTTCGAATGGCGCGAGCCCGGCTGTTCCATGTGCCTGGCTATGAACGCTGACCGCGTGGAGCCCGAGGAGCGTTGTGCGTCGACTTCAAACCGCAACTACGAGGGTCGTCAAGGGCATCTCGCGCGCACTCACCTGGTGAGTCCGGCGATGGCCGCCGCCTGCGCCATCGCCGGCCATTTTGTCGACGTGCGTGAGTGGTAATCTGCCGGAATTAATTAGGGTCAGAGACGGACTAAATCCGTCTCTGACCCTAATTAATTCCTGGCGTCGGTACCGCCTACGGTGAGTTCGTCGATTTTCAGCGTCGGCTGGCCGACGCCCACGGGAACGCTCTGACCTTCCTTGCCGCAGGTTCCGACGCCCTCGTCCAAAGCCAGATCGTCGCCCACCATGCTGACTCGCGTCAGCACATCCGGGCCGTTGCCGATCAATGTGGCGCCCTTTACCGGCCGGGTCACTTTTCCCTTCTCGATGAGATAGGCCTCGGATGCCGAGAACACGAATTTTCCCGACGTGATGTCCACCTGTCCGCCGCCGAAGTTCACGGCGTATAAACCCTTGTCCACCGAGGCGATGATCTCCTCCGCTGTGTGCGGTCCGGGCAACATGTATGTATTGGTCATGCGCGGCATGGGCAGGTGCGCGTAGGACTCGCGCCGGCCGTTGCCCGTGGGCGCGACACCCATGAGGCGCGCATTCAGCTTGTCCTGCAAATAGCCGGCGAGCAGGCCGTTTTCGATGAGAACCGTGCGCTGCGTGGGCACGCCTTCGTCATCCACGTTCAGTGATCCGCGTCGGTTTGCAATGGTGCCGTCGTCCACCACGGTGCACAGGCTCGAAGCGACGGTCTCGCCGATGCGCCCGGAGAATGCCGAGCTCCCTTTGCGATTAAAATCGCCTTCCAATCCATGGCCGATGGCCTCATGGAGCAGTACGCCGGGCCACCCTGGCCCCAGTACCACGGGCATTGTACCGGCGGGCGCATCTTCGGACTCCAGATTCACCAGCGCGCGCCGTACGGCCTCGCGGGCATAGCCACACGCCCGGTCCTGCTCCTGAAAGTAGCCGTAGTCGTAGCGGCCGCCGCCACCTGCGCCAGCTTGCTCGCGCCGTCCATTCTCCTCGACGATGACGCTCACGTTCAGGCGCACCAGCGGGCGCACGTCCGCCGAGAAGGTGCCGTCGCTGGCGACCATCATGACGCGGGTGTACTCGCCGGCGAGGCTTACGTTAACCTCTTTTACCCGCGGGTCCAGGGCGCGGGCAAACTTGTCCACGGTCTCGAGCAGGGAAATACGCTGCTGTTCGCTGAGAGACGTCAGCGGATCGACACTGGCGTACAAATCCTGATCTTTTCGTCGATGCCACGCCTGGACTGTCCCGCTACCACTGCTGTGGGCGATGGCGCGTGCCGCCTGTGCCGATTGGGTGAGCGCCGGTAGTGCGATCTCGTCCGAGTAGGCAAAGCCGGTTTTGTCGCCACTGACCGCTCTCACACCGACCCCCTGGTCGATGTTGTAGCTGCCGTCCTTGACGATGCCGTCTTCCAACGCCCAGGATTCGAAGCGCGTCGCTTGAAAGTACATGTCCGCCAGATCCAGGCGGCGGTCCATGAGTTGCCCGAGGGTGGCCTGCAACTCGGTTTCCCCCAAGCCACCCGGGTGCAGCAGATCCGCCGTAGCGATATCCAGTGCGCGGCTCAAAGCGCGTGGAAGCCCATGCGCATGTGATCAATGGTGGGGAAGCTCGCACGAATACGCTCGATGCGTTCGCTGTCGATCTCACTCAAGATGACCCCGGTGCCCTTGGTCAGTCTTTGCAGAATGGTACCCCAGGGATCGACGATCATGCTGTCACCGTGGGTGGCGCGCCCGGTGGAATGATAGCCACCCTGGGCCGCCGCAACCACGTAGCAAAGATTCTCCACGGCGCGTGCCCGCACCAGCGGTTCCCAGTGAGCTTTGCCGGTAACAGAGGTGAAAGCGGCGGGCAGAAGAATAACATCGACGCCGGTTACTACCATGGCGCGAAACAGTTCCGGGAATCGCAGATCATAACTCGCGGCCAATCCGATGCGACCGAAGGGAGTGGTGCTGACGACAATGTCGCCGCCTGCATCCATGATTCTGGATTCTTGATATTGTTCGGTAGTCGTTCCGATGACTGTGACGTCGAACAGATGAATACGATCATAACGGGCGACCTGCCGGCCATTCTTGTCATACAGAAGATAAGCCGGGCGAATCTTATCTTCGCGGTCACAGTCCAGAGGCACGGCGCCGGCGCATATCCACACCCTGTGCTGGCGTGCCTGGCGGCGTAGAAATTCTTGAATCGGACCGGCGCCCGGCTTTTCCCGGGCCGCCAGCATCGCAGCGCTGTCATCGCTGATCAGCGCAAAGCTCTCCGGCAGCACGACGAGCTCGGCGCCCCCCCTGGCGGCCTCGGCAATGAGCCGCGCCGCAGTCTCGAGATTCGCCGCGAGCATTGGCCCGGACGCCATCTGTATGGCGGCAAAGCAATGCTTAGCCATGTCTAATGAATCCGATTCGGACTGCATGTTTCATCGCCGGCTAGTTATCCGTACCCACCACCGCAAGCTCGATGGCATCGATGCGTGTGGACTGCGCACTCACCGCAATGTCGGCTGACGGTATACCCAGTGCAACCAACCACCCGCGCAATTCTTCCGCCCACAACACGCCTTCTTCGCCGCGCGGGTGACGAATGAGAATATGCTGCCCGCGCTGATCGTTTTGGCCGCCCTTTCGACCAAGGTAATCGCGCACGGTGCGTTTGAGCGCCGGCATCCGCACGAGTGACTCGCCAGATCGCGGCCGCGCCCACTCATCGGCGGTGATGAATTCCACCGATTCGGCCGAAGAAACGGCCATGCAGATCAGCATGATGAGAAGCGGCAGCCCTCTGATCATGCGCCCGAGCATAACATACTTGTACGCGCCGGAGCCGCGGCCCGAGTCACCAGAGCTGGCCGGACGTGTCCCCATAAGAAGCACATTCCCTGTGCTTTGGATATGGCCTCGCGCCGTTGCTGCTGGCAGTATCACGTCCATGATGGATAAAGCTTAATGGAGCCGGTCAAGATCGGTTTGCTCGGGCTCGGCACCGTGGGTGGCGGCACCGTGAATGTTCTCGCCCGTAATCGCGACGAAATCGCGCGCCGGGCCGGCCGCGCTATCGAGGTCGTGCACGCCAGTGCCAGGGATCTGGCCAAAGCGCGCATCTGTTCCCTGGACGGCATAACCCTCACCGACAAGCCGGAGGCGGTGGTTGACGATCCCCAGGTCAGCATCGTTGTCGAGTTGATGGGCGGAACTGATCTGGCACGGGATCTGACCCTGCGCGCTATCGATGCAGGGAAACACGTGGTTACCGCCAACAAGGCGCTGGTCGCTCTGCACGGCAACGAGATTTTCGATGCCGCCCGCCGTCGCGGGGTGATGGTGGCATTCGAGGCCGCGGTCGCCGGTGGGATCCCGATTATCAAGGCGCTTCGCGAAGGTTTGGCCGGCAATCGCATCGAGTGGATCGCCGGTATTATCAACGGCACGGGTAATTTCATACTTTCCGAGATGCGCGACAAGGGCCGGGACTTCGAGGATGTTCTGGCGCAGGCCCAGAGTCTCGGCTATGCGGAGGCCGATCCGAGTTTTGATGTGCAGGGCATCGACGCCGCCCACAAGTTGGCGATTCTGGCTGCGATCGCATTTGGTAAACCGTTGGCCTTCGATAAGGTTTATACCGAGGGCATCGAAAAGGTGACGCCGGAAGACATGCACGACGCCGGGCAGCTCGGCTACCGCATCAAGCATCTCGGCATCGCGCGGCGCACCGGGGAGGGCGTCGAGTTGCGGGTGCATCCGACCTTGATCCCCGAACGGCGTCTCATTGCCAACGTCAACGGCATCATGAATGCCCTGCTGGTCATGGCGGACGCCGTGGGACCGACCCTTTACTACGGCGCCGGCGCCGGCGCAGAACCCACCGCATCCGCGGTGGTGGCGGATCTCGTCGACGTGGTGCGGACCCTGACCACGGATCCCAACAATCGTGTCCCGCACCTGGCCTTCCAGCCGGATGCGATTTCGACGCTGCCGATGCTCTCCATCGACGACGCCGTCACCGCCTATTACCTGCGCATGCTGGCAAAGGATCGGCCGGGTGTGCTCGCCGAGGTGGCCACTATTCTCGGCAATGCCGGAATCAGTATCGAGGCGGTGGTGCAGCCGCAGCCGCCCCACGGCGCCTCCCAGGCGAAGCTCATCTTGCTCAGCCATCCGGTGCGCGAGCGTCAGATGAACATCGCGCTGGGCCAAATCGAGGCCCTGGACAGCATCAGTGGTAAGGTGACGCGCATTCGCGTCGAGCAACTGGACGGAGATTAAGACAAGTGAGTGCTGCATCCGGAGCCTATCGTGGCCTGCTCGACAAATACCGGCATCGTCTGCCGATATCTGAATCCACTCCCATCGTTAATCTCTACGAAGGCAACACGCCACTTCTACCTCTGGAAAATATTCCTCGCGAGTCTCGCGTCGACGCCGATATATGGGTGAAACTGGAGGGCCTGAATCCCACCGGCTCGTTCAAGGACCGGGGCATGACCATGGCGGTGAGCCGTGCCCTGGAGGAAGGCAGCCGTGCCATCATCTGCGCCTCCACCGGTAACACGTCGGCTTCCGCCGCGGCCTACGCTGCGCGTGCCGGCATGCGCGCATTCGTGCTCATTCCCGACGGCAAGATTTCGCTGGGCAAGCTCGCTCAGGCCATGATGCACGGCGCCACCATCATCAAGATCGACGGCAACTTCGACGACGGCATGCGTCTGGTGCGTGAAGTCGCCGAGGAAGCACCGGTGACTATTGTCAACTCCATCAATCCCTACCGTTTACAGGGACAGAAGACCGTCGCCTTCGAGGTTGTTGAATCCCTGGGGCGCGCGCCGGATTTTCACTGCCTGCCGGTAGGCAACGCCGGCAACATATCGGCCCACTGGATTGGTTACAGCGAAGCCTGTCCCGGGGAACGCAATTGCGTTACCGCGTCGTGCAATTTCTGCGACGGCAGTTGCCCTTATGCGAGCGAGCCGTTGGCGGATTCGCGACCGGTGATGGTGGGCTATCAGGCCACCGGTGCGGCACCCTTTTTGCGCGGGCATCCGGTGGAGAATCCCGAGACCGTGGCGACGGCAATCCGCATCGGCAATCCGCAGTCCTGGGATCTGGCCCTGGCCGCCAGCGCGGAGTCCGGGGGATGGTTCGATGAGTTCGACGATGCCGAAATACTCGCGACCCAGAAGCTGCTCGCAGAGAAGGAGGGCATCTTCTGTGAGCCAGCCTCGGCGGTGGCAGTCAGCGGCGCATTGCGGGACTTGAAGAGCGGCAAGATCCCTGCGGGCAGCACCGTGGTGTGCACCTTGACAGGACACGGGCTCAAGGATTCCGATGCCGCTATCGCCCAGGACAGCGCTCCCATGCTCACGGTCAAGGCGAACCGGGATGCAGTGCGCAACGCCATCGCCGGGGCGCTGGAGTAACCAGCACGATCCCATGAGCGGCGACCGGGGCCAGCATCTCACCCTGGTGGTGCCCGGTTTGTTCGGCCCGGCGACCGCCAGCGCTGATCAGCGCGAGGAATCCGCCAGGCAGATCTGCGAGGGGCTTTCACTGCCGGCCCTGGAACACTTCTTGTCCCGCTGCACAGCAGTCCCCTGCCAGGATCCGGAGCCCGGGCTTGCGGCGCTGCTGTTCGGCTGTTTTGGTGTTGCCAGGGAGGGACCGGACTGGCCCGTAGCGGCGGTCACAGGCCGGTTCGACGGCGCAGGCGAGGACGCTGGCTGGTGGCTGCGCGCCGATCCGGTGCACCTGCGGGTCGACCTGGGGGAGCTCGTGCTCGTGGACAGCGACCAATTGCGCATTTCCACCGCCGAAGCCCGGGCCCTGGTGGCGGAACTCAACGGGCAACTGGACGATCCGGGTGTGCGCCTGGAGGCGCTGGCGGACAAGCGCTGGTATTTGCGTTCGGCCCAGGCGCCGCGCCTGGCCACTCACGCGGCGTGGGAGGTCAGCGGCTCAAGGGTAGGCGAGTACCTTCCCATGGGCGAGGACGCCGGTCATTGGCGGGCGCGCATCAACGATGTCCAGATGATCTTACACGCGAGCCCCGTCAACCGCGCCCGCGAACGCCGCGGTGAGCCGGTGATCAACAGCCTGTGGCTGTGGGGCGGTGGCTACATTCCGCGGGTCCCCACCGCCTGTTGGCAGGGAGTGTGGAGCGACAGCACCCTGGTTACGGGGCTCGCGGCACTGGCAGGGGTGACAAGCGATGCGCTTCCAGAAGATGGCCAGGCATGGCTGGCGCTGGCCGGGTCAGCGGGTAATTACCTGCTGGTCTCCAGCACGGCTTACGTGCCGGTTCGTTGTTCCGACGTGGAGGCTTGGAGAAATTTTGTTTCCACTTTGGAGACCCGCTGGATGGTGCCACTCCTGGAGGGCCTGAGGTCCGGCCAGCTGCAAAGTCTGAGTCTGCGCGCCTCAGCGGATCGCGCGTTTATTCTGCGCCGCGGCCAGCTGCGTCACTGGTGGCGCCGCACCAGGCCCTTTGCCCACACCATGTGCTTGAGCCGCTGACTGTGCGCATTCAGCCCAGATAGTCGTTCCAGCAGCCGGGGCAGCTGGCGTCCAGCGGGCCTGCGGACGCCAGCTGCTGTTTGCGTTGCCCCAGTAACCGCCGATAACAGTCCGCGAGCTTACGCTCGCAGGAGCCGTTACTGGCCGTTAACTGCTGGATCTGGGTTTCCAGCCAGTAGATGTCGTCACGTAGAATTTCAAGCGTGTGCGTCGGCCTGGACTTCATTGGGTAAGCGCTGCCGATGTCCCCGGGATCAATCGCGGAGTGCTGGATGGACATGCAGGCCGCCTCCCTAGCTCAACAGTGGGGCAACCACGGTCATCAGCAGCGTTACCACCACGGCGGCCATCAGCCAGGCGGACCCGACATGATCGGCGCTTGCGGATAATGTCGCGCGACGTTCGTCGATTAACTCTGTTCCCATGACTCGACTCCGTTTGCCTGAAGCTCGAGTAAAGTTTGGCAGGCTAACCGGGCAAGGCATGTGTATTTTCACACCTTTCGGCGTTCGTGGCCCGTAATGCCTTGAAAAAGAAGCTTTTATTTTTAGTCTGAAGGGCTCTTCACATCGTCGATTATGCGCTCCAGTCGCTCCAGATCCCGCACCACGAGGGATTTACCCCGGCGTTCCACCAGACCCGCGTCCGAGAGCCGGCTGAGCTCCTTGGTCACGGCCTCGCGCCGCGTGCTCACGCGGCTGGCGATGTCGGCGTGGGTGGGAGGCTCGGTGATCTCCACCAGCCCCCCGTTGCAGGGGTATTCTTTCGCTAATCGCAGCAGCTCCGCGTGAATGCGATTGTTGACCCCCAGAGTGCTGAACTCCACGACCCGATCGGAAAGGTGCCTGACCAGCTCGGTGAGCCCGCACAGGACCGCGAATGCCACCTGGGGGTGGCTGCGCAGCACGTCGTGGAATGTCGACGAGCTCATGTTGAGCACCACGCTTTCTTCCAGCGTGGTTACATTGGCGCTGCGTGGTCGCCCGTCGATGGCGGACAGGTCGCCGAACATCTCACCCGCGCGCATGTCGCGAAAAGACACCTCTTTGCCGACACGGGAGTAAATAGTGGCGCGCACCTTGCCGCCGATGAGGAAGTAGACGTCGTGGCTGTCGTCCTGATTACAGACGATGTCGGTGTGGGTCGGATGGCGAAAGGTGTGGCAGTGACGCGCAATGGCAGCGCGCTCGTCATTGTCCAGCGACCTGAAGATGTCGATGCCGATTAGCGTGTCGGCCGTCGTTTCGACCACGCGGGTCATCTGTCGTCTCTCCTGGCCGCACCCCTGAAACCGGCGGTCCACAGCATAACGCGGATGGCCGGCGTTGTCCCTCGCGCCCGGGATGACCAACTTGCTCGCAGCGTGGAAAGTCGGCAGTCTTGCCCGCCATCGAAGTCTTCTCGAGACAAACCCCATGAGCACCCGAATTTCTCGCCGTCAGGCGATGCCCGTGCCGGAGGATCTGGCGGCGGCGGTGCATCCGGTGCTTGCAAGGGTTCTTGCGGCCCGTGATGTACTGTCCGTATCGGAGCTGGACTACGGCCTGGAAAAGCTGCATCCAGCGACGGCCCTGTCCGGTATGGACGACGCGGTCGCATTGATCGTCGACGCTCTTGACGAAGACAAGCGCATCCTCGTGGTGGCGGATTTCGATGCCGATGGCGCCACCGGCTGCGCCGTGGCGGTGCGAGGGCTCAGGCTCCTGGGTGCGGGGCATGTGGATTACGTGGTGCCGAACCGCTTCGAGTTCGGCTACGGCCTGACACCGGAAATCGTCGCCATTGCCGCCGAACGCTCGCCGGAATTGCTGATCACCGTGGACAACGGGATTTCCAGCGTCGAGGGCGTAGCCGCCGCCGCGGCGCGCAACATACCGGTTATCGTCACGGATCATCATCTTCCCGGTGAATGCCTGCCGGCAGCCGCCGCCATCGTCAATCCCAATCAATCCGGCGACAGTTTTCCCAGCAAGTGCCTTGCCGGTGTCGGTGTCATGTTTTATTTGTTGATCGCGTTACGCAGTGCCCTGCGCGAAAAGGGTTGGTTCAGTGCCCGCGCCGTGAAGGAGCCGAATCTCGCCCGGCTTCTGGATCTGGTGGCCCTGGGCACGGTCGCCGATGTGGTACCCCTGGACAGCAACAATCGCGTTTTGGTTTCCCAGGGCATTGCCCGCATTCGCAGCCTGCGCGCGCAGCCCGGTGTCAGGGCGCTGCTGGAGGTCGCCGGCCGTGACTGTAGCCGCCTCACTGCAGCGGATCTGGCCTTCGCCGCCGCCCCGCGGCTGAACGCCGCCGGCCGCCTGACAGATATGACCCTGGGCATCGAATGTTTGCTGAGTGACGATCCTGTGGCCGCCGCCGAGATGGCTGCGACCCTGGACAAGCTCAATCGCGAGCGCCGTGACATCGAGGCGCGCATGCGCGATCAGGCCATTGCCCAGGTCGAGGCGCTGAGTCTGGCAAGTGAGGAGCTGCTGCCCTACGGCGTGTGTTTGTTCGACGATGACTGGCATCCCGGGGTGGTGGGTATCGTCGCTTCGCGCATCAAGGAGCGCCTGAACCGTCCGGTAATTGCATTTGCCCTGGACGGTGAAGATTCGCTCAAGGGATCGGCACGCTCGGTCAACGGTGTGCACATTCGCGATGTGCTGGCAGCGGTGGCAACACAGCACGCAGGGCTGCTGGGCAAATTCGGCGGTCATGCCATGGCCGCCGGGCTGAGTCTCCCCCGCGAGCGCTTCGATGAGTTTCGCGCGGCCTTCGACGCCGAGGTGCGACGCCATCTGGACGCCGGGGATTTGGGCGGCGCCATCTTGAGCGACGGTCCCCTGGAAAGCGACGACATCGGCCTTGCCCTGGCCAGGGAGTTGCGCGGCGCCGGTCCCTGGGGACAGGGTTTTCCGGAGCCAGTGTTCGATGGCGAGTTCCAGGTTTTGAGCAGCCGGGTCGTCGGGGAGATTCATATGAAGCTGCGGCTGCGCGCCGGCGACGGCGCCGAGCCCGTGGACGCCATCGCCTTCAATGCGCTGGACTATTGGCCCAGGGACGCGAAAGTAGTGCGCCTGGCCTACAAGCTGGACGTGAACTGGTTTCGCGGCCGCGAGACCGCGCAGCTGGTGGTGGAGCACGCCGAAGCGAATTAGTAGGTGACCGGTTCCGGATTGCCGGCGCGCCGCTCCCGTGAGGCCCTGGGGTCTGATCTGCCGTATACGAGTATGCGGTCGCCGCCGGCACTCTTGGCCGCGTAGCAGGCACGGTCGGCCGCCCTCAGCACCCCTTCGACGCTTCGGCTGCCGGCGTCGATGGTGACGACGCCAATGGTGACGGTGACACTGATGGACGCATCCCGGTGCATGAAAGGATATTCGCCGACGCTACCTTTCACGCTCTCGGCGACCCGCTCGATTTGAGGCAGCGAGCAGTGCTCCATGAGGATCGCAAAGGCGTTACCGCCAACCCGCGCAAGCGTGTCGCGCCTGCGGATTTGCTCGCCAAGCAACTCGGCGAGCTCCACCAGCAGCTGGTCGCCGGCGGGATGCCCGCAACGGTCGTTGATGCTCCTGAAGCGGTCCACGTCCACGTAGCACAGCCCGTGCTCGGAATCGCCGCCAGCCGCCGTGTCCACGACCCTTTGCAGGCGTTGCAGGAACTCCTGGCGGTTGACGAGACCGGTTAGCGTATCGTGACTGCCGACGTGCGCTATACGGTTTTCCAGGCGTAGCGTATCGCTGGCGTCCTCGGCGACGCCGCGGTACCCGCGAAACCGGCCGTGCCCGTCGAATACAGGCCTGCCGCTCATGCGGATGCTGCGTTTGCTGCCGTCGTCGAGGATGCGCGTGAACTGATAGTCGTCGAAGGGCCGCCTGTGCTCGAGATCCAGATGATGATTACGGGTGGCAGCGCCAGCGTGATCCTCTTCTGGAAACAGCTCGATGCGGCGGCGACCGAGAACCTGTTCCCTGGGCATGCCCATGATCTCCTCGAAGCGCGCAGACAAGTAGACGAAGCGCAGCTTCTCGTCCAGCTCCCACAACCAGTCACTGACGACTTCAGCGAAGTCAGCGAAGCGCTGCTCGCTCTCCTCCAGGGCTTCCTGGGCAAGCCGGGCATCGGTCAGGTCGCGCACGCACACGCACACACCGGCAATGACGCCGGTATCGTTGCGCACCGGCTCGAGGCCGATACGGATATAGCGAAACCCGAGCCGCGGAAAATCCCACCAGCGTTGCGTGCTGACGCTTTCGCCACCGAGGGCGCGATCTACGGACCCCTCAATCAGCCCGGCGAAACTTTCCCGTCCCCCCGAGTCCGTGGCACGCTGCCCGATGAGGTCCTTTTCCTGCTTGCCGAAGGCCCCCAGAAACGCGCCATTGACCGACAGACAGGTCTGCTCGGTATCGAGTACGCAAAGCATATCGACGCCGGCAGGTGTCGGCAGGCCGTGTTCCATTTCCTTGTCACTGGTCATATGAAGCTCGCACCGTTTCCGCCGAATCCCCGGCGTTGTCAATCAAAACCTCGACAACAGCTCACACCGGGCGGCGCAGCGTCCTACCGGGTGTTCGTGCACGTCAAAAGTGGAATCAGGACCGGAACGTTCTTATAGTTTGTGGCAACTATACCGAATTTTCGGCGCCGATGCGCGATAGCATGCGGCTTCATCGAGGACCGGGTCTGTAGTACCATCTCGCCGCCGTCGTGACGCGCAAGCCCATCAGATCCCCCGTCGAGGTAGCGATGCTCGAACTCAATACACTATTCTCTCAAATCAAGAACATGCAAGAGCGCGTCGACGCTCTTAGGGGGTATCTTTGACGTCGATGCCCAGCGAGAGCGCTTGGAGGAGGTGCAGGGCGAACTCGAGAACCCCGACATCTGGAACGATCCCGAGAAGGCCCAGCGTCTCGGCAAAGACCGCGCCCGGCTGGAGGGAATAGTAAATACCGTCGTCAAGCTGGACGATGGACTCGTCGAGGCCCGCGACCTTCTGGAGCTGGCCAGGGACGAGGATGATACCGAGACCGTCGGCGTGGTGGAATCCGACATTGCAGGGCTCGACAAGCACCTTGCAGAGCTCGAATTTCGCCGCATGTTCAGCGGCGAGCTGGATGCCAGCAACGCCTTTCTCGATATTCAATCCGGATCCGGCGGCACCGAGGCCCAGGATTGGGCCGAGATGCTGCTGCGCATGTATTTGCGCTGGGGGGAGCGGCGCGGCTTCAAGACCGAGATTATCGAGGCGTCCTCCGGCGAGGTGGCGGGAATCAAGAGCACGACGGTGCGCTTCGAAGGCGAATATGCTTACGGTTGGTTGCGCACCGAGACCGGTGTGCACCGATTGGTGCGCAAGTCTCCCTTCGACTCCGGAAATCGGCGCCACACATCGTTTGCGGCGGTATTCGTGTCCCCGGAGATCGATGACGAAATTGAAGTGGAAATCAACGACGCGGATTTGCGTATTGATGTCTACCGTGCGAGCGGAGCCGGTGGTCAACACGTGAACCGCACGGAATCGGCGGTCCGTATCACCCACCTCCCTACCAATACCGTTGTCCAGTGTCAGAACGATCGCTCCCAGCACAAGAACAAGGCGACCGCCATGAAGCAACTGAAGGCCAAACTCTACGAGCTCGAGGCCCAGAAGCGCCGCTCAGAGGCGCAGGCCGTGGAGGACACGAAGTCAGACATCGGCTGGGGTAATCAGATCCGCTCCTACGTGTTGGACCAGTCCCGCATCAAGGATCTTCGCACCGGCATCGAGGTCGGCAATACGCAAGCCGTGCTCGATGGTGATCTGGATAAATTCATAGAGGCGAGTTTGAAGGCCGGCGTGTAAGAAATCGCATCGGCCTTCTCGAGACATCATGTCCGATTCAATACCCAGCGACCAGTCTGCACAGCGCCGTGCCAAGCTTGCGGCACTGCGTGAACAGAACAACCCGTATCCCAATGACTTTCGCCGCAGTGCCTGGACCGCCGAGTTAATCGCCAAACACGGCGAGCGGGACGGCGAATCCCTGGAGGCGGAAGCCAATCACGTCGCCATCGTCGGGCGCATGATGTCGCAACGAATCATGGGTAAGGCAAGCTTCGCACACATCCAGGATGGCTCCGGGCGATTGCAGCTCTACGTGCGCCGCGATGACCTGCCGGACGGTGTATATGCGGAATTCAAGAAATGGGATCTGGGTGACATTGTTGCCGCCAGCGGTGTTATTTTCAAAACGAAGAGCGGCGAACTCTCCGTCAAAGTAGACGACATTCGTCTGTTGACGAAATCCCTTCTGCCGTTGCCGGAGAAATTCCACGGTTTGACCGACCAGGAGATCCGATACCGCCAACGTTATCTGGATCTGATGATGAACGAGCAGGCGCGGGAAATTTTCCGCAAGCGCTCGCGCATTATCGACTATACGCGACGATTCTTTATCGAGCGCGACTACCTGGAAGTCGAGACGCCGATGATGCACACCATTCCCGGCGGCGCCGTGGCCCGTCCTTTCGTGACTCACCACAACGCCCTAGACATGCAGCTCTATCTGCGCGTCGCCCCGGAGTTGTTTCTAAAGAGACTGGTGGTGGGCGGTTTCGAACGGGTTTTCGAGATCAACCGTAACTTCCGCAATGAAGGCGTCTCCACTCGCCATAATCCCGAGTTCACGATGCTGGAGTTTTATCAGGCTTACGCCGATTACGTCGACTGCATGGTGCTCACCGAAGAGCTCACCCGCGGACTCGCCCGGGAAATATGCGGTGGGGAACACATCACCTATCAAGGTGTCCCCATCGACCTCTCGAAGCCCTTCGAACGCATGACGGTCAAGGAATCCATACTGCGCTTCAACGCCGCTATCACGGCCGAAATCCTCGACGACGAGACTGCTGCCCGAAAAGCAGCAACGGAACTCGGTATTCCCCTCGTACAGGATTATGGGCTCGGTAAAGTGTGGATTGAAATTTTCGAAAAGACCGTCGAGCATCGGCTCGTGGACCCGACCTTCATCACCGCCTATCCCGTGGAGGTGTCACCGCTGTCCAGGCGTTCGGACGACGACGCCTTCGTCGCCGATCGCTTCGAGTTCTTCGTCGCAGGCCGGGAGATGGCCAATGGTTTTTCCGAGCTCAACGATCCGGAGGATCAGGAGGCGCGCTTTCGCGCCCAGGCTGCGAATCGTGCCGCCGGGGACGTCGAGGCCATGTATTACGACGAGGACTACGTTCGTGCGTTGGAATACGGACTGCCGCCGACGGCAGGCGAGGGTATTGGGATCGATCGGCTGGTAATGCTGCTGACCGATTCGCCGTCCATCCGAGACGTGCTGCTGTTTCCACTGATGCGGCCGGACTCGGGCGCTGCGCCGGAAGTGCCCGAAGAATGCTGAGTATCCCGATGCCCTCATGCTGCCGCCGGAAACGGGCAGCTGCTCGGCGTTGCGGCCTTTTTCTTCACGGTGATTCTCGCGGAATATCTTCCCGGATAGTAGCTGATCACTTACAACTCGCGCAGCACGCGTTCGTATACGGCCTTGGTCTCCGGTGATGGTTCGATATTCAGCTCGGCGTTGAAGACGCGCTTGCAGGTGTTGTACACGTCGACGGCCTCGGCCTGGCGGCCAAGCTCTCGATAACAAAGCATTAATCGGCGATAAAAGGCTTCGGCCAGTTCGTCTACTTCGAGACTGCGGATGTAGCAGTCGACGGCCAGTTCCCATTCCCCGGCGGTCTCGAAGTAGCGTGCCAGTTCACCGACGCAGCGCTCGAACTTGTTGCGCAGGCGCTCGCGCAGGCCAACGTAGCGGGGATCATCGCCTTCGCTCGCCATGAACGGGCCCCTGTACAGTTCGAGCAACCGCTCCCTGAGACGATTTACACACTCCATGGACACCGACGATCCCGCACTCTTGAGACAGCTGTCGATCTTTCTGGTCAGCTCTTCGAAGGCGCGCAGATCGAGCCAGCAGAAACGCGGGTCCAGAGCAAGCCGGCCGTTGCGAAGCGCAACCACCTGATCGATCCCGAGATTCTTGCGCAGCCGGTGCAGGGTAGTGGTCAGTGATCGCTGGGCGTAATCGCCGTCGATGCGCGGCCAGATGGATTCGGCGAGCTTGAATTCCTGAATGTCGTCGCCGCCAAAACCCACCAGCGCTTTCAGCAGTTCCATGGGCTTGCCCTGAAGTTTCGCAAAGAAACCCATGGGTTTCCCATCTCTCAGTATTTCGAATCGGCCGAATGCGCGAATCTGGAACGGCCATGGCCATTCCTCGACTTCCAGCGGCGGCTCGTCGGGCATCAGGTTTCGTTGACGAATGAGGTCTTTTACGTACTCGACTTCGATTCCAGCCTGCAGAGCACGTACGCAAAGCTTCGCCATCATGGCCGGCTGCCACCAGAGAAAATGCTTGAAGCCGTGCTCGCGGCCAACACCCAAGGCGTAGCGCAGCGAATTGAGTGCCGATCGTTCACGGCCATGTTCGAAGGCGCTGTGGGCATAAACCATCAGCGACATGAACTCGAACAGGGGGTTGTCAATTTCCCGCGCACCCTCGTGGACACGCCTCAACTGCGAGGCAGCTCGCCGTTCATCGCCGAGCACCGCCAAAACTTGAGCCATCGCGGTGCGGCACAGCATCACGTAAAAAGGACAGCCGGTTTCCGTCGCAAGACGCAGCGCCGTTTTCAGTTCCCGGTGCGCAGCCACGTAATCCTCGCGCAGCATATCGAGCCACGCTGAGTAGTAGTGCAGATTGCACAGATCGAGGCGTCGAATCTCACGGGATCCTTCACGCATTTTCACGATGAGTTCTTCCGCGGTGTCGAGATCCCCGGCGCCCAGCGCGCCGCCTACGCCGTTTGACAGCAGATGGGTGGTCCAGGCGTCGACACCGCTGGATTCGGCGATTTCGATTCCTTCGTAGACGGCTTCGAGGCATGCATCCCGATCGGCGTTTAACATGTAGTACATCGCTTCGATGTCTTTCAAAATTGTCAATGCCAGTGGCGGCACATCGGGTGACTCGAACATCGCGCGCATTTCCGTCACGAGTTCTTTCGCCTGGCTGAACTGTCCCGTGTAGTTGAGATTGATGGCCACCAGCAATTGCGCAGACATGCGCGACATGGTTTCCCGCAACCGGCCGCACAGTTTTCTGGCACGCTCCGACCATTGTTTGATTTCCGGATGATGGGGTTGGCGCAGGACAAGAGAAATGAACAGGCTGACCGTCGCGCGCGCTTCTGCCTCCGTCGGGCCACTCTTACGGGACTGCCACTCGGTACTCGACAGAAGTCTTCCAGCATCCTCGATCCAGCGATCGAGCAGCGAAAAATCGTCGAGCTCGTGGATGATGGAATCCATGGCGCCGGCGCAGGTGAGCAACAGGCCTTCGCGATCCTCGGTCTCCATGCTCGCAAACAGTGCGAATGCTTCTTCGTACAACAGACGGCTTTCGCGCTGCGAAGTCAGAAAACGGCACGAAGCACGCCAGTACTGCAGCCACGGGTCCTGCTCGAGGATGGACTCGGGGAATTCATCGATCCAGTACTCGAGAGTATCGGCACGGCCATGGTGGAGCATCTCGGTAGCGTGTTCGAGCACCAAGCGCTTGGATTCCATCCAGTCCTGATTCTGATTGAGCAGATCAACTGCATCGTCGACCATGCCTTCCGCTTCCATGAGCGCGGCCGAGCGACGCCGTAACCGTTGGCCCTTGGAATCCAGGAAAGTTTCGCAGGCGCGCGTTACCAGGAACTCCCGAAACAGCGGATGATACGCATACACTGGTCCGGTCGAACCGGACCTCATGGAGACGTAGTAGTTTCCCCGGTGAAGCCTGGCGAGAATGTCTCCGGCGGCGGGCTCGCCGGTCAGCTCGATGGCCATGGACTCCGTGACCTGGGGCAGAAACGCGGTCATCAACAACAATTGCCGTGTCGCGTGGTCGAATTTCTGGAAGACCTCTCCCGCCAGGTAATCGAAAATGAGTTGCGGCGCCGATGCAACCGGCAACGCAGTGGTCGTACCCGTCGCCGCTGCCTGGTCGAGCATGAGTATGAGTCCCGCCGCCCACCCTTGTGTCTTCTCGTAGATCTGGCCCAGGCCCGCTTCGTCGATATCCGCGCCCCAGAGTTTGACGATGGCATCGGACTCTTCCCGCAGCAGGCGCAGATCGTTCCAGCCGAGCATCTGCATGGCCTGATTCGCGCGCAGGCGCACCATGCTTGCCGGTGGTTCCGAGCGGCTGATGACGATGATGCAGCCGTGGGGCGGAAGTTCCGCTACGGCATCGAGGATCGCCGAGTGAAACGCCGACTGCGGAGATACCTCCTGGTAGTTGTCGAGCACCAACGCAAACGGCAATTCCAGGGACGCGTAGAGACTTTGAAAGTAATGCCGTGAAAATGCGCCCAGATCGCGGCGGTACTCGGAGGTATACAAAGGCGGGGATCCGCTTGGTCGCCCACGGGCGCGGGTGACCGCGAGGCCCATGAAATAGAAAAAGGTCGCTACGTCGGAGTCGCCGCTATCGAGCTGGTACCAGTGCGAATCCAGTTCGCGGCTTTCCAGATAACTGGCTACGAGGGTCGTCTTGCCCGAACCCGGTGGTCCCCAGACCCACAGCACCGACGCGTGTTGACGCTCATCGAGCACCGAGAAAAGCTGCTCTCGCGCGAGTACCGAAGCCAGAGTGGGGCGGGTTGTTTTAGTAAGCGCCCCGGGATGTGTCCGTGGGTACATGATCGGCAGCCCTCTAACGAGCATTCTAACGCCGGACGGGTTGCCGCAAAGCCCGGACAGGACACTGTAAGGTACCTGTAAGCGGTCACGGATTCGTTAGCAAGACCGCAAAGATCGCCTTAAACACAAGGGCTTAGCGAGGGAAATAATTTTTAATCGTTATTTCCGCCCGCTTCAGGTGTGCATCCTGGACAGGCCTGTCGGAAATTTTATCGCTCCGGGGTGGCCGAACGCGGTTTCCAACCCCTTTGTGCTTCTGCCTCGACGAATACGCGTTTGACATTGGGAAAGCTCGTCTTAATCAGATGATCCATGTGCGCAACCGCCTCCTCCATGTCGCCAGCTCGCAATTTGTCGGCGAAATCGACGCTGATGTTGACGAGAATAAACTCCGGGCCCATGTGCATGGTGAGCACCTCGTTGACATGGCGCACCGCCGGTTGGGCTCTGACGATGCGCCGGATGCCAGCCACCACTTCACGGTTGGCCCGTTCACCAATAAGCAGGCCTTTGGTTTCGTAAGCAAGCCACGCGGCCGTGCCGCCAAGTATCAAGCCGATGATTATCGAGGCGATGCCGTCAAAGACAGGATTACCTGTGACATCCCCCAGCCACACGCCGAAGAAGGCTACCAACAGTCCCAGCATTGCCGCGGAGTCTTCGAACAGCACAACGAAAAATGTCGGGTCCTTTCCCTGCTGCACGGCGGCGATGTAACCGCGCTCGCCTTTGATGCGGCCAAACTCCTTGAAGGCGAAGTACCAGGCTCCGCCCTCGAAGACCATGGCGAATCCAAGGACGATATAGTTGATGAAGACGTTCTTGACGGGATGCGGCGCCATCACCCGAACGACGCCTTCGTAGAACGACACGCCCGCGCCCACGGCAAATATCAATATGGCAACCACGAAGCTCCAGAAATAAATCTCCTTGCCGTGCCCGAATGGGAAGTCTTCGTCCGGGGGCTTGCGCGATTGCTTCAGACCGAAGAGCAGCAATATCTGGTTGCCCGTGTCCACCAGCGAATGTACGCCCTCGGAGAGCATGGCGGAGCTGCCGGTGTAAGCGGCAGCGGCGAACTTGGTGACGGCGATGAGGCTGTTGCCAACCAGGGCAGCGATGATGACCTTGGTCGAGCCGGACGCCACCCTTATCGGCCCTTGCGGGCGGCGATACGCATGCGCAGTGCGTTGAGGCGGATGAAGCCGGCGGCGTCTCTTTGATCGTATGCACCGTGATCGTCTTCGAACGTCACGGTAGCCGCGTCGTAGAGACTGTCGTGCTCGGAACGTCGCCCGGTTACGACGACGTTACCTTTGAAGAGCTTGATGCGCACTTCACCGTTGACCGGCTCCTGGGACGCGTCGATGAGGGTTTGCAGCATGCGGCGTTCCGGGCTCCACCAATAGCCCTGGTAGATGAGTTTCGCATAGCGCGGCATGAGCTCGTCTTTCAGGTGCGCCGATTCACGGTCCAAGGTTATGGATTCGATGGCCCGGTGGGCCTTGAGCATGATGGTACCGCCCGGTGTCTCGTAGCAGCCCCGCGCCTTCATACCCACGTAGCGATTCTCGACAATGTCCAGGCGTCCGACGCCATGCTCGCCACCCAGGCGATTGAGTTCGGCGATAACCTCACCCGGTGTCATGGCCTGGTCGTCGATGGCGACGATGTCGCCGCGCTCGAAGGTGAGTCGCAGGCTGTGCGGCTTGTCCGGAGCGTCCTCGGGGGATCGTGTCCAGCGCCACATGCCCTCGGCGGGCTCCGTCCATGGATCCTCCAGCTCGTTGCCCTCGAAGGAGATGTGCATCAAGTTGGCATCCATGGAGTAGGGCGATTCATTGCTGCTCTTGCGCTCGATGGGAATTCCGTGATCCGCCGCATAGGTGAGCAGCCGTTCCCGGGAGTTCAAGTTCCATTCCCGCCACGGAGCAATGATCGTGATGTCCGGGTTCAGCGCGTAGGCCCCGAGCTCGAAGCGCACCTGATCGTTGCCCTTGCCGGTGGCGCCGTGGGCGATGGCATCGGCATCGGTTTTATTCGCAATCCCGACCAGGTGCTTGGCAATCAGTGGCCGCGCGATGGAGGTGCCGAGGAGGTACTCGCCCTCATAGATGGCATTGGCGCGGAACATGGGGAAGACGAAATCTCCGGCGAACTCCTCCTTGAGATCCTCGACGAAGATTTCGCTGGCGCCCAGGGCCTCGGCCTTTTGCCGGGCAGGCTCGAGTTCCTCACCCTGGCCCAGGTCGGCGGTGAATGTAACGACCTGGCAGCCGTACTCGTCCTGCAGCCATTTGAGGATTATCGAGGTATCCAGGCCTCCCGAGTAGGCCAGCACCACTTTGCGGGTTTTCACTATTGCGTCTCGCTTGCGTTATCGTCGGCCCCGGGGCCGGCCGGAAAACTGGTAATGATACCGATTTCGACCGGGCAGATCCCACCGCAGGATCAGCCTCTGCTCCCGGTTCAACGTCTATATTGGTACGGTGGTAATGCATACACGCAGACGGTTTCTAGCCGGACTGGGCGCCGTCTCGGCGGCGGCCCTGTCGCCGTTCGCCTCGCGCCTGACCGCCGCCGATGCCAGGGCTTCCAGCGCCGCGGTGCCGGGCTATGGTCCACTGCAGGGAGATCCGGAAGGTCTTTTGGATCTTCCTCGAGGTTTTCGCTACCGGGTGATTTCCCGGGTCGGCCAGGACATGGATGACGGTTTCGTCGTCCCGGGGCTGCCGGACGACATGCACGCCTTCCCGGCCGCAGGTGGGCGTACGATTCTGGTGCGCAATCACGAGCTCAATCCCGGCTCGAAGGAAACCGCCTTCCGCGCCATGAAGGGCTCTCTCAGCGACACCCAATTGGCGCGCATCTACGATCCGGGGGCCGGGCGCGGCGGCGTCACCACGGTGATTGTCGATGTCGCCAGCGGCAAGGTCGAACGGCAGTTTCTTTCCCTTGCCGGAACCCTGCGCAATTGCTCAGGCGGCGCGACTCCCTGGGGCAGTTGGATCAGCAGCGAGGAAATCGTCATCAGCGCCGGTCAGTATGGCGCCCGGCGCGAACACGGTTACAACTTCGAGGTTCCGGCCGCGGCCACGGGCCTGGTGAAGCCGTTGCCACTGAAAGCCATGGGGCGCTTCAATCACGAAGCCGCGGTTGTCGACCCGCGCACCGGGGCTGTCTACCAGACCGAGGATCGCGACAATGGCCTGCTGTACCGATTTCTGCCGGAAAAGCGTCAGCGTCTCGTCGCAGGCGGACGCCTCCAGGCGCTGGCGATCCGCGATCTACCGGGGGTGCACACGGGCAATCGCCAGGGTGGCGCCATAGAATTTTCCATCGGTCAGCGCTTCGCCGTTGATTGGGTGGATTTGGACGAGGTTACGTCGCCAAACGACGATTTGCGTGAACAGGGTCGTTCCCGGGGCGCGGCGATTTTTTTGCGCGGCGAAGGCATGACGGTGGAAGTGGATGCGGCCGGTGGCGGGACCTGCATTTGGTTCGTATCCACCACCGGCGGCCCCCACCGACTTGGCCAACTGTGGTGTTACCGGCCGGCAGTGGGCGAAGGTAGCAACCATGAGCGACGCCATCCGGGCACCATCGAACTCGGCGTCGAGCCGCGTAACGTGGACTTGCTGCGAAACGGCGACAATCTCACTTTGGCACCCTTTGGCGATTTGCTGGTGTGCGAGGACAATCCCGTCGCCCAGCACATCGTCGGCATTACCGCGTCCGGGGGTATGTACCGATTCGCCGCCAACCCGCGGCGCGATTCCGAGTTCGCCGGCGCAACGTTCTCGCCGGATGGGAGTACCTTGTTCGTGAATCTGCAGAATCCCGGTTTGACCTTTGCCGTGAAGGGGCCATGGGAATCGCGCCGCGCTGACGGTGGCTCTTAGGGATTGCGGGTTTTCTGCACGTGCAGGTAGTGATCCCGTAGCACCCGGGCGACGCAGCAGGTTACCTTCTTGCCGGTCGGGATGTGCAGAAACTCGTTGGGGCCGTGGGCATTGGAGCCGGGGCCAAGCACGCCGGTGATCAGAAATTCGGATTCGGGAAACTTCTCGCCAAGCATGCCCATGAAAGGAATCGTACCGCCTTCGCCCATGTAGACCGCATCGCCGCCGAAGTAATCCCGGGAGGCGGCGCCAACGGATGCCTCCAGCCAATCGCCGATGGGCGGTGCATTCCAACCGTCGGCGGCCATTTCCGGATGAAAGCTGACATGGGCACCATGGGGGGGATCGGATTCCAGCAGTGTTTTCAGCGCCTCGGACGCTTGCCGGGCATCGCAGGTAGGCGGCAGCCTGAGCGAGATGCGCACCGCAGTCATGGGGCGGGCCACGTTACCGGCAGCATCCAGGCTGGGGATCCCCGCCGCGCCGGTAATCTCCAGCGCCGGGCGCCAGGTGCGGTTGAGAACCATCTCGGCACCCTGGTCGTAAATCGGGCCGGTACCGTCCAGGAACGGAAACCGGGCGTAGAGCGTGTCGCCAAGTACCTGCGCCGCGTTTCCAGCCTGCACCCGGCGCTGTTCGGGGATCTCCACCTGAAAGCGCGCATCGTGAATGCGTCCGTCGGTCTCGTCCTCGAGTCGACTGAGGAGTTGCCGCAGCAGGCGGAAGGAGGAGGGTACGATGCCGCCGGCGTCACCGGAATGCACTCCCTCGCTGAGAACTTCCACGCTCAGATCGCCGGCGGCCATTCCCCTGAGTGACGTGGTGCACCATAACTGATCGTAGTTGCCGCATCCGGAATCCAGGCATATGACCAAATCCGGTTTGCCGATGCGCGCTGCCAGGGCGTCGATGTAGTAGGGCAGATCGTAGCTGCCGCTTTCTTCACAGGCTTCGATGATGATCACGCATCGGGCGTGGGGGATCCCTTGTTCGGCAAGCGCCTGAATCGCCGCCAGACTCGCGAAGGCCGCGTATCCGTCGTCGGCGCCGCCGCGTCCGTACAGCCGCTGGTCCTCGATGATGGGGATCCAGGGGCCGAAGCCGTCGCGCCAACCGTGCATTTCCGGTTGCTTGTCCAAATGACCGTAAAGAAGCACGCAATTGTCGTCCTCGCCATTTCCCTGTCCATCCCCCTGGCCATCCCCCTCTCGACCAGGCACTTCCATGAAGATGAGCGGTGTGCGTCCGTCGAGCCTCAGCACCTCGATGCGCATGCCCGGCAGCGCGTACTCGCGGCACCAGCGCTCGATCAGGGAGACCGCCTCTTCCATGTGCCCGTGGCTGTGCCAATCGGCGTCGAATGCTGGTGACTTATTCGGGATTTTTATGTATTCGACCAGCTCGGGAACGATGGACCCGTCCCACAGTTCGTCGATGAATCGCTCAGTCGCTGCGCTATCCATGAATCATTTCTCCGCCGGCAATACGAGCGGCTATTATAGCCACGCCAGTTCAATTGCCGGTGGAGCCCGTCTGCTCCTGTGACGCCATGATCTTGCACGTGGATATGGATGCCTTCTACGCGTCGGTGGAAGAGTTGGACGATCCCGGATTGTCCGCTCATCCGGTGGTCGTGGGTGGCACGCCGGACGGGCGCGGCGTGGTGGCCGCCGCCAATTACAAGGCGCGCAAATACGGTATCCACAGTGCGATGCCCGCGGCCCAGGCCCGGCGTCTGTGTCCCCATGCGGTCTTTGTCAGGCCGCGCATGGAGCGATACGCGGAAGTTTCCCGGGCGCTGCGCGGGATCTTCGCCCGTTACACGCCGCTGGTGGAACCACTGTCCCTGGACGAGGCTTTTCTGGATGTGACCTCCAGCCTGCGCCTGTTTGGTGATGCGCAAACCATCGCCAGGCGCATCAAAAGCGAAATTCGTGCTGAACTGGGACTGGTTGCTTCGGTGGGCGTTGCGCCCAACAAATTCCTGGCCAAGTTGTCCAGCGATCTGGATAAGCCCGATGGTCTCGTGGTGGTGCCGGTGGACGCCATCGAAGCCTTCCTCGAGCCCCTGCCGGTGTCGCGACTGTGGGGTGTGGGCAAGGTGTCGAACCGCAGTCTCGCCGAAATCGGTGTGCACACCATCGGCGATCTACGCCGCTTGCCCGAGGACCTGCTGGCGAGCCGGTTCGGAAATTCCGCCGCCCATTTGATGCGCCTTGCCAGGGGAATCGATGACCGCCAGGTAGTGCCGGATCGTGATGCCAAGTCCATCAGCCACGAAACCACCTTCGCCAGGGACATAGGCGATGCCGAGGTGCTCAAATCATGGTTGCTGGAGCTGAGCGAACAAGTCGCGACACGCCTTCGCCGCCAGGATCTGCGGGGAAAAACCGTGTTCATCAAGGTGCGCTACGCGGATTTTCGCACCGTCACCCGTTCCGAAAGCCTCGACGCCCCCACCAGCGTGACCAGGGAGCTTTACCTGACGGCTGCCCGGCTGCTGCAAACTCAGCTCCGGCGCAACCCACGGCCGGTACGGCTACTGGGAATAGGCGCCAGCGGTCTCAGCAACGAGGGCCTCGAGCAGGGCCAATTATTCGAGTCCCGGGACCGTGAGCAGCAGCGGCGTATCGACAGGGTCGTCGATGCGATTAAGTCGCGTTTCGGTAATCGATCCATGCGCCGTGGTGGCGGTGCCCGGCGCCCGGGAGACCGTCGTCTAGACTGAAGCCATGCATCTTGCGCCCTTTCTCATCTACGTCCTGGCCATATTCGTGCTGACGGCCGTGACCTCCTATCCGGCATTTCTGGGCCTGGAGGCTCTGGGGCTTCGCGACATGCCTTTCGACGAGATGGTCATGCGATTGTTGAAGCTCTACGGCCTGCTCGGTCTGTGGCCGCTGTTATCGAGTTTCGGTATCAACACGCGGACCGCCTGGGGCTATGGCCCGAGCCGCGACGGCCGGGGATTTTTCAAGGGTTTGCTGCTGGGCGCCGCCATCGGTTTGGCGAGCATGGCCCTGGTTGTAGCGATCCTTCTGGCCTTCGACATTCGCGTTGCCAGGCCGGGTGTGGCCCTGAGTCCTCTGCTCCTGGCGGTTGTCCTGTTGCAGAGCGCCTTTGCCGGCTTGATGGTGGGGTTCATCGAGGAGACGTGGTTTCGTGGGGCGCTGCAAACCAGTATTGCCCGGGTCAGTAACAGCGCAATCGCCATCGTTTTCATTTCCTTCGTTTATGGCGCCATGCACTTCGTCAGCGCCGACATCAATATTCCCGCCGACGAGGTGCGCTGGCTCAGTGGTACTGCCGTGCTGTTCACCAGTTTGCACGGCTTTCGCGACCCCGCTTTCTATGATTCCTTGTTCGCCCTGGTCGCCGGCGGTCTTCTGCTGGGGTTGATTCGCTACCGAACGGGGCGCATCGTCGAATGCATCGGCATCCACGCGGGCTGGGTCATGGTGGTGAAAATTCTTCGCCAGACAACCTACCCGAACGCCGAAGCATCGTGGTCGTTCATGATTGGCGACTACGACGGGGTCATCGGAATTCTCGCGGGTTTCTGGTTCAGCTCACTCGCCATTGCTTACTATGTTCGCTATGGACGACGGGTGTCCGCCGGCTGAGTCGCAGCCATGAGCGATCAGAAAACAGAATACGAGATCAGTCCCGCGACTTACGAGTGGACCGCACGGCTGTTCACTCTGTTGCGAAAGGTTCTCGCGGTTAATTTTAAACTGCATCACCGCGAAGCCCAGATCGCGGATGGCGACATTTTTCTTTTCAATCATTTTGCACGCTTTGAAACTTTCATCCCCCAATACCTCATCTATTTGGAAAGTGGCGCATACTGTCGGTCCATCGCCGGCAGGGAGTTTTTCGTCGACGGCGATCCCTTTTCCAACTATCTGACACGCGTCGGCGCGGTACCCGATGATCTTCCGGATCTTCTGCCTTTTCTTGCCAAAGAGATCCTCAGGGGCCGCAAAGTCATGGTATTTCCCGAAGGAGGCATGGTGAAGGATAAGCGCGTGCTGGATCCGCGGGGTTCGTACAGCGTTTATTCGCGAACCGCCGAGGTGCGCCGCAAGCAGCACACCGGCGCGGCCGTGTTGGGATTGGCATTGGAGGCATTCAAACGAGCGGTGCTGGCTGCTTATGAAGCGGGCCACTCGCGCCGCATCGATTCCTGGGCGGAATCGCTCGAACTCGAGAGCGGTCAGAAACTACTCGATGCTGCCCGGCGCCCGACGCATATCGTGCCGGCAAACATCACTTTTTATCCTATCCGGGTAAGCGACAATCTATTGCGCCAGGGCGCTGAGCTCCTCAGCAGAGGATTGAGCAGGCGTTTGTCAGAAGAACTGCTAATCGAAGGAAACATCCTGCTGCGCGATACCGACATGGACATCCGCTTGTGTAAGCCCGTGCGGGTGTCGAATTGCTGGCATTGGTGGGAGCGGCGCCTCCTGGAGCGTGTCGCTCCCCGATTGGGTTCTCTCGGCGAGGCCTTTGCCCTGAGGCCCGATGCCGGTCGTTGGGATCGACGCCTGCTGGCGCGGCGTTTGCGGCGCAACGCCATGCGCTTGCGCGACGACTACATGCACCGGATGTACATGGGAGTCACGGTAAATTTGAGTCATCTGGCATCCAGCCTGGTGCTCGGTTTGGTAGATCGCAAGTACGATGTCATCGAGGAATCACGTTTTCACCGGATGCTTTATGTGGCCGTCAAGCGTCTGCAGTCCGAGGCAGAAGTCCATCTTCATCGCAGCTTGCGCAACCCGCAGAACTACGGTGGTTTGCTGGATGACGAATGCACCGGCCTCGAGCAGTTTCTGGGAAACGCTTCGAGGACGGATCTAATTTATCGCGATGGCGGTGAGTACCGGTTCCAGCCGAAATTGCGCGCCGAGCACGCATTCGACGAGATACGGCTGGAGAATCTCGTCGAAGTTTACGCAAACGAGGCAGCGCCGATTCGCGGTGTTGGATACGCAATCAGAGAAGCGCTGGACGGCGCCGATTTGCTGACAGGGGAAACGCTAGTGAGACTGCGCTTTGATGATGAATTGATCGCCTACGAGTGGGATCGCCAGCAGTTTTCGAAGCCACGACATCGTGAGATCAACGATGCCGAAACCGCGACCGAGAGCGGCGAACCATTCTTGTTGATGCCGCCAAACCCTCGTCCACTGGGCGTGGTGCTGGTGCACGGATTCCTTGCTTCGCCGGCGGAGATGCGCGAATTCGGCGAGCAGTTGTTCGAACTCGGGTTTCCGGTGCTGGGCGTAAGACTCAAAGGCCATGGCACGTCCCCGTGGGACTTGCGCGAGCGCGGGTGGCAGGACTGGCAAGACTCGGTGCGCCGCGGTTTCTCCATCATGGCGGAGCTCGCGCCGCGCACCGCGCTGGTGGGATTTTCCACCGGCGGCGCGTTGTCGTTGATTCTCGCCGCCGAGCGCCCGGCCCGGCTCGCCGGGGTGGTGGCGGCGTCGGTCCCGATGAAGTTTCAGGATCGTGGCATGCGCTTCGTGCCATTGGTGCACGGGGCCAACCGTCTGGTGCGATGGGTGTCGTCTTTCGAGGGAATAAAACCGTTTCAGAGCAACGAATCCGAACACCCGCACATCAATTATCGTCAGATGCCGGTGCGTGGCTTGTACGAATTGACGGTGCTGGTGGACGCGCTGAAGGCGAGCCTGCCTCAGGTGGCGTGTCCGGTAAAGCTCGTTCAGGGCAGTGACGACCCGGTGGTAGTGGCCGACAGTGTCAACAGCATCCTCGAGCACCTGGGAGACACGGTGGTGGAGTTGAAGATGATCGATTCCCAGCGCCACGGAATCATTAATGAGAATATCGGTGATACGCGCACCACCATCGTGGCGTCACTGGACGCCTGGGCCGATCCCGGGGGTGGCCCCGGGAATAGCAATCAGTCCTTGTCGTAGCGGTTTTTCAGGCGTTGCACGTGTTCCCGGGCGCGGTCCAGGGCTTCTTTGGCTTTTTTGCGTTCGTCGCTGCCCTTTGCCCTTACGGGATCCGGTGGGCTCGCTTTTGCCGCCGATTCCTGTTCCATTTCCCGCATGCGCAGGCTGTGCTCGATGGAGCTTGCTTCGTCGTCGTAATCGCCCGACAGCTGAGACTTGATGTCCGACATCATATCCTCGGAAGCCTGGGCTTGACGATTTGATTCCTGCGCCTTGGCTTTTGCGCGTTTACGATCCTTTTCTTTCGACGCTGCCGAACCGTCGCGGTCGCGCTCCTCGGCGAGCCAGCTCTCAGCCTCTTCATACAGTGTCAGGCGTGTTTCTTCTTCCAATGCCCGTTGACGTGCCAGGCGTTCTTCCACCAGCAGCTGTGCGCGTTGCGCCTGGGCACGGGCACGTGAAGCGGTGTCGATTTGTTCGCTGGCTTCAGACACCTTGTCCTCGAAGGTGTGCAGCTCCGTGCGCAAGGCCACCATCGTATTGCTGGGGTCGAAGGGGGCGGCCTCTCCACCCGGGCCTTTAAAAGGCACGACGTTGGACGGCGCGGCCCGCCCGGCGGCGTCGTCGCGCTGTACACGATGGGCGGCTTCCAGTCGCCGCTGGGCTTCCTGGCGAGCCGGAGCCGCGCTGCCGCTACCACGGCGGGCCTTTTCCTCGGCGGCACGCAGCTTTGCGGAGACGTCTTTCGCCTTGCGCTGCGCTTCGCGCTTGGCATTCTCGGCGCTGCTCAGTTCCTGGCTGGCTTTGCGCACTGAACTCATGCTGGTGTTGAACTCGGCCTCCAGCTTGCGGCGCTCCGCCAGCAGTCGCGCTTCGGTGCGGGCGCGTAACTGCTGTTCGGCGATCTCCTGCTCACGGCGAATTCTCTCGGCCTTTTCGGCGGCGGCGCGCTTGGCGGATTCCACTTCGCCGCGGATGCGTTCTGCCTCGCCGGACATGGCTGCCCGCGCCTGCGTGATCTGAGCCTCCAGACGGTCGCGTTCTTTTTGGAAGTGCTCCTCGGCATCGGACTGGGCACGCTTGAGATCGTCCATGGCGCCGGCGGCCTGCAGGAAATCGTTCTGCAGTCGATTTTTCTCCGCCTGCAGGCGCACGTCGGTTTGCTGGCGCAGCTGCTCGACCACCGAATCCGCCTGCTGGCGCTCGTCGGCCGCCTTGGCGTCCATGGTCCGCACCATGGCTACCAGCTCGAGCTTGCGTCGTTTCGCACTCGCCAGCGCCTCATCGGCCCTGGCCGCCTCGGCCTCGGCTTTGGCGCGCATTCTCACCCGTTGGCTGTCGCTCATGCCGCTGCCCCTGGCGGCGGCTTCGCGCATCGCCTCGGCCTGGGTCTTGCGTTGCATGGCGGTGCGGATTTCCGCGTCGGCAATTACCAACTGGCCCTTCAAATCGTCGGCGGAACCACCACGGTCCCCGCGGACATCTTTAGCCATCAATCCGTCCTCCAAAACGCATACGGAAAATCCCTGCTGGCGGAGCAATATTGCAGCAGCGATGCTGCGCTGTCCGGTATTGCAGCACAATACATAGGGTACCTTTCGATCGAGCTCTCGGCTACGTCCGCCAACTTCGGCAAGCGGTATGTTCAGGCTGCCCGCCAAGCCGTCGTTACGGTGCTCCTCGGGCAGGCGTACGTCCAGCCACCGGGCTCCCCGGCTCACGAGCTCGTCGGCCTCGTACCGGCTGATCTGGTCCATGCTGGATTTGCCGGCCAGCTGTGCGAACTGCGCCTTGCTGAGCCGGCGCAGCCAGCCATCGGATCGCATGGTCACGGTAGTGCGCCGCGCGCCGTTGTCGCCGAGCACCTCTTCTCCGAAGCTGTCGCCGGGGCCCAGATCGCCCAAGGTGCGCGGCAGAATTTCGCCGGGTGCCCGTCTCGTCAGTGAGCACCGGCCTTCCATCAAGATATAGCAGTAATTGCCTGTTTCGCCCTGGCGTATGACCACGTCGCCGGCGTGCACCGGCACGGGCTCGGCGAGTTCCAGAAGGCGCTGCACATTGGCCGGCGGAATGTGGGAGAAGATCTGTGATTTCAGCAGTCTCGCGATAATCTGGCGGGAGTCCAGCGGGCTGCGGGTGGTGCGGCGGTGGGTGGTCGCGCCGGCGGACGGCTCCTCGAGGATCAGCAGGGCGCTGACCCGCGCGCGATCCACGCGCAACAGGCGTACCGCGCCACGGGCGCGGGTGGAATCGAAGTGTGTTTGCAGATGAGAAAGCGGAAATCGCGCTTCCGTCGTGCCTCCTTTGACGCTGCCCGTAAGCTTCGAGCCGGAGTAGAGATCCAATTGGCCCTGCACCACGTAGTAAGCCTGATCCGAGGTCTTGAAGTTGGTGGAAATGTTGTCGCCGGGGTGCAGCTCGGAAACACCGGCGAAGGGTACCAACTGGGAAATGTGGGCTTCAGCCAGGCCGTTCATGGGCACGAAGTGACGCAGCAGCGTTTCATCGACGCCGAACTGGCCTGCATTAATCGCCTGTGCCTTCGCGCCCATCAGGATGTCTTTGATCTGTTAGGGTTTACGAGTTTAGTTCATGTCAACCCGGGTTTTGTTGACGGAGTTCAAATTCTGACGGATTGCTCCGGATCCCCGGATCGCCAGTGCTGACGGTCTCGAAGTAGACCAGCAGTGTTTTTTGCAAGGCATTAAAGTTGTCATCGCTTACCATGAAGAATGTGCGCTCCCGGTGGCGGGTCAGTCCCTCGAAATTATCGATGCTCCAGCCCTGTGACGAATCCAGAACCGCCAGGGTTTCGACCGGCAGACGCTGTCCGGCGTTCTCGGCGGTGAGCCGCGTGTGGCGCAGCGATATGATCATGGGAAGAAACATCAACCCATGGCCTCGTTCCAGAGTCAGCAGGCTGCCGTCGGGCAATGCCTGCATATCCACCAGGGATGCATTCGGCGTCGCCAGCAACGGGTAGCGCCAGCTTCTCCCATCGAGGGCGAAGAGGTCGACGGTACCGCCCCCATCCCCCGTGAACGGACGCTCGGGGCCGGTCAGGTAGCCTCCAACGGGCAACCAGGCCAGGGCCTCCAAAGCCTTGTTGGGGCTGGCGTAGCGGCGGCTGTCACCCAGTTCACCAGGCAGCTGCAGGGTTTCCACGTAACGCCCGTCGGGACTGAACAGTGTAATGCGCGGATGGCGTTCGAAGGACACGGCAAGCAGGCTGTCGCCGCTTTTGCCGTTGTTTCCGTGGCGCAGCACGAGGCCCTCAGCATCGGCGCGGCGCCCCTTCAGGGGGCGGTCGTGCCGATCACGCAATGCAAAGCCCGCCAATAAGTCAACACGTACCAGGTACCCTTGCTCTAAGTGCGGGCGCAGGTGGAACAGGGCGCCGCGGTCCGAGAGGGCGTAGAGTCGCGATGCGTCCTCGTCCCAGGCAAGACCCGAGAGCCCACCGAGAGGCAGACCGGCAATGGATGTCGTCGCCAGGGAGACTGTGCCGAGCAAGCGAATGCCCATGTGGGTTTCGCCCGGTGCCACGTGGGGAGACAATCGGTAGGGTTGCGAGACGTTCCGTGCTTCATCGGCTGCCGCCGCGCCGCCCAGCAGGCTTGCAAAAAGAAGCGCAACCCGCCCTGCGGTCATGGCTTTGCCGAAGCTTCGCCCAGGGCCCGCAGAAAGGCGGCCGGTTGCTCCGCGTGCAGCCAGTGGCCGGCGCCCTCGATGGTGACGATCTCGGCGCGGGGAAACAGCCTGCGGATGATCGTCTCGTCTTTCGGTAATACGTAGTCGGATTGCCCGCCGCGCAGGAACAGGGCGGCCCCGGTGAAGGGCTGGGCGTCCGCATCCAGGGGAAAGTCCAGTAGATTCGCCAGGCTGTGCTCGATGCCGTCCAGGTTAATGCGCCAGGCGAAGCCCTCGGCGGTGCTGGTGAGATTCTGCAGCAGGAATTGACGCATGCCTGCGTCGGCGACGTCCGCCGCGAGCATCTGCTCGGCATCCGAACGCCGGGTGATGCGGGCCATATCCAGGCAAGCCATGGCGTGCAGCACCGGCACGTGATCGTGCTCGGACACCGTCGGTGCGATGTCCACTACCACCAGGCGATCCACCCGCCGCGGGCTGTCCAGTGCGAGCCGCATGGCGGTCTTACCGCCCATGCTGTGGCCGATGAGCGTGGCGGAATCGATGCCGTGCTCGTCGAGGAACGCGCTCACGTCCTTTGCCATGCCCGGGTAGCTCATGTGGTCCACGTGGGGAGAGTCGCCGTGGTTGGGTAAATCCAGCACGAATACCCGGTGGCGCTCGGCGAGCCGGCGGGCGATGCTGCGCCAGTTGCTGCTGGAACCCAGAAGGCCGTGGAGAATCACCACGGGCGGGCCCGCCGCGCCCTGCGCCTTGTAACTCAAGCTGACACGCATGGATGGTCGCCGCGCTACTTGCGCCGCGGCACGTACAGATCGGTGATTGTGCCTTGCACCATTTCGGCGGCGAAGTTCACGGTCTCGGACAGGGTCGGGTGGGGGTGGATAGTGAGCGCGATGTCGGCGGCGTCGGCCCCCATTTCCAGTGCCAGAGTGGCTTCCGCGATCAGATCGCCGGCGTGGGGCCCGACGATGCCGGCACCGATGAGGCGCCCGCTGGCCTTGTCGAACAGCAGCTTGGTAAGACCCTCGTTGCGGCCCATGCCCAGAGACCGCCCACTGGCGGCCCAGGGGAAGGTCGCCTTATCGAAGTCGATGCCCCGTTCCTTCGCCTCGCTTTCCGTCACACCGGTCCAGGCAACTTCCGGATCCGTGTAGGCGACACTGGGGATGGCCAGGGCGTCGAATTGTGACTTCTCGCCGCTTGCCACTTCCGCCGCCACTTTGCCCTCATGGGTGGCTTTGTGGGCCAGCATCGGTTGACCGGTGATGTCGCCGATGGCGAATATGTGGGGCACGTTGGTGCGCTGTTGCGAATCGACGCCGATGAAGCCCGCGTCATCTACGGCCACTCCGGCGGCATCGGCGCCGATGCGGTGGCCGTTGGGACGCCGCCCCACGGCAACCAGTACGCGATCGAAAATTTCGGAAGCCGGTGCCTTGGCGCCTTCGAAGTGCACCTTGAGTCCCTTTTTCTGCGTATCGATTCCAGTGACCCGGGTACTCAGGTAGATGGCCTCGTAGAGTTTCCCGATGCGCTTTGCCAGCGGGCGCACCAGATCCCTGTCGCAGCCCGGCATCAGGCCATCGAGCAACTCCACCACGCTGACCCGGGCGCCCAGGGCCTGGTACACGGTGGCCATCTCGAGACCGATGATGCCGCCGCCGATCACCAGTAAGCGTTTCGGCACTTCCTCCAGGAGCAGCGCGTCGGTGGAATCCATCAGCCGCGGGTCGTCGTTGGGGAAGGACGGTATTTCCGTTGCCTGGGAGCCGGCGGCAATGATGGCCTGCTCGAAGCCGACGCGAACAACGCCGTCGGAGCCTGTCACCTCGAGCATGTTCGGTGACACGAACTTGGCGACGCCTTGGAGCACATTTACCTTGCGTTGTTTGGCGAGTCCCGCAAGTCCCTTGGTGAGTTGCGTAACGACCGTGTCTTTCCAGCCGGCCAGCTTGGCCAGTGTGACCTTGGGTTTGCCGAAGTCGACCCCGTGCTCCGCCATGGCCGCCGCTGCGTTGATGATCCCGGCGGTGTGCAGCAGCGCCTTGGAGGGGATGCAACCCACGTTGAGGCAGACGCCGCCCAGCGCCGGGTAACGCTCGATGAGCACGGTCTTGTTGCCCAGATCGGCGGCCCGGAAGGCAGCGGTGTAGCCGCCGGGACCGGCGCCAATGACCACCACCTGCGCCTGCACGTCCGCATCAGCGGTGGCGACTGCCGGTGACGGCACGCTTTCGCGGGGCGCCGGATCGGGGTCCGGCACTGTGTCCCGGGGCGCCGCCGCGGCCCCGGGGGCAGGATCGGCGCCGGCAGCGTCGGTTTGTGAGTCGCCTTCCAGGGTCAAAATCAACGAGCCCTCGGAGACCCGGTCACCCACCGTTACCGCCACGGACGTGACGACCCCCGCCAGCGGTGACGGCACGTCCATGGTGGCTTTGTCGCTTTCCAGCGTGATGAGACCCTGCTCCACCTGGACGCGATCGCCGGGGCTCACGGCGACTTCGATGATCTCCACGTCCCCGAAATCGCCGATATCGGGGACCTTGACCTCGGTGCTTTGGGGCATGGGTTGGGCTCGCTCGAGGGAAGTTGCTATGGGGCCTTGGCCGTCACAACAGCAGGCGCCGGACGTCCGCGAGCACGCCGGCCAGAAAATTCATGAATCGTGCGGCCTCGGCGCCATCGATGACGCGGTGGTCATATGACAGGTCCAGGGGCAGCATGAGCCTCGGGTCGAAGCTCTCGCCGTTCCACACCGGTGTCATGCGTGCCCGCGTAACGCCGAGTATCGCCACTTCGGGCGCATTGACGATGGGTGTGAAGGCAGTGCCGCCGATGCCGCCCAGGCTCGATATGCTCATACAGCCACCCTGCATTTCGTCGGGCTTGAGCTTGCCCTCCCGGGCGCGGCCGCTGAGCTCGGCGAGCTCGGCGCCGAGCTCGAGAATTCCCTTGGTGTCCACATCCCGGACCACCGGCACCACCAGTCCGTTGGGGGTGTCCACCGCCACACCGATATGGAAGTACTTTTTCAACACCAGGTTTTCGCCATCGGCGGCGATGGAAGCGTTGAAGCTCGGGAATTCACGCAGGGACGCGCACACGGCTTTCATGATGAAAGACAACGCCGTTACCCGCACGCCTTCGCGGGCCGCCTGTTCCTTGAGCGACTTGCGAAATGCTTCCATCTCGGTCACATCGGCTTCGTCGTGATGGGTGACGTGGGGTACATTCAACCAGGCGCGGCGCAAATGCTGACCGGATATTTTCTGGATGCGCCCGAGGGGCTGAATTTCCACCGGGCCGTATTTCGCGAAGTCCACCGTGCGTACAGGCGGAATTCCTGTTCCCGGCTCGCCCGCGGCCTCGGGGGCACCCTTGCCGAGCTCACTCTTTACGAAACGCGTCACGTCCTCTTTCAGTACGCGCCCCTTGCGCCCCGTGCCCGGCACGCGGCTCAACTCCACGCCCAGCTCCCGGGCGAAGTGGCGCACCGACGGCGTCGCGTGGGAAGGTGTATGCGGCGCGCCGGCCGGCGATGGGAATGAGGCGGTGGGCGAGGGACGCGCCGCGGGCGCAGGCGCAGGCGCAGGGGGCGGTGCCTGGACCTGCGGGTCCGGTGC
>JAACFO010000034.1 GCA_009937425.1 Gammaproteobacteria bacterium
TACCCTGTTCGGTTTTATCTCCATGGCAACGTGGTTCAGTGCGCTGGCCGTCGTTCCTCTTGGTAACGCTGTGGCGCTCGGTTTCACCGCACCGCTGTTCGCCGCGGTCGCGGCCGTCATCGTATTGCGCGAGGTGATTCGCGTGCGGCGTATTACCGCATTGCTTGTCGGCTTCGGGGGAATGCTCATCATCTTACGCCCTGGTGCGCAATCCATCGGTACCGGCGAGATCATGGTCGTCGTTTCAGCTCTTACCATGGCGCTGTCGGTAATCACCATGAAGATCCTCACGCGCACCGAGCAAGTGGGAAGCCTGGTTGTTTATCAGACGATGCTCATCACCCCCATTGCACTGGTGCCGGCGCTGTTCGTATGGACGTGGCCGAGCGCCGGGATGTGGATCTGGGTGATAATGATCGGCGCAGTTGCCAGCACGGCGCACATGGCATTCACCCGCGCATTCTCCCTCGCCGATACCATGTACTTGATGCCCTTCGACTATCTGCGACTGCCCCAGGTGGCCTTCCTGGGCTGGATGCTGTTCGGCGAACCCACCGATATCTACACCTGGGTCGGCGCCGCCATCATCGCAGGGAGCTCCATATACGTGGCCCATCGCGAGGCGAAGGTGCGTGCGCAGCGCTGAACGTGGCATCATGACGCGAGTTGATCGAGGACCTGAAGCAGTGCCGGGATTTCGTTACACCGCATGGGTTGCCATCGCCGTTTGCCTTGGCGTGGCCATCCCGTGGCCGGGCCAGGCGGACCCGGTGGTGCCGGTGGAGGTGGCCCGCGCACAGCTCACCCCGGTGGTTCTGGAGATCCCGTTAACGGGCACCGTCACCGCCCGCGACCATGCCTCGCTTTCGTCCAGGGTAAGCGGTCTGGTCTCGGCGGTTCACGTGACCGCCGGCGACCGAGTGGACAAGGGCGCACTGTTGCTGTCCCTGGATCCGACCCTGGAGAAACTCGCACTCATGGAAGCCAAGGCAGCGTCGGCGGAGGCTCAGGCCACCCTCGACGAAGCCCGCCGGCGCCGGGACGAGGCGCGCAGGCTGGGACCAAAGAAAGGTATTCCCGAGACCGAGATCCGTGCCGCCGAGGCGGAGCTGAAAATCGAAGAGGCCAAGCTCGAGCGCCTGCATACGGCGGAACGCTACAAGCACGAGTTGATCGCGCGCCACGACGTGTATGCACCGTTCCCCGGAGTAGTCGCCAGGCGTCTCGCGGAAGAAGGCGAGTGGGTGGATACGGGCACACCGGTGCTGGAGTTGGTGGGCACCGAGAACCTGCGCCTGGATCTACGCGTACCCCAGGAACACTACCCATACATCGACAGCAACGCGCGAGTCAGCGTGCGACTCGATGCCATGCCGTCACGGAGCATTGATGGGCGCATCAGCGCCAAGGTTCCGCTAAGCGATTCCAGTTCGCGCACCTTTTTGCTGCGTGTGCAGCTTGCCGATGGTGATCAGGACGTTACCTCCGGCATGTCGGCACAGGCCCGGCTGCGGATCCCCGGAACCGAGCGCGTGCTGACGGTGCCCCGGGACGCGATACTGCGCGATCCCTATGGTGCGAGCCGCGTGTGGGCGCTCAAGGATGTGGACGGTGCACCGGTTGCCACTCAGCACACGGTGGAAGTGGGGCGCAGCTTCGATGGTAATACGGAGCTTCGCGATGGCCTGGAGCCCGGCGCCCGGGTCGTCATTCGCGGTAACGAGACCCTGCGGGAAGGCCAACCCGTGCGGATCGTAAAGGCACATTGAGGACGACAACAGCGCCATGTTCGAAGCGATTCTGAAACGCGGTCTGCTCCTTACCATCACGGTACTCGTTGTGTGCGTGCTCGGCATGATCGCGGTGCTGCGCATACCAGTGCAGATGATTCCCGATCTCGAGGTACGTACCGTTACCGTGCGTACCAAGTGGCCGGGCGCGACGCCTCAGGATGTCGAGAAAGAGATCCTGGTCGAACAGGAAGAATTCTTACGCAACGTCCCCGGCCTGCAACGCATGATTTCGACTGCGGAAACCGGTTACGCGCGCATTGCACTCGAATTTCCCTTCGGCGTCGATATCAACGAAACACTGATTCGCGTGAACAACGCGTTGAGTCAGGTATCGTCCTATCCGATAACCGTGCGCGAACCGCGCATTTACGCGTCGTCATTCTCCAGTAACTCATTCATGTACTTTCGCGTCGCACCACTTCCCGGAAATCCCCGCGGCGTGGACATGGACATGATCCGCGACTACGTGGAAGACAATGTGCGTACCCGCATGGAACGCGTGCGCGACGTCTCGGAAGTGCGGGTTTATGGCGGCGCCGAGCGCCAGGTGCAGATCCGAGTGGATGCCGCGCGGCTGGCCGAGCGCGGACTCACCCTCAGCGACGTGCGCGCCGCTGTTCGTGCTCGCAACCGTGACGTCTCCGGGGGCGACATCGAAAGCGGCAAACGGCGCTATCTCCTGCGTACCGTGGGCCGCTTCGACAGTGTCGAATCCCTCGAAGAGCTCGTGCTCAATCGCAGCGGCGACGCGATTACCAGGCTCGGCGATATCGCCGATGTACGACTCGATCACTACGAGATTCAGTCCAGATCCTACGTCAACGGCAAACCCGTGCTCAGCTTGGCGGTGCGTCGGGAAACCGGCGCCAACGTGATCGCCATCAAGAAAGCAATGCTGCCGGTGATGGACGCGATTAACCGCGAGGTCCTCGAGCCCGCCGGGATGCAACTCACGCTCAACGCCGACGACGTGGGCTACGTACAGGCATCCATAGCGAATGTCTGGACGAATCTCCTCATCGGCGCGGTGTTCGCGACGCTGGTGATGTACTTGTTCATGCGTTCTGCCAGAACGACGGCGCTCGGCATAGTCGGTATCCCGATTTGCACCATAGCCGCGTTCATCGGGCTGGTTATTGCCGGTCGAACGGTCAACGTCATCTCGCTGGCCGGGGTTGCCTTCGCCATTGGCATGACGCTGGACAACACCATTGTCGTGCTGGAGAGCATCGTGCTCGAGCGCCGCCGCGGGCTGGCGCGGTTCGCCGCCGCGCTCGCCGGCGTCAAGCGCGTGTGGCCGGCCGTGCTCGCCTCGACCCTCACCACGGTGCTGGTGTTCGCACCAGTGCTGTTCATACAGGAAGAGGCGGGCCAGCTGTACTCCGACATCGCCATTGCGGTTTCGGCGTCAATACTCGCTTCGATGCTGATCGCTATTACCGTGGTGCCGACGGCGAGCGCCAGAGTACTGCCCGAAAAAACAGCTGCCGCAACACGCGACGGCCCCCTGCGCCGCTCGGCGTTGGCTGCCGTCGACTGGCTGATGGCGGGTCCGGTACGGCGAGTCGTCGTCATCACCGGAACCGTCGTCGCCAGTTTGCTGGTCATTGTTCTGTTGACGCCGCCCGCGGAGTATCTTCCCGAAGGCGAGGAGCCAAAAATCTTCGCTACCATGTCACCACCACCCGGTTACAACCTCGACGAGATGGCGAAGGTCGCCGACGAAGTCGAAAGGTATTTTCTGCCCTTCGTGGACGACGATCCGGAGCGTTTTATCCGCGGGGACAGCAAGGTGCCGGCCATCAAATATTTTTATCTGCGCGTCGAGCCGGGGCGCATTCGCATCATCGCCGAAGCCGTGGAACCCCGCGACATTGATCAACTGATGGACACCATCACCGACAAGTATCGGGAGTACGCGGGAATGCGGGCGTTCGCGACGCGAGGCTCCATCATTTCCAGTAACAATGGTGGCACCCGCGCCATCAATCTGGATATTTCCGGTCCGCGACTGGATGACATCTATGCCACGACGCTGGCCGCCTACCGCCAGGCAGGGGAGTTGTTCGACAAACCGCGGCTGCGTGCCGACCCGGCAACACTGTCGCTGGCTCAGCCCCTGGTGGAAGTGCGCCCGCGCTGGGCGCGGGCCGCCGAACTCGGTATCAGCGCGGATGAGCTCGGCTACACCGTTGCGGCACTCACCGATGGCGCCTATGTGGACGAGTTCTTCCTCGACGACGAGAAGATCGATGTTTACCTCTACGGCGCAACCGGCAGTGTCAGGAATCTGGAGGACATCGGCCGGTTGCCGGTGTATACGCCTCAGGGCACCGTACTACCCTTGAGTTCTATCGCGGACGTCGTCGAGACCGTGGATACCGACAAGGTGCGCCGCGTGGACGGCAGACGCACGGTCACGCTCAGCATCATCCCGCCGCGTTCGGTGGCGCTGGAAACCGGCGTGGAAATGGTGCAGCGGGATCTCATGGGCGCGCTTCGCAGTCAGGGTTCCATTCCCGCGGGCGTGACCATCGATATTACCGGCGCGAGCGATCAGCTCAACGCAACACGCGAGGCGCTGACAGGTAACTACGCCGTCGCCATACTCCTTATCTATCTGCTGCTGGTGGCCGTGTTCAGCCATTGGGGTTATCCGCTGGTCATCATGACCACAATTCCCCTGGGCATCGCCAGTGGCTTGGTGGGATTGTGGCTGCTGAACGTCATCGGCGCCGCGCTCCCCGCCATCGGACTTACGGCCATCCATCAGCCCTTCGACATGATCTCGATGCTGGGATTCCTGATCCTCATGGGGGTGGTGGTCAACAATCCCATTCTGATCGTCGACCAGTCTCTCTACAACGTTCGCCACGAGGGAATGGGCGCACTGGAAGCGGTGCGCGGCGCGGTGCGAACGCGCTTGCGGCCCATCGCCATGTCCAGCATCACCACCATTTGCGGGCTCTCACCCCTGGTGTTCCTGCCCGGCGCCGGCACCGAGCTCTACCGGGGGCTCGGCGCCATCGTGCTCTTCGGTGTCGCCGGTGCAACCATCGTCACGCTTACCTTCCTGCCGGCGCTGACGGTGCTGGTGCTGCGGATTCGTGAGCGCCGGAGCGCCGCCTGGCGGCGTGCGCCCGGAACGGCTCCAGCTCCCGGGGATTAATATCAGGGTTGCCTGGGGCCCCCGTTGCGCTATCATCTCGCCCCTTCTCTCGCAGAAACCCACATACGGGCCGTTAGCTCAGTTGGTAGAGCATCTGACTTTTAATCAGGTGGTCGCAGGTTCGATTCCTGCACGGCCCACCAGATAATCAACGAGTTACACAAACCCGACGCCTGTCTCCTACCCTCACAGCCGACCATCCTGTCCTCTTCGGATTCTGCGAGGCAGGAAAAGCGTCGTTATTTGAAACCCAGGATAATGGTTGCCCCGTCCTTGCCTGTTTTTTCGGCGTGCACCGTTCCGGCTTCGAATTCGCAGATATCGCCGACCCCGTAGGTGCTGGCGCCATTCTCCCACTCGAGGGTCATTTCTCCACTGACGACCAATCCAATAATGGAGCGCTCGTGAGTATGGGCTGGATCGTACAAGTGCGGCTCGAAGTCCTTGACCTTCACCTCTGAGTAGCCTTTTTCTTGACAGAGCGCTCTGAACTCGTTTTCGGTCATGGTTTTCTCCCTATGGACAATTGGTCGGTCGCACGCCGTCCAGCGTCAGTCCCGCCGCCAGCAATGCGTCGAACAGATGATAGAGATCGGATGCGTTACGGTATCCCCCGACGCCCCGGCAGTATATACGCATTCGGCGTGGGCATCGGTCAGGAGTTAGTCTCGCGCCCGCCCATGATCTCGTTGATGGCGGCCAGAGGCAGGGAGGAATACCATGGATTTGGTGACTATCTGAAGAACGTTGAGAAAAGCCGTTTTGGGTATTGATCGAAGGAGGAACTGAATGTCGAAGGTTGTCGTAGTTACCGGCGCCGCGCGTGGCATCGGCCTTGCAACGGCGAAGAAATTTCTTTCCGAAGGCTGGCGGGTGGCTTTGCTGGATATTGATGGCAAGACACAAGATCTCGCGAGAAATAATCTAAACGAACCAGGTAATACCCTCGCCATTGAATGTGATGTTTCGGATCCCGATCAGGTCGCCAATGCGATCAAAGAAGTAGTGGCCAAGTTCAACCATATCGATGCTTTGGTGAATAACGCTGGCATTGCTGTATTCAAACCGGTTATGCAAACCAGTTTTGAGGAATGGTCGCGGGTCTTGGCAGTAAACCTCAATGGTCCGTTTATCTGCACGCAGGCGTGCGTGCCGGCGATGCTGGCGCGCGGCGGTGGAAGCATCGTCAATATCACGTCGATTTCGGGTGTCAGGGCATCGACGCTGCGCGTGGCCTATGGAACAAGCAAAGCCGCCTTGATGCATATGACCAAACAACAAGCCGTAGAATTTGGAAACCAGGGAATTCGGGTCAATGCCGTTTCCCCCGGCCCCGTCGATACGGCCATGGCCAAAAAAGTCCACACCCCGGATATCCGGTCCGATTATCACGACGCTATCCCCCTCAACCGTTATGGAACCGAAGAGGAGTTGGCGGAGGCGACCTATTTCTTGTGCAGCGATAAAGCCAGTTATATCACCGGTCACACTTTGAATGTGGACGGCGGTTTCGCAGCGACGGGAATTGGTTTGCCGAGTGTACGCAACATGGATTGATAAACGATTTTTTCATCCTCTAATGGCATATCCGCCACACTCATCAAATGGCTTTGGTAACCTGGCGGCTCGTCGCTGACGTGCACGTATCCTCCGAAGCGGTACAATCAGCTCTCCTGGATTTGATCGAACTCCGCAGCATGGGGTGGATGAATTGAAGAAGATTGGATTCATATTGCTCGTTGTTTTCGCGATTGCCGGCGTGATTCTGGCCGCTATGTTGATCTATGGAGTCGATCTGCGAAAGAAACCAAGCGTCGGCTCCGTCGACACCGAGTGGAAGCTGATCGGCACCGACCACAAGATTGCGGTGGACGCGTTCGACGACCCGAAAGTGGGGGGTGTGGCCTGTTTCATCAGCCGAGCGCGGATCGGTGGTGTAACGGGGTCACTCGGCTTGCGTGAGGATACGTCCGATGTGTCCGTCGCGTGTCGACAAGTGGGCCCGATTCGATTTCGAGAGCCGTTTGAAAACGGAGAAAGCGTCTTCAAGGAACGCCGCTCGATCCTTTTCAAGACACTGCAGGTAGTGAGATTCTACGATAGCGATCGGCGTACCCTCATTTACCTCGGGTACAGCGACAAAATAGTCACCGGGTCTCCAAAGAACACGGTCTCCGCGGTGCCGTTGGAGTCCTGGGAAGGCCAGGCGCCCGAGACACCCTCGATGGAGTAATGTCGCGCCGCTTGCGGGTGAACGCGAAACGAGGCTTCTCAAGAGATAAATGAGATGGATCAATTTTCGCGTTAGACGAATCCTGGTGGTTCATGAAGGACGAGTGCAATAATGGATCCGTCCCCTTGAGGTCGCCAATGACTAGGGAGAAACCGATGACCAAACCCATCCTGGCCGTGACATTCCTTGTGTCGCTGATGATCGCAACGCCTGCAGCAGCGCAGGATGCGGGAACCGCCACAAAGCAAACCCTGTCCAGCGCCTACACCGGCAAGGTCTACTCGCCCTATGCGCACCGCAGCTTTCCTGAGCGTCCGCTGTGGGGTGACTCTCACCTCCATACTTCGCTTTCAATGGATGCGGGTTTGTTCGGCAACCGCCTGCCCCCCCGCGAAGCCTACCGGTTCGCGAGGGGCGAGGAAGTGGTGTCCTCCACCGGACAGGCGGTGCGGCTATCACGCCCGCTGGATTGGCTGGTGATTGCCGACCATTCCGACGGAATGGGTATGGTGGGCGACATAGCCTCCGGCAATCCGCAACTGCTGGCCTACGAACAGGGCGCGCGCTGGCACAAGGGGCTCGAGGAAGGTGGCGATGCGGCGGTTCAGGCGTCGCTGGATCTGATCACGACCTTCTCCCAGGGCAAGATGAACCCGGAGATGGTCGCGCTCTATTCGCCGGGCTCCAAGCTCTACAAGAATCTGTGGGAAAGGGTCGTCGCCGAGGCCGAGAAGTTCAACGATCCGGGTCGTTTTACGGCCCTTATCGGCTTTGAGTGGACCTCGCTGATCAAGGGCAACAACATGCATCGTGTCGTTATCATGCGCGATGGTCCGGTGAGGGCACGCCAAGTGGTGCCTTTCACCATGACCGCGCCCCAGGGCAGCCCGGACCCGCGCGATCTGTGGAAGTACCTGACCGATTACGAGGCGAAGACCGGCGGAGAAGTGCTGGCCATCCCGCACAACGGCAACCTCTCCAACGGCATCATGTTTCCGCTGGAAGCGCAGTGGAACGGCAAGAAGCTCGACAAGACCTACGTCACCCAACGCGATAAGTGGGAGCCGCTCTACGAAGCGACCCAGATCAAGGGCGACGGTGAGGCACATCCTTACTTGTCACCCGACGACGAGTTTGCTGACTACGAGACCTGGGCCATCGGCAACCTGGACGTCAGTGCCGCAAAGACCAACGATATGCTCGCCGGCGAATATGCCCGCGAGGCACTGAAACGCGGCTTGGCCATCGAGGCCGAATTGGGCACCAACCCCTACAAATTCGGCATCATCGGCGCCACCGACAGTCACACCTCACTGGCAACCGCCGAGGAGGATAATTTTTTCGGCAAGCATTCCGGCTACGAGCCCAAGCCGGAGAGGATGAATCACCCGTTCATGCAAACCGAGTCCGGCACGATCACGGGCTGGCAAATGGTTGCGTCGGGGCTCGCCGCCGTCTGGGCCAGGGAGAATACCCGCGAGTCGATTTTCGACGCGATGCAACGCAAGGAGGTTTACGGCACCACCGGCCCACGAATGGTTGTCCGCATGTTTGGCGGCTGGGAGTTTACGGAGCAGGACATGAACTCGCGCATGCCGGCTGTTGTCGGTTACGAAAAAGGAACGCCGATGGGTGGCGACCTGCGGGTCATGCCCAAAGACGCAAAGGCGCCGAACTTCATGGTCTATGCGCTGCGTGATCCGATCGGGGCCAATCTCGACCGTATTCAGATCGTCAAGGGCTGGATCGACTCCAACGGTAAAACGCACGAGAAGGTCTATGACGTTGCCTGGTCGGGAAACCGTACCGTGGGCGTCAACGGCAAGCTGCCTGCCGTGGGTAACACCGTCGATGTGGCCAACGCCAACTGGACTAACAGCATCGGCGCTTCGGAATTGGCCACGGTCTGGGCTGACCCGGAATTCAATCCGAAGCAGAAGGCGTTCTACTACGCTCGGGTGATCGAGATCCCAACACCGCGTTGGACCACCTATGACGCCTTCCGTTTCGGTATCGAGCTACCCAAGGATGTGCCGACCTCGACTCAGGAGCGGGCCTACACCTCCCCGATCTGGTACACGCCCAAGTCCTGAACAGGGAGTAGATACGAAACTATTGAAGCGGTTTCTTCGGGAGCCGCTTCATCATTTCGCGGTCCGCGTACGGTCAGGATGACCGTTTTTGGACCACAAGCCCTTAGAGGCAAGCAATATGCCGGTCATTGGCCTCGAAGTCATTCGTTCAGAGATGTTCGCCGATGGTACAAGCTTTGGTGATGTTGGCGCTTATCGTCGCATCGAAGGAATTGCGCGCTATGCGGTTGACCCCGAACATGCGGCGAACGCGGGTATTACCGACCTCGAGCTCGCCGAGCGGACTGCGGATGGCCGAGTGCTGTTTGATGGCGACATTTCCATGCTGGTACCTGCTGACCTGGCCCGCGCTTCCGGCGCACTCATGGTGGAAGTGCCGAACCGGGGTAACCGAATTGCGCCGCGCTCATTCAATCAAGCACCGTTCGATCTGACACCCACCGACGAAATCAATATGGGGGATGGCTTTCTGATGCGTCAAGGCTGGTGCATCGCATGGGTGGGCTGGCAATGGGATATGCCAGCGTACATTGAGCGCCTGGGTCTACGCGCCCCGCAGGTACCGCCAGGTCAACGTGGCACCGCGACGCATATGCACCTGCGCATTCAGCCTGATCAACTAACTGACTCTTATACGTTAACCGACCACCATGTGGGGGCAATAGGGAACCACGCGCCCATCCCTCCAATCGATGCTGATGACCCGCAGGCGCAGCTGCTGGTGCGCCAACACTTGCGTGATGAAGGCAACAGGATAGATCGTGACCGTTGGCGATTTGCCACTGATGACAACGGCAACTTCGAAAGGGTTACGCTGGACGGCGGCTTTGAACCCGGGCGCATCTACGATTTGCTTTACACGCCTCGCGATTGCCCGGTTGCCGGGGCGGGATTACTGGCGGTACGCGATTTTGCTTCATTTGCGCGACATGACGCGACTTCACCAATCGCCGGGGCGGTTACACACACCATCGGGCAGGGCATCTCCCAGTGCGGGCGTTTTTTGCGAACGTTGATGTTTCTCGGATTGAATGTGGACGAGTGCGGTCGGCAGGTTTTTGATGGAATCCTGGCTCATATCGCAGGTGGACGGCGTGGCGAGTTTAATCAGCGCTACGGCCAACCTTCCGTACAGCCGACACCGTCATTCGGGCATCTCTTTCCGTTTGCGGATGAGCCGCAAACCAACCCTCAGACTGGTGAGCGGGCAGGGTTGCTGGACAAGCTTCGCGAGCGTGGCGTCATGCCCAAGGTGATGTACACCGATACGTCATCAGAATACTGGCGTGGCGATGCCGGGTTGACTCATACAAGACTGGCGGATAATTGCGATGCGGACCTACCGGGCGACGTTCGACGCTATTTGTTCGCGAGCACGCAACATGGACCGGGATTGTTGCCTTACGCTGATCGCAGCATTTTCGGTTCCCACGGCAGCAACGTCTTCAATGCAGTCGACTACCGACCGCTGTTTAGAGCGGCGCTCGAAAACTTGCGACGTTGGATCATGGACGATATCCCGCCACCTGATAGTGTGTTTCCGCGTCGCGACGACGGCACCGGCATGACCCGGGCGGAAGTGGTCGATCGACTAGCGGGAATCGATGGACTCTCATTGCCCAAATTGGACCGGTTACCGTCGATTTGTCCGCTGGAATTAGGTCCCGGGTCAGTCGACGGAATTGGGAGCTTTCCAGCACGGTTGACAGGTCAGAACTACCCAACCGTGGTCGCCGCAGTCGACTCGGCTGGTAACGAAATTGGCGGCGTGCGCATGCCTGACGTCGAAGTGCCAGTTGCGACCCACACTGGGTTCAATCCCCGCCACATGGACAGCGGTGGAGCCGGGCAGATTCTCGAATATGTTGGCAGCACGTTGCCGCTTGCTGATTTGGAGCAGCGCTACACGAACAAGGATGATTATCTTCAACGAGTCAGAGCTGCCGCTCAAGAGCTGATCGATGGGCGCCTGGTGCTCGAAGAAGACATGGAGCTTTGTATAGCCATCGCCTCGCAACGGTACGACGCTGCGTTAGCCGAAGTACGCGGGACCAATAGCTGACCCAGCGGACGCTCTTGCATTCCAGTCGTTGGGCGCCGAGGCTCTTCCTCCGAATCCACGAATTGAGGTGTCTCATGGTTCAGCTCCTCGACGACGACATCCGAATAATGCCGCGGCCGTAGTATTCTCGCATGAGTGAGAAGTATGATGACTCGACTTGGGTATTAAGCAACGTTGTCGCCGTGAGCAGGGGCTCGCCGACTTCCCGCGCCCGCGCGCACCTGATCAGGAACTGAAAATGGATACGAGGCAATTTGGCAACACCGGACTCGAGGTCACCGTAATCGGCTTCGGCGGGATGACCATCGGAGGCGCCTTCGGCCCGGTAGACGACGCGGAAAGTCTGCGGGCGTTGCACGCCGCCATCGACGCGGGGATGAACTTCATCGACACCTCGAACGCGTACGGCGAAGGGCGCAGTGAGAGTCTCATTGGGAAGTTCCTCCGGGAGCGTGCGGATAGCGACGGGATCCTGGTATTCACCAAAGGCGGCAACAACATGGTTACCCGAGTTCGCAACTTCGAGCCCGGGTACATCGCCGAATGTCTGGAAGGCTCGCTCGAGCGGCTCGGACGCGAGCCTATCGACCTCTACATGCTGCACAACCCGAGCGTCGACAATATGTCGGCCGAAGACAGCTATGCGGTGCTCGAGCAGGCCAAGTCGAACGGCAAAATCCGCCACTGGGGCGTCTCGGTCAACACGGTGCCCGAATGCGAGAAGGCGATCTCCCAGGGTCGGGCGGCGACTCTGCAGATGGAATACAACGTCATCAACCAATCGGCCGCAGGCGCGTTCGCGACGGCACGATCGGCGGGCGTCGGCGTCATCTCCCGAGTCCCGCTGAACCGGGGTTTTCTGAGCGGGCGCTTCGACGAGTCCTCTCGGTTTGCAGACGACGACACCCGGAAGCGATCGCTTACGCCGGAAAATCTGCGCAAGTTCCAGGGGCAGCTCGATGCGGTGAAAGCCGCGGCGGCCGAGCTTGGCGTGAGCCCGGCCGAAGTTGCGATCCGCTTCTGCGCGAGCAACCCGAACGCAAGCTGCGTCATCCCGGGCGTGCGCACCGCAGCACAGGCCGAGCAAAATGCCGCGGCGGCAGAGCCGTTGCCGACGGACATCATGCACAAGCTCCTGGACGCGTGAGCCCCGCCTGGGGAGATCGCCAACGGATCTGAAGAGAGGAACAGCGTACCGATGACGTCACCGGTCAACCTGGCCTGGCTCGAGCGCACCGTCGAGGAAGCCCTCGAGCCGGACCTGCCGATCTGCGATCCGCACCACCACCTCTGGGGATTCCGCCCTGAGAGGGTCGCCTATCGCTATCTGCTTGACGATATCCTGCTCGACGTGAACGCGGGCCACAAGATCGTCTCGACGGTCTTCATCGAGTGTGGCGCCATGTACCGCGCGAGCGGCCCCGAGAGCCTGCGCGTGGTCGGTGAGACGGAGTTCGCCAACGGCATCGCGGCAATGAGCGCCTCGGGACTCTACGGGCCGTGCCGCATCGCGGCGGGAATCGTCGGCACCGCGAACCTGAAGCTCGGCGCCGCGGTCGGCGAGGTGATCGATGCGCACATCCGGGCCGGCGGCGGACGCTTTCGCGGCATCCGCCACCAGGGCAACTGGGACGCCAGCGACGCGGTGGCGAACGGGCGCGGCAACCCGCAGCAGTACGCGTTCCTCGACCCGGTTTTTCGAGAGGGGTTCGCGGAGCTCGCGCCGCGCCGGCTCAGCTTCGAGGGCTGGTGCTATCATCCGCAGATCCCGGATCTCACCGATCTCGCCCGCGCCTTTCCGGACACTTCCATCGTGCTCAATCATTTCGGTGGCCCCCTCGGCATCGGTCCCTATGCAGGTCAACGCGACGCCGTCTTCACTGCGTGGCAGCGCGACATATCCGAGCTCGCGTCCTGTGAGAACGTGGTTGCGAAGCTCGGCGGCATCAACATGGAGCTGAACGGATTCGGCTGGCATGAGCAGGCGGCACCGCCCACCAGCGAGGCGCTGATGCGTGCGACCCGTCCCTACTACGAACACACCATCGAAATCTTCGGCCCCGAGCGCTGCATGTTCGAATCCAACTTCCCGGTGGACATGGTGAGCTGCAGTTACAATGTCGTGTGGAATTCATTCAAGCGACTGACGGCCGATTACACCAAGCAGGACAAGGCGAAGCTCTTTCACGACACGGCCACCCGTGTCTACCGCCTGGAGGATCAAGCCTGAGTCCCGGGGATAACGCCCTGGCGCTGGCACGGAGGGACGGAGCATGAAGATCGGACTGTTCATGGCGCCCCAATGGGCGCCGAATGCGAACATCGACAGCGGACTCGACGAAGTGGCAGCCCTGGTGCGCAGCGCGCGCCACAACGGCTTTACGTCATTGCTGGTGGGCCAGCACATGGTGCTCGCACCGATCCGAATGTACCAACCCATACCCCTGCTCGCGTGGCTCGCCCGGGAGGCCGAGGGCATGTTAATCGGGCCGGGAGTGGCACTGCTGTCGATGCTCAATCCAGTCATGGCGGCAGAAGAGGCGGCGACCCTCGACTGGATCACAGACGGCAACTTCGTCTTCGCAGTCGGACTTGGTTACCGCACAGAAGAGTTCACGGTGATGGGCGTAAAGCCGAAGGAGCGGGTCGCCCGCTTCACCGAAGCACTCGATGTGGTCAAGCGTTTGTGGACCGAGGAGCGGGTCAGCCACCACGGCGAGTACTTCGAGCTGCCCGACGTCGGTGCGAGCATCCGTCCAAAGCAAAAACCGCGGCCGCCGATCTGGATTGGCGGCGGTGTCGATGCGGCGGTGCGCCGCGCGGCCCGTCTCGGCGACGCCTGGATTGGTGCGCCCGCAGTCACCGTCGACGAGGGAGTGCACTTCCTCGGGGTGTACGCCGACGAGCGCCGGCGCCTCGGTCTGCCGCTGGAGAGCTGCCCGCTCATCCGCGAGTGCTTCGTCGGTAAGGATAGTGCGCACGCACGCGACGTCAGTCGGGGCCCGTTACTATTCAAGTACGAAGCCTACGCTTCCTGGGGGCAGGATCACGTGGCCGATGTACCCCTTGCCGAGCGTTTTGACGAGTTCTCTACGGATCGTTTCATCGTCGGCGATGCGCACGCGGTCCGCGACGAGCTACAACGCTACGCGGAAACCCTCGGCGTGGATCATCTGTTGTTACGGGTGGAGTGGCCGGGTCTCGAGCACAGCGAAGCCATCGAGAACATCGAGCGGATCGCCGACGTGGTCGGCGGTATGTGATGGCAATGCGTGCGTACGAAATCCGCTCCCCCGACGGCGTCGACGCTCTTACCCTTGCCGAGCGCGACGTTCCCGAACCCGGGCCGGGTGAGGTGCAGGTGCGCGTACGGGCGTCGGCGGTCAACTACCGCGATCTCGCGACCATCGAGGATCCGGTACCCCGCGGGATCCGCTACCCCACTGTTCCGAATTCCGACGCGGCGGGTGAAGTTATCGCGGTGGGGGAGGGTGTCGCATCGATAACCGTCGGCGATCGCGTCGCCAGTTGTTTCTTTCAGCACTGGACGGACGGTGCGATCACCCCGGCGGCAATGGCGAGCGCCCTCGGCGGGGCCATCGACGGCGTTCTTGCCCAGGAGGTGGTGTTGGCCGAGCAGGGGGTCGTGCCGATCCCGGCGCACCTGGACTTCGCCGCTGCGGCGACGCTGCCCTGCGCCGCCCTCACGGCGTGGCACGCGGTGGTGGAGTTCGGGGCGCTTCGGCCCGGGGAAACCGTGCTCCTGCTCGGCACCGGCGGCGTCTCCATCTTCGCGCTGCAGTTCGCCAAGCTGCTCGGTGCACGGGTGGTGCTGGTCTCGGGCAGCGACGAGAAGATCGAGCGGGCCCGCGGCCTGGGCGCGGATGCGTGCGTGAACTACCGCTCCAACCCCGACTGGCACGAACAGGTGCTCACGCTCACCGAGGGTGCCGGCGTTGATCTGGCGATCGAGGTGGGCGGTGCCGGGACCCTGGAGCGCTCGGTCGCCGCGACTCGCGTCGCCGGGCGCGTCGCGCTCATCGGTGTGCTCACCGGCGGTGAGATGAACCCCGTGATGATCATGCGCAAGTCCATCCGCCTGCAGGGGATCTACGTTGGCTCCCGGGCAATGTTTACGCGCATGAATCACGCCATCGCTCAGCACCGCCTCATGCCGGTGGTGGACGAGCGCTTCACCTTCGACGATGCGCGCGCCGCCTACCACGCCATGCGCGCAGCCCGGCACTTCGGAAAGCTCGTCATCGAGTTAAACGACGCCGGATAGCAACAGGGGAACGACAATGACCGCTTGTTTCATCGTGCGCGCACGAGTCGTCGATGCGGACGTGAAAGACGCCTTCGATCGCTGGTATCAGGATGAGCACCTGATGGACGCCCACAAGGCCTTCAAATCGCGGCGCGCATGGCGTGGCTGGAGCGAAGTGGACGCGGACGTGCACATCGCCGTGTACGAGTTCGACGACGTGACGGCCGCACGGGCCATACCGGACTCCGATGCGCTCAAGCGCTTAGGGATCGAGTTCGACCGCAATTGGGGCGACAAGGTGACGCGCAGCTGCGAGATCGTGGACGCCGTTCAGACTATCGGCGGCTGACCGGGCGCCGATGCCTCACCCGGCTCGTCGTAGCTCCACCAGCCCGTGATGATGTATTTGTCGTCCCGGGGCGCAACCACGCCGCAATGCACGTGGGTGTAACCGGCCGGCCACAGCACGGTCTTTCCCCTGCTGGCGTTGGCAACGTGGTCCTGATACACGAAGCGTGTACCGCCGCCCTCCTGTACGTCATTCAAATAGGTTTGAAATGTCAGCACCCGCCTGGCCACCTCGGGTCCCGCGTTCTCGTAATGCTCTTCGAAGAATCCGCCGTTGGGCGGATAGTGCTGGATATTGGGTGATTCGTTGATGCTGCAAGAGCGCGTATGGGACCTCAGATGGGGGAAGCGGTCCATATAATCGGAGACAAACTCAGCAAGGGCGGTGAAGTAGGCATCGAATACGTCTGCGTAGGTGGAGCGGACCGCGGGTGGAATATTGGCCAGGCTGAGATCGTAGGAGTCCTTCATGTCCAAGCGGACCTTCTGCCGACCGAGGCGCCCGCGATGCACGCAATTGAGTGCCCGGCATTCCTCGAAGCATCGAATCAGGGCATCACAGATACCTGATTCGGAAAGTTGATATTCGCGGATAAACTGCATTGACCTGACGCAGAATTATACGGTGAACAGATGGGGTCGTGCATTATTGCCCTGTGATAGAATTTTCCCATGGACGGACAGACGCGGCCCAGCCTGTTATCCCGGCAGTTCTCTTGATATGCTCGCCCTCTCTTCGCGACCGTCACCTATCACCCGATGCCAAATAGCGACTTGGAACTCGAGATAATCGAGCTCTGGCCGAGCAGCCTGTTGAATCAGGCCATTCCCGGACACGAGCCTCACACCGCACGGTTGGTGGAGCTCGCCCATGCACACCCCGACGAGGCGGTCTTCTCCATCGAAGATCCCAGTCTCGACTGGTTGAAGGCCCAGATCGGACACGGCGTGGGCGCCTGCCTGCTCAAGGCCGGCTTCGTCAGCGAGATAAAGTGGGGCGCGAGCGGGAGCTTCGACGTGCAGCACCTCGATGACTATCGTAGCCTGCGCAATCATCCCGGCGCCTACTTCACGGGGATCTACGTGGCTCGCTCCAACACGGATGACGAAGGGATCGGGATTCGCAATGACCGTCGTTCGGGATGCATTACGTTCTATGACCCCCGCATGGGAGTCAACATGAACGCCGTCAACAAGGATCCGTACATCTCGTACAACCAGACGGTGACGCTCCTGCCCGGGAATTTGATGATCTGGCCCGCCTATGTGAGCTACTTTCTGCACCCGAACCTCGCGCGGGAACCGGCAATCCGGGTGGCATTCGACATCCAGGTGGAGAGTGGGGCGAAATCCGCATGAGCACCGCCGCCAACACGCCTGCCTGGACACCGGAATTCAAGGATCTCTGGCCCACTTTGCTGTTGCGGCGGCGACTGCCCGGCCATGAGGAACACGCGGACACGCTGGTGGAGCTGGTCGAAAAGATGGATCGGGAGCACGAGCAGCTCACGGCGCGTTTCCAAGCTGTCGACATCTTCGGATTAGACCATCCGGGAATAGCGTGGCTGCGCAAGTGCATCGACGAATCGGTGCAAGCCTATTTTCACAGGGTTGGTATGGACTACGGGATTAAATGGTCCGTGAGCGGTTGGTCGAATACGAATCGCTTCGGGGACTACCACGCTCCCCACAACCACGCCTGGTCGTACTTGAGCGGCACCTATTACCTCAAGATGCCCGAAGAGAGCGACGTCGAGCCCCGTCAATCGCGGGCGCCCTCCGCCGCCATCAGCTTTTACGATCCCCGGGCTGCGGCCAGCATGCTTGCGGTAGCCGGGGAGACCCTTGGTAACTACGAGTTCACCCTGCGGCCCGAGGCCGGAAACCTGATGCTGTGGGATTCCGCGTTAACCCATTCGGTGCACGCGAACCTTTCCCGGGAGACCCGTATTACCATCAGCTTCAACATCTCGCTGACCTGGACAGAGCAGAATCTGGGTGAACGATAGGCGCAGTCGGCGCTCTCCGCGCCTCAGGTCCAGTCCCAGTTACCGGTATTAATCTACACACCCGAAGCCATGCTGATTTGCGGACTGAAATTCGGACACGACGGCGCTGTTGCGCTCATAGAAGACGATGTTCTGGTATTCAGCGTGGAGATGGAGAAGATCGGCAATGACATTCGCCATTGTCCCTTGTTCAACATCGCCGGGGTCATGGCGCTGCTCTCTCATTACGGGTATTCCGCCGACGACATCGACCATTTTGTCCTCGATGGATGGAATCCCAAGCGGCAGGTGTTCAAGTGGGGCCAGCGCGACATCCGGTTGCCTCGGGCACCGTACGTACAGAGCCCGCTCCAGCGAGACATGCTCGACTACCCGCCGAATCCTCACGCCGAGTTCCCTTACCTCAGCTACCCTCACTACGCCGGGCACGTGGTTGGAAGCTACTGCACCAGCCCCTTCGCGGCCAACGACGAAAGCGCCTTCGTGTTGAGCTGGGACGGAGGGATGGCGCCCCTCCTCTACTACTTCGACGCCGGCGACGGCAGCTTCGAGTACCTTGGTGCCCCCTTCAGCATTGTCGGCGACATCTACGCGGAGATGGCCGCCGGTCGCGGCCCCTTCTCGGCGGACCCGAACCATTGGGAGACCCTCGGTAATCCCGGGAAGATCATGGCTTACGTGGCTTTTGGTGAGGAACGCGAAGCGCTCGTGTCGGAGTTCAGTCGCCTGACCTCAGAGCTCCCCGGCCTGAACGACGAGACGATGGACGGAATTTACGATGCGAATCTGGATTTCCTGGAACTCGCCAGGAATAGTCCGACGGTGAATTCCGGGAAGGGCGAAGACGTCATTACCTCCTACCATCAGTTCGTTCAGCAATTGCTGGTGGAGTCCCTGGATCGAATGGTTCAATCGTATCCGGAGCACGCCAGGAATCTCTGCTACGCCGGCGGATGTGCCCTCAATATCAAATGGAATCAGGCCATCCGATCCGCCGGCACCTTCGACCAGATGTGGATTCCGCCGTTCCCCAACGACGCGGGCAGCGCGCTGGGCACCGCTTGCTGCGCGATGATGGCATGCACGCCCCACCGCGCGCTCCAATGGAGCGTTTATAGCGGGCCGGCCTTCATACGCAACGATCCGGCTCCTGGTTGGGCGTCGAAAGCATGCAGTCTCGCCGAGCTCGCAGCACTCATACACAGTACCGGGGAGCCCATTCTATTCCTCGACGGCAACGCGGAGCTCGGACCCAGGGCGCTGGGCAACCGCAGCATCCTCGCTCCGGCTACTGGCCCGTCCATGAAGGACACCCTCAACCGCATCAAGGGCCGCGAGGGCTACCGCCCCGTGGCGCCCATGTGTCTCGAGCAGCATGCGCCCGAGATATTCGACCCCGGCGCACCGGACCCGTACATGCTCTACGATCACCGGGTGCGTGACCATTGGAAACAGCGTATTCCCGCTATTCAGCACCTGGACGGCACCGCACGGCTTCAGACGGTCAGCGCTTCCGATCATCCGCGCATATTCGAATTACTATCGGAGTATCACGCCCTCAGCGGCGTACCGTTACTGTGCAACACGAGCGCGAATTTTCACCACAAAGGCTTCTTCCCTGACCTCAGTAGTGCGACTTCCTGGGGTGGCGTCAATCACATATGGAGCGATGGCATGCTGTTCAGCAAGACTGAGAACTAAGGGGTCAACTCTGCTTCCATGTCGTTCGCAGCTGCCTGTTATTTTACCTGAGCTGGCTGTCCTTGCTTCCGCGTCGGTTGTAGCCGCTGTAATTGACTGTTTGCTTATCCTGTTCCGCCTGACAATTGACACACAGGCGCACGCCCGGGACAGCCTCACGGCGGGCAGCGGGGATGGTGGTGTCGCATTTTTCACAGTTCTTCAGGCTTTCGCCCCGGGGCAGCCGATCACGCGCGCGATTGACAGCGTCCTCGATTGTGGCGTCGATCTGGTCCTGTACCGCACCGTCTTTTGCAAAGCCGCCAGCCACTCGCTTACTCCATGGCGCCAGCTGCATTTATTGCTGGCCTGAGGAAATATCAGCACAGCACAAAAGCAATGACAACCAGGAAATTCGTTGACGGTCGAAGCCGGGTCCTCCGTACTCGACACAACCAGCGCTTCGTGTTGTGATGCCCCGATGGTAAATCATCGGAGGCCAGGCAATGATCAAGGGATTCAAGGACTACCTCGCTGAGGCGAATGCCCAGGTGGAGACGTGCTCGGTTCAGGACGCCCTGCGCCTGCACGGCCGTGACGGGTGGGTCTTTGTCGATGTCCGGGACGCGGGCGAACTCGAGAAAGAGGGCAAGATCCCCAACGCTGTGCACGCTTCCAGAGGTCTACTGGAATTTCGTGTCGATCCTACCTCTCCCATGCACGACCCGGCCCTGGCGCCCGGGGCGCAAAAGCGCTTCGTCTTCTACTGCGGCACCGGTGGCCGCTCGGTCCTCGCGGCGCAGCGCGCCACGGAAATGGGTCTCGGGGAAGTGATCAGCATGGCGGGAGGCTTCAATGCCTGGAAAGCAGCGGATGGCCCCATCGAGCACGGTTCGTAGCCAGATGACGACAGGGGTACGAACCGCATGCTCCTCAATCGGTTTTGATCTCGGGACTGTCCGTGAATTTCTGCGTCTCGTCGATACCACGGGAGGTCAGGTCGACCAGGAATGAGAGAAAATAGATGATCGCACCGAGAACCAAGCCAGCAGCCACCAACCTGAACATGCCCTTGGGCTTCCAGTAGAAGAGAGCACCGATCACGAAGACTGCCAGAACCGCCCAAAGCGTATGCTCGCGGGAAAAACTGATTCCGCTTTCAATCAAGTCTTGAACGTCCATTTGTCCTGTCGTGCCTTTTGAGGAGCATGTAACAGTGTATCAACTCTACTGGCATCCGAACGCATCGTCACTTGCACCAATGGCGGTTCTCGAAGAACTCGGCGTGGAATTCGACCTTCACCAGGTGAACTATGACGGAGGCGAAACCCGAACGCCCGAATATCAGAGCCTGCAACCTCTCGGTCTCATTCCGGCGCTCAAATTCGAGGACGGCAGCTCGATGTTCGAATCGGCAGCTATTGTTCTGTTCCTTTGTGATCGACACCGCCAGCCGGAGCTCGCGCCGTCACTCGAGGATCCGGAGCGACCGCGCTATGTCCAGTGGTTGTTTTTCATGGCCGACACCATTTACCCCTCATACAATCGTTACTATCGGTCAGAGCGATATACCGCGAATCCCGAGGGCGTGCCGGGCGTGAAGGAGCAAGCACGCTCGAACATACTCGCGCACTGGCAAGTCATCGAGGACTCCCTTCAGAGAAACGGTCCCTGGCTCCTCGGAGACCGATTTTCTTCCTGCGATATTTACTTGCAGATGTTGACGACGTGGCACGAGTCGCCCCGCGACCTCCTCGAAAGCTTTCCTGCAATTCACCAATTGGCGCGCGGTGTCGTTGCGAGAGACGGCTGTCGACGTGCAATCCAACGGCATAATTTCGATACAGGTATTGAAAGCGCTGCAGCTTCCTGAAACGACATCGCCGAGTGCTTGCCTGACCTGGGGCTACATCTGCGGGCTCCAGGCGCACCGGGAATTCGCCTGACGTGGGATCTGTTATATGCTTGAGCGCCACTCCCAGCCGTAAAGTCAAAACAAGATGACGTCTAACAGCCATAAACTGCGGTTCCAGGTTCTCATCCTGCCCAACCTGCCCTGGGATCAGCTTCTTGGACGTTTCATGCACGTGGAAGAGCTCGGCTTCGATCTCGCGGTGACCGCGGACACCTTCGTGGATTTCTTGAATCCGCCCAGTCCGTGGTTCGAGCTTTGGACCGTGCTCGCCGGGGTGGCCCGGTCGACCAGCACGATCAGAATTGCGCCTTGCGTCGCCCAGATCCCGCTTAGAAACCCAGCCCTATTCGCACGACAAGCACTCACGGTGGATCACATTTCCAACGGACGGCTCGAAATCGGTCTCGGCCTGGGACTGCAGGAGGACCCGGGTTACGAAATGATGGGGATGCCGAACTGGACCAACAAGGAGCGCGCCGCGCGTTTCAAGGAATATGTGGAGATCGTCGACTTGTTGCTCTCCAACGAGGTCAGTTCCTACAACGGGCGATTCTACGAGATCAAGAACGCCGTGATGAATCCACGATCAAGTCAGAAACCCCGTCCTCCGATTACAATCGCGGCAATGGGACCGCTCATGATGAAGTACGCGGCACAGTACGCAGATACTTGGAACACCATGAGTTTCGCCGAGGAATTCGCGGTCCAGTTCGATGAAACCGAAGCTCGCGTATCACGGGTTGCCGAGCACTGTGCCGTAATCGGGAGAGACTTCGACACCCTCAGAGTTTCCTACAATATGTTCGATGCGCGCTCGCGATCGGGTGGGGGAAGGATCGCGTACTACGAATCACCCGACGCATTTGCAGAGATGGCGCGACAATTAATCGGCCTGGGTATTACGGAGCTCGGGCTCTACTATCCCATGTTGGACGAGCAGCTGCCCGTCTTCGAGACGATAGCGCGGGAAACGATCCCTGCGCTGCGAAAGGAAGCGGAATCCAGATAGTCGGGCACAGGTGCAGGGGCGGTTCACAGTTCGTCCGGAATCAGCTTGAATATCGTGTCCTCCCTGTCCCGCACTCGAAGTCTGCGATAGGGTCTCCAATTCCTTCTACAGCTAGCCAGCACATCGGGGCTTGCACCCCGGATATCCACCGGAGGATTGCATAAATGCGGTATCGCATCGGGGATGATCCGGCTACCGGAGCCACCGCCACCGACGACATGCTCCTGCTCACGGTGCTTATCGGGCTGGTCGTCGGAATAGTGCTCATATGGTTGGCGCGGCTTGGCCGACAGATGTGGTTGATGGTCTGGAGCGTGGGTCTCGTGCTCGCGAGCATCGCCTACATTGCATGGGCGGCATTGAACTGACAGGGTGCCACATCCGCCGCGAGGCGCGCCCACGCGTAGAGCGCGAGACACCGTGTCCAGTTCTCCCCATGCTTCGGTATAACAGGTCATCTCACCGAATCAGGTATACTGTCCCTCGGTTTCTCGGAGTTGTATGGCTTCGGTAATATCGGCAATGTGGCAGCTAAACGACCGCACAAACCAATGGAGGACGTCATGGGAGAATTGATCAATCGTGAGGACTGGAAATTCGTTCACGACGAAGCCGAGAAAGCCGAGTGGACGCCGGGTCTGCGTGAAATCTTCGAGTACCGTGATCTCGGAACAAAGGACGGTACTAACGGCGCATACGTCGCCAACCTGATCCGTCACAACGGCAAGGAAACAAAAGACCAGGTGCAGCAGTGGCACATTCACGAGTGCGACTTTCAGTTCGTTTATGTTGTCAACGGCTGGGCAAAATTCGAATATGAAGGCCAGGGTGTGCGCACGATCAAAAAGGGCGACTGTATTCTTCAGAGACCCATGATCAAGCACCGGGAGATCGACTGTTCCAGCGACTTCGAGGTTCTCGAGATCGTCTCGCCGGCTGATTTTGTGACCAAGGTGGTCGAAGGGCCGGATGAAAAGTCTGATGCGGCCGATTAGCAGTTGAGATGCCCCGGCGGATTCGGCAGCGTGTGACCGATTAGGTCAATTAGGTCAACTCCGGCACCGAATCACCGGCAAGCAGGCCGCAGTAGGTTAACCGAGGTCGGATCGCCTTGCGGGAATCAACCCCTCCTCGCAAGCCTTGATCTGCAGCCCGAGATACTTCGAGAAGATTCGGCACTGGGCCAGGCTGCCGGCGATGAACCACAGGCCGGGTTGGCCGGTGCGCATGTACATGTTGCGCAATTCGTCGTCTTTTCCAAAGCCCCAGATGGGGCCGACGCGGTCGGCGACCTTATCGCCGAACAGTCGCCGAACGAGGACGTCCTGACCTTTGTAGCCGGTCGCGAGCACGACCAGCTCGGCGGGGAGTAATTCGCCGCTCTTCAGTCTGGCGCCCTCGGCTACGAAGCGGTCGATATCGGTGAACTGAGTCAAGCCGATGGATCCGTCGGCGACCAAGTCCGAGCAGCCTACGTTGAAGTAGTAGCCGCCGCCCCGAGTCAGATACAGGAACTGCCAGCCCGTGCCGTTGTCGCCGAAGTCGAGCTTGAAGCCGCGTTGTTCGAGTCCGTCCAGGAGATCCCGATCCAGCTCCCTGGCCTCGGTGGTCATCAGAATGTGCGACTCGCGCGCCACCGCGAAGGGTGTTGCAGTGACGATGAGATCGCATTCCTCCAGCGAGGGACCTTCGTCGTAGAGGGCGTAGGGGATCTGCGCGCTCGGCTCGATATTGACGATCAGTGTCGGGCTGCGCTGAACGAGGGTCACCGACGCGCCGCCGGAATGCAGGTCCTGGGCGATGTCGTGACCGCTGTTACCGGTGCCGATGACGATGGCGTTTTTGCCGGCCCACGCGTCGGCGTCGGCATAGGCATGGGAATGCAGGACAGTGCCGGCGAAGTCCGCCAGGCCCGGCAGCTCCGGCAGGTGGGGGATGCCGCTGACGCCCGTGGCCATGACGATGTGCCGTGGGCGTATTTCGCGCCTGCTGCCGTCCGCCATCGTCAATCCCACGGCCCAGCAGTCCGCGGCATCGTCATAGGTGCCGCCGGTGAACTCCGTCCCGGTCCAGAAGTTGAGCTCCATCGCTTCCGCATACAGCTCGAACCAGTTAGCCAGCTTGTCCTTCGGGATGTAGGTAGGCCAGTTCGGCGGGAACGGCATATAAGGAAGATGATTGACCTGCACCTGATTGTGCAGGGTGAGGGCGTGATAGCGCGTGCGCCAGTTGTCACCAATTCGGGCATGGCGGTCGACCACCAGCGTGTCCACGTCCAGTTGGGCGAGCCGCGCAGCAATCGCCAGGCCGGCTTGCCCGCCGCCGACTACCAGTACCGCAGGGTCCCGGTCCTCGTAGGCCACCGCGGCGTTGCGCAGGTCGAGCCAGTTGGGGCCGCGGAAGTCTCGGGAGTAGGAGTCGCCTGTTGGCCGTGCTTTGCCCACGTGCTCTTCGAAGCCTGCAAGCTCTTCCAACGCCGTCAACAGCGTCCATGCCTTCAGCTTGCCGTTGTCGGCCGGGTCCGGGATGAGGCGAACGACGCCGTCGCCACGGCCGTGCGTGGTCTCGAAGGAGAAGAAGGCCTCGGTAGCTTCGGTGCCGGCGCGTGTGACCTTGCGCGGTGGCGTCCACTCCCGGCTCGTCCTGAAACCCTTCGCCCGGATCCGCGCGGCCCGCGACGTCAATGCTGCGGCGACACTCTCCGCGCCGCGGACCGTGGTGATCAGCCAGGTGAAGGCCAGCACATCGCGCCAGTAGCTGTCGGCGTGAAAGATCGACGCGAGGCGCTCGGCATCGACAGCCGAGAGCGCGCCCTCGAAGTCCGCGAGCCACTCGTTGACCTGAATCGTGAGATTTTTGTCCGCCACATCAAGCATGATCGTGCCACGGGAAACTTTCGTCGCGTCAGTGTGACATCCCGAGCCGGCCGCAGCCAGGCACACAGTGAGCGGGAATAGCGATGAAAACGAAGAACCATTAGTCTGCATGCCAGGCGCAATGTCCACGTGGCGGAGCAACCGTCCTTTCAGAGACTGAGGCGCGCCGTCACGAAAGAAGTAGAATCCGGGTGGAACAGGGTGGCGGTTTGACCGCGAAGGAGTTGATGGATGGCAGCCGAATCGAAACAAGAACAGTCGTTGCTCGAGAAAGCACAGCGTGTCTTGCCCGGAGGCACATTCGGCAACACGGCGGCCGATCTCATCATCGCCGAAGGAAAGGGGAGCCACGTCTGGGATGAGAACGGCAGAGAGTACATCGACTACTTAATCGGCTCGGGCCCCATGATTGTCGGCCACGGCCATCCAGAGGTGACCGCTGCGGTACGCGCCCAGCTCGAACGGGGCACGACTTTTTTCGCCAACAATCCACAGGGCATCGAGCTGGCGGCTGCAATCGCCGATGCCGTGCCCTGCGCGGACAAGGTGCGCTTTGCCAGCACAGGTTCCGAAGCGGACGCATTCGCCATTCGCCTGGCCCGGGCGTACACCGGGCGCGACAAGATATTGAAGTTCGAAGGCGGCTATCACGGTTATAGCGACTACGGACTCATGAGCCTCGCGCCGAAGACGCCCGGCAACTCGCCGCAACCCATCCCCGACTCCGCCGGAATTCCCGAATCCATAAAGGAAGACATTCTCGTCGCACCGTTCAACGACGCCGTGGCTGTGGAAAGCCTGATCAAGGAGCACCCCAATGCCATCGCCGCGGTTTTCATGGAGCCGCTTCAGCGGCTGATTCCACCCCAACCCGGCTTTCTGGAGGCCATGCGAGAGCTGACCCGGGCCCACGACATACTGCTGGTCTTCGATGAGGTGGTGACCGGTTTTCGCATGTCTTATGGAGGGGCGCAGCAGTACTACGGCGTAGTGCCGGACCTCTGCACATTGGGCAAGGCCATCGGCGGCGGTTTTCCATTGTCCGCCGTGGCGGGTCGGGAGGACATCATGGCCTTGTTCGACGCCAATCGCACCCCGGCCGAGCGCTTCGTACCGTTGGTTGGAACGCTATCGGGCAATCCGGTTGCGGCGGCTGCCGGTCTCGCAACCCTCGAGATCCTGAAACGTCCTGGAACTTATGAGCGCTACTTCGAAACCGGCGAGAAGCTCATGACCGCCCTGTCTCGCTCCCTGGAGAGCGCCGGGCTGGAAGCTCAGGTCGTCGGCGTGCCGCCGATGTTCGACGTGGTGTTTGCGCCCGGCGATGTGCGTAATTACCAGGACACTGCACGTGCCGATTCCGCGAAAATGGCAAAGTTGAACGGATTACTGAGAGAGCGCGGTATACTGAAAGGCGAGAACAAATACTACGTTTCCACCGCCATCGATGAACAAGACGTGGTGCAGACTATCGGGATATGGAGCGACGCAATCGGTGCGATGCGGTCAACTTGATCAACGGATGGTGTTGCGGGGCAGTAAAACCATCTCCCCCCGAGCCTCCGCTCGACGAGCCGCCTTGTGAGACTAAGTATACTGCCCCGGGATTGACGCGAGTCCTCCTTAGGGCAATTAGGTCAACTCCGGCACCGAGTCCCGGCCCTCGAACGCCCGATCGCTCCCAAGCGCGGGCCCCTGCACAGTGGCGAGCGTGTAAACTACCCGCGAGCTCAATCTTCTACCTGTGGCGCGCCTCTCCGAGCCTTCAACCAGATATCGATGAAACCACCTGAGCACCCTTTCGACATCCGCCGCAGGGTGCGGATCTGCCTGATCGCCGCCATGCTCTGCTGGGTGACACCGGTTGGCGCTCAGCTGGCGTTGCCTGCCGGCCAGCCTCTGGCCGCGCCTACTCCTGCCGATATCGAGGCAGGGCGCAAGGCAGTCGAGGCGGATACCGGGCTTGCACAGGACGTCCAGGCCAAGGCCCTGGAGTACTACGACCGGGCTGCCGAATCCCTTGCCCTGACCGAAGAGGCGGCGGCAAAAACCGCGGCACTCATCACACGAATCGAACAAGGTCCGGCACGCGTGGCAGAGCTGCGCGAGCGGCTCGACAATCCCCGCTCCCCCACCGAGGCGGCGGCACCGGCACCTGACAGCAGCTCCGAGCAATTGCAGGCCGCTGTCAACGAGATTCGCGCCGCGTTGACGGTTGCCCGCGACGTCCTCGCTGAGAAGGATAAGGCGCTGTCCTCGCTCAAGAAGTCCGGGAAAGCCATCGTCGAGGAGTACGTAGCGCGCGAACGCAGTCTCGACAAGATCACCAAGGAGGCGCGGGCGCTACCTTCAGCGGACATTCCTCCAGCTCTCGAACGGGCCCGGCAAGCCTATCTCGGCGCACGTCAGATTCTCGAGCAGACGGAGCTCGATCGGCTACGGCGCCGCAATACGAGCTACGACCTTCTAATCGATCTGGCGGCTCTCGAGCGTGAACTGGCAGTCGCCGAGCTCACGTTGACCGAAGGCGAGCGCGAGGTACTGGAAGAAGCCCTGCAGAAACGGCGCGAAGCCGACGCGCGCGCCTCACGCTGGGAGGCTGAGGCGGCGATCGCGGAGGTGGCACAGCTACCGCCCGCCGTCGCCGCGGTAGCGGAGGAGACCGCGGCACTCAAGAGAGAGCTGGTCAGCGTAATCGAAAGAGAAAAGGACGTGAACGACGCGCTGCGTGCCGTCACGCGCCGGTATCGCGAGATCCGTGAAAAATTCCAGACGGTGCGCGAGCGAATCGCAACCTACGGTGCGTCCCAGGCCCTCGGGCGCCTGCTGCAAAGACGTCTCGAGAATCTGCCTTCGTCGAGGGTGCAGCGAGGGTTCGCCCGGGAACGGCGCAACGAGATCGTTCGCGTCACGGACCGCAGCATCGAGGTAGAGGAGCAACAGCTGCAAATTCTGGATACCGAAGCCCGGGTTGCGGCGATTCTGTCTTCCGTCGACCCAGCCGTCGAGCCGGCACAGGCCCTTCAGCGGCAGACAATTGAGCTCGTTCGTGTGCAACGCGATACCCTGGCGGAACTGGATCGCGCCTACGGTCGCTACCTCACCAGGCTCACCGTTCTCGAAGCCGCGGATCGTGAAGTTGCGAAGACCACCCGGGAATTCTCCGCATTCATCCGCAAGGAGCTCACCTGGATTCCGGACCTGTCGCCCCTCGCTCCAGCCGACTTCACCGGCCTTCCGACAGCGCTCGGCTGGTTGCTTTCACCGGCCAACTGGCGCCAGGCACTGTCGGATGCGGGCCGGACATTCACGCGCAACCCGCTGCTCTCCATCGCCGCGTTGTTCGCGATCGTCGTAGCCGTTATTGGAAGCCGGCTGGCCCGCCATCGTCTGCCGGAGCTCGCCGATCTGACGAGGCGCATTCGCACCGACGCATACAGTCATACGGTGAAGGCGTTGGGACTGACCATCGTGGCCGCAAGCGTATGGCCGCTCATCTTCGCAGTCGCCGGCTGGCAGGTGGAGGCCGATCCCATCGGCGGGCCGTTCGGTAATGCGGTCGGTAGTTCGCTCATGGACATTGTGCCTTTTGTCTACACGCTGGCGTTGATTCATTGGTTGACGCGAAGCGATGGGCTTGGACGCCGCCATTTTCGATGGCCGGAAGGAATCGTGGTTGCATTACACACGCGTCTTGGTTGGCTTGCGGTGTTCCTGGTGCCCGCGGCGTTTATTATCAATCTGTCATCCCACGCAGGTGTAGTGGAGTTGTCCTACGCGATAGGGCGACCTGTATTACTACTCGCGCTGCTGATGCTCGCCGCATTTGTCTGGCGCTTGTTCAGGCGATCCGGTTCGTTTATGCGGTATTTCGAAGAAAAAGTACCCGATGGATGGATCTCACGGCTGTGGTTCTTATGGTTTCCGATTCTGCTGGGCGTCCCCGTTTTGAATTTCCTGGCTGCGGTCTTTGGTTATGCGCATACGACGACGGAGTTGACTGGCTTGCTGATTGGAGAGACCGGGGGGCTACTCCTCGCGCTGCTTCTGGTAAGGGATATGTCGTTGCGTTGGTTCTACGTGATCGAGCGACGCTCCCGGTTCGAGACCGCGCTGCGTCAGCGCGAGGAGGCGCGGGCAGGGCGCGAGCAACGTGAAGAGGAAGCCGGTGCCGCGGGCTTCGACATCGATATTCCCGAGGTCGATTATCGCGAACTCGGTGAGCAGGCACGTGCGGTGGTGCGCGTGGGTGTTCTTATCGGCATCATTCTGAGTGTCGGAACGATCTGGGGCGATCTGCTCCCTGCGATCGGATTTCTGGATCGTATCGAGCTTCCTTTCTCGAAGATTCAAATTTTGGAAGGCGAAGAGCAGCAGCTCCCCGTGACGCTCGCCGACCTGGCAATCGGGATCTTGATACTGGCGGGGACTTTTTTTGCAGCAAAGAATCTGTCCGGGCTACTGGGATTTACAGTCCTTCGCCGCCTTCGCCTGGATGCCGGCGGCAACTACGCCATCGTCACCCTGTGTCAGTATCTCATTGTTGCTATTGGTGTCGTAATTGCATTCTCGACCATCGGGCTCCAGTGGTCGAAGCTGCAGTGGCTGATCGCGGCCCTGGGTGTTGGTCTCGGGTTCGGGCTGCAGGAGATTGTCGCTAATTTCGTCTCGGGGATAATCCTGCTGCTGGAGCGGCCGGTTCGTATCGGCGATATCGTAACGGTCGGCGGTGCAGATGGCTACGTCGCTCGTATTCAAATTCGTGCGACTACGATCCTCACCTGGGAGAAGAAAGAGCTGATTATCCCGAACAAGGAATTTATCACCGGTCAGGTCGTCAACTGGACTTTGTCCGATTCGGTGAACCGCATCTTGGTCAACGTCGGGATCGCATACGGATCGGACGTCGGCAAAGCACTGGAGTTACTCGAGCAGGTCGCGAAAGAGAATGAACACGTTCTTGCTGAACCCAAGCCGGTTATTACCTTCGAAGCGTTCGGCGACAATGCCCTGATGTTGTACGTGCGGTGCTACATCTCCGCCCTGGAGCACCGTCTTGAAACGATCACGGCACTGCACGAGGCTATTTACGCGAAGTTCGAGAGCGCCGGGATCGCTATCGCCTTCCCGCAGCGCGACGTGCATCTGGACACATCGAAGCCGCTGGAAATTCGCGTGCACCAGGATGCTACCCAGGCGCTTGGTCTTCCCCAATCCCAAGAGGGGAATCGTGGCAACACTGAAACGTGAATCGTTTTCCCATGGTAGCCGTGCTGATCGCCCTCGGAATGACATGGGGTTTAACCATACCGCTCACGAAGATCGCAGTTTCCACGGGCCACAAACCCCTGGGGCTGATCTTCTGGCAGATGCTCATTGCCACGATCGCCCTGTCTGCCATCTCGCTCGTTCGTCACGTCTGGCCGGTTTTGGACCGCCGCATCCTGATCTATTTTCTGGCTATCGGACTTCTCGGAACTATTCTCCCAAACAGCTTCTCCTACCTGGCGGCTGCACATCTGCCCGCGGGCGTCATGGGGATCGTGATCGCGTCGGTACCCATGTTCTCACTCGGTATCGCCCTTGGTTTACGTATTGAGCGGCCTTCCCCCCAGCGCGGTCTCGGTGTGCTGCTGGGCGCGGGCGCCGTCATTCTTCTGATTGGGCCGGAAACCAGTCTGCCTGACCCGGACGAGGCCGTTTTCGTTCTGGTGGCCCTGGTGGCGCCGTTTTGCTACGGAGCCGAAGGAAACTACATTGCCGCCCGGGCGCCAGAGGGTGTGGACCCTGTTGTGACATTGCTGGGCGCCTCCGCCATCGGTTGTCTGCTCACGTGGCCGCTCGCGATGTCCACGGGTAGCTGGGTGAACCTGTTCACGCCGTGGGGAAACGCAGAATGGGCGCTATTGCTCTCCGCTCTGTGCCACGTGGTGGCGTATACGAGCTACATATGGCTGGTGGGTAAGGCCGGGCCCGTGTTCGCGAGCCAGACCGCCTACGTGGTCACCGTTTCGGCCATATTTCTAAGTTCTCTGATACTGAGTGAGACCTACTCCGGCTGGGTATGGTCGGCGCTGGTCCTGATGATCGCCGGTCTGGCGTTGGTACAACCTCGCGGCCCGAGGCAGCCGGTTCCAGACGTCATCGGATAGGCGAATCGGTTCAACGCAAGACTAAGGGAGTGACCATGGCAGTGTTTACGAGGCGGATGTGCCGATAATCATCAGCCGGCCAGTGAACGACGCGTACGCGCGCTGCGCCGGGGATGAGCGCCTGCACAGTTATCAGGTATTCGACTACGCGCTCAACGGCCCCCTTGCCTGATTCACAGGAGAGCGCCGCAATGGACAAGGCTCCGATTGAATTGGATGCGCTGCGCAGGCGCAGGTTTACCCTGGCCGCTTGCTGCGGGGTCCACGGTGTCCAGGACGGATTGAGTGCCGCACTCTACGTCATCCTGCCGACCCTGGCCGAAGTCTTCGGATTGAGCTACGCCCAGGTGGGTGTTATCCGTGCCGTCAAGAACAGTTCCATGGCGTTGCTCGAATTGCCCTCCGGCATGCTTTCCGAGCGACTCGGTGAGCGAGCATTGCTCGTGTTCGGGCTGCTGTGTGCAGGTTGCGGCTATCTCGCGCTGGCAGTCTCGCCAGGCATTTTGGCGATCGCGCTCAGTCTGTTCGTCGTCGGATTCGGTTCGGCCTTCCAGCATGCGCTTTCGTCATCGATTATCAGCAATACCTTTCACGGCGCTGGCTCGCGTACCGCGCTCGGCGCCTACAATTCTTCCGGCGATATCGGCAAGTTGGTCTTCACCGGGGTCTACAGTCTCGCCATCGGAATGGGTATTGCCTGGCAGGGCGTGGTAACCGGGTTCGGATTAACGGCGGTGCTCGGGGCTGCTGCGCTATTTTATGTCCTACGACGCCTGCGTGTGGGCGGCCGCCCTGCAGTTGATGCACGAACGGAATCGGCTGCCGGGAATACTGGTTGGGGAATCCGCGACCGTAGCGGATTCACCGCGCTGGTAATCATCGTGTTCCTCGACATAGCCGTACAGAGCGGCTTCCTCACCTTTCTGGCATTTCTGATGCTCGAGAAGCAGGTGCCGGCGGGGCTCGCGGGGTTTGCGGTAGTGTTAACCCTGGCCGGCGGTATATTCGGCAAGCTCGGTTGCGGATACCTGGCCGATCGCATTGGCATCAGGCGTTCCCTTGTGATCGCGGAGTGCCTCACCGCCGCAGGAATTATTGCGATTCTTCTATCGCCTACGTTGATCGCTTATATCCTGCTGCCTGTGCTCGGACTGGCGCTACAAGGATCTTCGTCCGTTACCTATGGCACCGTAAGCGATTTCGTCAGTGCCGACCGGCGATCCCGGGGCTTTGCGGTGATCTATTCCACTGCCAGCGTCGCCTCCATCGCCGGGCCCATCGTGTTCGGTGTTGTCGGCGATCATTTCGGGCTCGTGCCTGCCATGCTGACCATGGCCGTGGTCGTGCTTCTACCCGTGCCTCTGAGCGCGCTGCTTCGCCCAACGGTGATTGGAAAGTACGCCAAGTAAGGCCTTTTTTTCATGACTCGCTATCGTCAGATCGAACTCGGCGGACCTGAGGGCAACACAGTCTTTCATGGTATGAGATACCAATTGCTCCTGCCAAAGTCGAATCTTGAGCCAGCCTGTGGAACGGTTTCCGGTCGGCGATGTCGAACTTCGGTATCCGGGGCCGCGAGGGCGCTCGGAGACTGAATCGGCCAATTTGCGGGGGACAATCCATGAAGAAAGCGACATTTGCGATATTGCTGTCGGGTGCTTTAGTGAGCACGACGGCATTGGCTTTTCATTGCCCAGTGGACGTGAAGAAGATTGACGCGGCACTGGCCAAGAATCCATCCATCAGCGCCAGTCAGCTGGCGACAGTCAAGGAGCTACGCGATTCTGGTGAGGCAAATCACAAGGCTGGTAAACACCAGGAGGCTGTGGACGAGCTCGCCAAGGCGATGGCGATACTTGGCATCAAATAAATC
>JAACFO010000123.1 GCA_009937425.1 Gammaproteobacteria bacterium
AGGCTCGAATGGCCAGTTGTGGCCGTTTCCCGCCTCATGCACTGCAGCATCGTGGTGTGCTGGGGTGAAGCCGCGCTGAACGGCAAAAACCGACCCCTTTTGGCCATCCGAGCCTGAGAGGCGAATGTCAGCCTAGTATTTCCATGATTGCCTCCTTTCCTTGTAGCTCACCCGAAGTGGGGCAACTCGGCGAGTGGGCTCAAAGAGGAAGACGCTGATACCGCGACGAGGGGATCTGTTGATCTTGATCATTGCCGTCGCGCGTGACCCGTGGCGCAATGTTGGAGGTTCTAGTCGGCGGCCTATGGCTGAAGAGAGCAAGTATCATGTCAAGATACGAGTACCGCTGCGAAAAGTGCGGGAGAAATTTCGAGCGAACTGAGCACATCAGTGAGCACAGGACAAAAGGTGTGCGTTGTCCGAAGTGCAAGAGCCCCAAGGTCACCCAGGTGCTCGGGACGTTCTTCGCTAAGACGTCAAAGAAAAGTTAGGTGTGACGGGCAAGATTCAACCTAACAGGCACTTTCCGATAGCGAATCACCCCAAAAAGGCAGCGAACGGCTGCTTTACTGGTGCGGCATTACGGCCCGAGGTAGGCCCTTAGCTTGGGAAGCTGTGAGTCTACCTCCAGCCATTCTCAATATCCCCACGCCGCACAAGGGAAAACGTACTGCAGACAGCCGTTCGAGCGTGTGTGTTCTGTCTCTATCCGAGCCTCGGTTTGCTCGCCCTGAACTTAATGCTAACTACTTTCCCTTGCGCTGACGCGATGTCTTCCTTCTCGAAAGCAGGCGTGAACTCCGAGCCCGGACAACACGCCATGTCCTCTAGTTCCCCTGGTGAGAGCGGGTGGTGCGCTACTATTTCAAGCTCTCCAAAACCTGTCTTTTTAATTATCTCAAGGTAACGCTCTTCCTCAATCGCCCCTCCTACACATCCTGCCCACGTTGACTGAAAGCGCTCTTGTATCTGCGGGCCTATTTCCTCTGTCAGGATGACATCGGAAATGGCCAGGCGCCCGCCCGGTTTCAGGATACGGAAGGCCTCCCGATACACTGCGTCCTTATCAGGGCATAGGTTGATGACACAGTTTGATATCACGACATCGGCCAGGCTATCTGGAAGCTCAAGCCGCTCCAAATCCGTAACAACAAACTCGACGGCGTCTTCTACACCTGCCTCCTTAACGGCTTGCTTTGCACGCTCAATCATTTGGGGGGCAAAATCGGCTCCAACCACTTTTCCACTGGGGGCCACCTTCTGAGCTGCCAGGATGACGTCGATTCCTGCACCACAACCCAAATCCACAACTACCTCGCCCGACCTAAGGTTGGCGAACCCTGTTGGGTTACCGCATCCTCTAGATAGACTGAAGGCAGTTTTGGGAACCAGGGAAAGCTCCTCCTGGCTGTAAAGTCCATGCTCAGCAGCAAAGCTTGAACTGGACGTAGCCTCACCCGCACAACAACAGGATCCTCCGCCCCCCTTCTCAGCGCATTTGCCATAGCGATTCTGCACAATTTTTTTGACGTCTTCGGTATTTTGAGTCGCATGGGAAACATCCAACATAGAGGTGCTCATCGTACCGTCCTCCGCATAGAACTTAATGCTCCTTTTCTCCCAGGGAACACAACAGCTTGGTAATCGGTGTCGCGAACATTCCTTTTCGGTTCAGTTACTGAAATAACATGCACCCAATAACTTTGTCTGAATTGACCTACGTCAAATATTGTTTCGATCCTCTGGCCAGTTGAGGCGTGGCTCCGATACCGAGAACAGACGTTCGGTAGACTTGGTCGAACGACCGGATCTGGCCGTCTCCCGCCGTTCAGGCGATGAGATTCACCTGCGGTTGCCCGGCGGCGACTTGCGACCCATTTTGGCCGTTCGAGTCCAAAAAGCGAATGGTTGGCTGCGACCAGTTTAAGTCATTCGCACCCGTTCGAATCTGAGCAAATACACCACTACTCCCTCCGTTCTCGCCACCACTCCTAAGGCGGTGTTGGAATTCCCTACTACATAGCCGCGAGCGAGTTCTGAATCGCGGTATTAAGCGAATCCATCCACTTCTTGTAGTTTCCGTGTATGTACGCGGGAGCGCACGATTGTTGGTTGGATACTATTAATCGGTGATTTTTCTTATCCTTTTCTGAGCAAAACATCTTCATTCCGTTGCTAGACCCGTAGTAAGCAGTGTAATAAACGTCGGTGAAATCTATCTTTACGTGAACCGTATGAGTTCGGATTTGATAGGTCGCAAGGATGTAATCGCTCCCTAGGTCTTTTGCGCGCCACCCGGCAGCCGCTGCCCCTCCCATGATGGCTTCTTTAACCTGCTCTTTGGTCAATGACCTCTCAACAAAATGCTGACCATCGACTTCTTTCAACGGAACCATCGAGCCGGCACAACCCGCGATGAACGAAGTCATTAGGAGGATGAACAGTGATCGCAAAGAAGTTGTCATGGATTTCTTCTCCCTCTCCGCCACTCCCAGGGCGGTATTTTGCGCCTAATCCAAGAAATCAATACACGCTGCAAAGCGCTCGTCAGCCGTAAAGCTAGCAAGCACCCCCATGATTCAGCAAATTATAGGTTCAAATCCTTCCACACCGAACAGCGGTTGCCTCTGGATGACCGCTTTGAGTGTCAATCAGACTTTGATTGGCACCTGGCGAATGACCCTTTGTGGCCGTTTCCCGCCGTTCAGGCGATGAAATCCATCCGTGGCGGCCCAATGGCGACTTCCGACCCTTTTTGGTCACTCGCGACGTCGGTATCCATCGTCCGCTACGCCCCAATACCAGTCATTCGGCTCGAGCGATTTGATTGATACTATTGGCCATGCGGACACTCGTTGTGGTGATGGAAAACGTCGGCTACCGCCTGTAGAGTTCTAAGAGAACGCATAGCTGGTGAATATTGAGGCCGAATGCCATGAATATCCATTCCGCCGAAACTACACTGAGCTTTTCCGTAGGCGATATCGTACTCACCAAGGTCGTCGAGCTAGTCGAGCATGCCAATCCGGGTGTGCTTTACGTCGACAAAACACCCAATGACTTTGATCCGCACCTCGACTGGCTGCAACCAAACTACGTAGACGCCGACAAGGCTATGCGGCTTAGCGTACACAGCTTCGTGCTTCAAACGACCCACCACACGATCTTGGTCGATACCTGCATTGGCAACCATAAGCAGGGTAACACGCGCTTTCCCCAATGGAACGGACGCGATGGCCAATACCTCGATGTTTTGGCTGCTGCGGGCGTCGCCCCAGAGGATGTGGACTTTGTGTTGTGCACGCATATGCACTCTGACCATACGGGTTGGAACACGCGGCTGAAAGATGGGCGTTGGGTGCCGACATTCCCAAACGCTACTTATCTATTTGACCGGGGCGAGTGGCAGGCATGGAAGGACGACGATAGCGAGACCGTGCGGGAGAATATCCTGCCCATTCTGGAAGCCAAACAGGAGCAATGGGTCAATGGCGACCTCGACATTGATGGGGCTGTTAGCTTGATGCCGACGCCGGGGCACACGCCGGGTCATTGCAGCGTTGTCTTAAAGTCGAACCGCGAGCAGGCCGTGATTACCGGTGACATGATGATCCACCCTGTGCAGATTGCCGAGCCTGACTGGCGACAGCGCGGGGATTCGGACAAGGAGCTTGCCGTCAATACGCGAACGCAATTCATCAATCAACATTGCGATCGAGACGTACTCATTCTCGGTTCCCACTTCGATTCGCCGACCGGTGTCCATATCACCAGCAAGCACGGCGAGCCGCGCATCTGCTACTGAAGGGCTAAAGCCGATCACTTCATGACTTCTAAATGACCGCTTTCAGTAAAAGCAGCCGTTCGCCGACGATGGGGGAATGATCAGAGTTGGCCGTTTCCCGCCGTTCAAGCGCTGAAACCTCGGTCCACCGGCTGAATGGCGACTTCCGACCCATTGTAGTCATTCGTGCTTAATGCCTGAATGGCCGAAAAATAGCGGTAAACAGCCCTTCGGAGAAACATCCAGGCAGGATAAAAAAGGTCGGTAGCTGGCCTCTGATTGATTTCTAGTCAGAAAGCGTCAGGCTGTCGACGACTTTCGGATCGAGAAATAGCTCTTTGAGTTTCTTCGGATAGAGTTCCGATACCACCTTAATGGAACGGCCACCGGGCGAGAACGCGTTAATAAATTTGACATCTGTTCCTTGTAGTTCTTTCGAGGCGAGTACTTTTCCGGAGCGATTGTAGATCTCCATTTCGACGCTGTAAAAGAGCTCGGTATTCCAGAACGTATTAGAACTCCATTCCCACAGATTAACGAGAACGAACCGATCCGCCTCCTCGGAAAGGAGTCTCTTTTTCGCGGCCCGTCGACCGTACGTCGGCTGAATGTCAACCCGAATCGTTTCGGTACCTCCAGCCCTGAGCGCTTGAGCGATAGACTCGCCGAAATCTCTCGCCAATGGATAGCTCGACCTAGTCACCGTATAAAAGCGGTCGCCGAATCCGTCAATCACGGTACCTGTGAAGTTGAGAGGCTTTTCACCGGAAAGCACATAGGAGCGGCGATCGAGAACCGCAACGGCTACAATGGCGTCGCTTTCGATGCGAAAGTTTCCGTCCCACCATTCGTAAGGGTGCTTGATGCCCGTGTACGCGCCGAAAGGGTCGTCTAGATGGGCGCACCCGGCAGCCAAGGAAAGGATGCATAACAGGGGGCTCAGCCGCGATCGGGCATTCATGCGACGCCTCCGACATATGTAAGAGGGCTGGTTCCGTGGCAGGAGAAGAGGAGACGTCGCTATCCCCTGAATTGAATATGACCTGAGCAGATTCGAGTATATATCATTCTGGGCGGCTGCCATGCAGTGCTAGATTGCGGAATTCGGCATACTGTCTTCAATTTCCTGTGAGCGTCTGCTTTTGGTGGCTCGGTTCACCGGCGCGAACGTCTGAAAGTGGCCGTTTGCCGCCGTTCAGGCGCTGAATTCCCGGTTTACCAGGTGAATGGCGACTTCCGACCCAAAGGCGACATTACAATTCTCACTATTCAAAGAAAGTGGCCTCTTGTTGGGGAACAGAGCTAGAGAATTCCTCTTGACCTCTATCAATGACCGGGGCGCATCATTCCCTAGAATCCGTGATATTGAATCATTGGGACCAGAGGAAGCAGCATGAAGATCACCGTCAAGGCGATCGGCTCGCTCAGCGATTACCTGCCCGGGGACCCTGTCGACAACCAGGCGGAGGTCGAAGTCGCCGAGGGCGCGACGCCGGAGGGCGTCATCGCGCAGCTGGCGCTGCCGACCGACCTCCACTATGTCGTCGAGATCAACCGTACCCTGGTGCCACCTCGCGAGCACGGCAGCCAGGCGCTCGCGGCCGGCGACCTGCTGGCCATTCTGGAAGTGCCCAAATTCGGCGTGTAAGGAATCAGAGCCAACCCCTAGGTCCTCCCTAATCGCGGCCGTCCGGCGAGATCAGATCTGAGTGTAACAGTCTGTCCGGCGATTATGGGCCGGGTGCTTGACATCCTATACTGCTGCATTGCCACGCACTTGATAAAAAGGCTGGATTTTCCTGCACGGCGACCCGCGCGAATGGCTGCTTTAGTCGCCGACGTTACGATCGATCAGCAATGGCGAACGGCTGCACCTGGCCGATCCGAGCCGTTTGTGCCCGAAGAAATATGACAATGTCAGTCAGAACAGATGCCGACTATCACAATCAATCGATCCGCGTCCGCGCCATCAATCGCCACACCAGCGCAACCGCCGTGATAGTGAGACCAAGGGCCAGTCCCCACCACAGGCCGACAGCAGCGTAGCCCAGGGGAAAACACAGCGCCCATCCACCGGCCACGCCGAACAGCCAATACCCTATGGACGCGATCCACATGGGCACCAGGGTGTCCTTCATGCCCCGAAGGGCGCGGGAGGCTACGGCCTGCAGTCCATCGAAAAGCTGAAACACGGCGGCGATGCCGGCGAGCACGACTGCGTGCGCTACCACGTCGGTATTCCCCGCATCACCCACATCCAGAAACACCGAGACGATCTGTTGCGGAAACAACCACAACACGCTTGCGGACATCAGCATGCATACAGTACCGAGACCGAGGCCGGTCATCGCGGCGGTGCGTACGCCGCGAGGTGCGTCGGCTCCTACACTATGGGCGACGCGCACACCGGATGCTTCTCCCACCGCCAGGGCGATGACGAATCCCACAGCCAGTACGTTGAACATGATCTGATTGGCAGCCAGCCACGAGGCGCCGAGCACACCCATGAAAATCGACACGGCAACGAACATGCCGCTCTCGAGAAGGGAAATTCCCGCCACCGGCGCCCCCAGGCGAAAGATTTCCTTGAATACGGTCGGGTCAACGCGCAATCCGGCTGCATACAAGTGGAAGTGGCGAAAGTGCCGGGAAGTGACGGTGTGAATCACCAGCGCCGCCAGCATCAGCCATATGGTAATCGTGGTCGCCCAACCGGCGCCGGCCACGCCCAGCGCGGGCATGGCCAGCTTTCCGAAAACCAACCCGTAGGTTAGCAGCGCATTGACTCCGATGGCGGTCACGGTAACAACCATGATGGAACCCGCCCGGGACAACGCTGCGACGAAGCTGCGCAACACGACAAACAACAGGTAGGGGATGATGGACCAGGCGGCGGCTTGCAGATAACTATCGGCAAACGCGATCACCTGCGGATCCTGGCCGGTGGTCGCCAGCACCGGAGCGAGGTTCCAACCGATGATCGTGCCGGGGACGCCCAGCAGCAAGGCGACAAGGAATCCCTGGCGCACAGCGCGGCGAACACCCTCGGGGCTGCCCGCGCCGCGGGCTTCGGCGGCGAGGACCGCGACAATGGATACGAGGCCCACTGCGACGATCAGAATCTCGAACAAAACGCCGGAAGCCAGTCCCACCGCCGCCAGCTCCACGCTGCCGAGACGGCCGACGAACAACATGTCCGTGATGCCCATGGCAATCTCGGCCAGGTAGGCGGCCGCGAGAGGCCCGCTGATGCGCAATATTGCTCGCCATTCGGCAAGTCGCGCCAAATATGAGGCCTTGGAAGATCCTTCTAAAGTCTCCGTTGCTACCATTCTGCTACCACTATTTCTCTCCGCCTCCCAGCATTTTATCCGCCAGCACATCCGCGATGCCGTCGGTTTCGTCCGGGAGAAGGTGCCCGTACACGTCCATCGTGGTCATGATGGAGGAATGGCCGCGCACCTGCGAATACGCCCATCCGAGACATACCCTGAGCGATCTAATGCGACCGGGCTACTTCCAGGGTGAACTGCGAAAACGTATGCACACCGGCGATATTATCCATTACTACATGTACGGCGGATCGAAATCGCCTTCGCAATGGGAGCGCGGGAATTGTGTCGTGGAAGAAAACCCGAACATCCGCGAGCTTCCGTTAATTTTGGCCGGGTTCGTCGAGTATCCGCAGCCGACACTCTGGCGGGGCGACGACGAAAAGGCCACCAAGAAGGCTGCCACTTAGTTCTGCCCCCCGGCTCTCGACCCTGGGTAGTGCTGGGAGCCGTGGGGCATTTCCTGCTGGACTATTAGGCCCTAAGGTGCGGCAGCGTTGCGCTGCTGGGCGGGGCGCCCATTAGCCAGACGCCCCTCACACATTCACCGGAAAGTCTGCGTGTTGCCGCCAACACTATAGCCCTGGCCTGTAGGAGTCCGGCTTTACGAGCACGAGCCGCGTGGGCCCATCGAGGCCCCCAATCCACCTGCGCGGCTGGTGCTCAGCGAAGTATGACCGAGGCACGCAGTCTGCGACGCGGCACATCGTCCTCGGGCACGCTCAACCCCGGCACCGTTTCTCCCCACGGCGCCACCACCACCCGGTGGAGCGCCTGGGGTGAGCGCACCCGCATCTCTAGAAACGAAATCGAAAGCCGACTTCTACTATGTGCGCCTGGATGCCATCCGTAGAAAAAGGATCACCGTCAGTGTCGACGAAGTCCGCATCTTCGGTACCGAAGAAGCGATAGCCCAGCGTTCCTTCCCAAGCCGGACTGAACTCGTAGGCCACGCCCACTTTAGCCTGGTACGCGAAGACCGTTGTGTCGTCGTCGGCTAATGGTACTCCCACAACGGACACGTTGTTCAATGACACGTTGGCGCCCCCAATGCCGCCGCCGATATACGGTTTCCATTTGGAGTTAGTGTCGAAATCGTAGTAACCGTTCACCATAAACCCTACCGTGGAGATATCACCACTCGCACCTAAGCTGACTCCCAAGGCACTCACAGTCGAGACATCGTTGGTACTATACGATAGCTCACCTTCGGCTCGGAAGTTGCCGAAGCTCCTCCCGAATGCGCCGGTGCCAACGATGCCGGTATCTAACTCCGCCGTGATGTTGAACCCCGTCGAGTCTGTAGAATCCACATCGTTGACGAACGATGCTCCCAGGCCAGCGGCCACGTACCACGGTTTGTCCTGCGCCCAGGCCGCCGATGGCAAGAGCATCGCCAAGAGAGCGACAATACCTGCGGATGCTATGGCGCGTTTGAGGATTTGGGCTTTCATTTGAATTCGCCTCCTTAGGCCAACAGATAGATGGCCTATTCATGAATCATGCTTGGTAAGTGGTCGCTGCAGATGTGCAGCTGAAACAAGGATGACCGGTAGTCCTTGGAATTGTAGGAACGCGTTTCTTGGTGGCGCATACGAATATCCCTACTCTTAATCACGATGCTTTGTATTCATCGAGGTGAAGTTTCAGCCCGATAAACATGATCAAAAGTGGACAGGGTCGTTGCGCCATTCTCGGAATGTCCACCCTGGACAGCGTTCCGGTATCCACGGCCCGTGACCTGTCCAAAATGAACAGCGCAGGCACGTAATGCTGTTTACTCACGTGGGCTGACACCGAAACAGCACTGCGCTTACGACAGATACGCCCCTGGCCTACAGACGGTCCTATTAGCGATTGCTAGGCTTATCCACGTACCGGCAACCGTCTGGCAATAGCTGACCGAGGTACAGGCCCCGCCTGGGTGACTGGGCGGGACTTTTCTCACGCCATCACTCGGCGGTCTCTTATAGGCGTGTCAGCCCCCTGGATGGCGAGTACGCGCGCACCGGGCTCGTCAGTGAACTCGCGGCATGCGGAGGCGCCCGGATCGCGCCATGGCGCGATGTTAGGTTCGTCCAGCTCCCGCTGCCCGGGGCCTTTCTGACGAGGCAGCATAGGCTGTGATTCTCCCGCTACTTTGCGGGCCTCAAGCTCGCTCGATGCTACAACCGCAATTCGGTCAAGGTAGTCGTAACCGATAAATTTCGTCACTGTCGGGTGTCGGCTCAAGGATCCAGACGCGCACCGTCGTCCCTCCCTCGAGGGTCCTGCCCCAAAATGCTACAACTTTGCTACCAACACGAGCCAATTCCGCATGATCTGAGCAAAGATAAAGGGGCACCGAAGCGCCCCTAAGTTGCTGATCAAGTTACCTTGCGTCTTATTGGGTTATTCCCCGGACGAACAACATGTCCGTGATGCCCATGGCAATCTCGGCCAGGTAGGCGGCCGCGAGAGGCCCGCTGATGCGCAATATTGCGAGCAGCTCTGGGAGAGTCTGCTTTTTTCCGCCACATTTCATACCCGATCCTTGCACCTACCGCACCCTGGATCGACCCGGCACGGCGCTTGAATCACATACCAGGGCGTGCGCAAACGTGCCGCCGCGGATGATAGTGATCGTAACGGAGAATAGAAATGAACAAATTCATAATCGTGCCATGCCTCATTCTGATGTTGGGGATACGCATGCCGATGGCGGCTGACGCGCAAATCGAAGAAGGCACTTTGGATGGCGCACAGGGATTCGGTATCGGCGCCCTGGTGGGCGCCCTGGTAGGCGGCCCCGTAGGTGCGCTGGTAGGCGCCGCTGGTGGGGCGTATTTCGCAGCGCAGGACGCCGCCAAGGATAAGACTATCGGTGATCTGGAAGTGAAACTGGACGCGCGCGAGTCGCAGCTGGCTGTGTTGAAGAGCGATTTCGAGCAGACTCAGGTAGCGATGACAGGCGACGTGCAAATACTCCAGCAGCGACCGGACACACCCATCAGTCTGCCGGTTTACTTTCGCACCAATGCCACCGCCATCGAGGAGTCACTGCGCCCGCACCTGGAGCAACTGGGCGTCTACCTGCAAGCCTATCCGGACCTCGAAGTGCGCCTGGAAGGATTCAGCGACCAGCGCGGCGAGAACGACTACAACCTGGCCCTGAGTCAGCGCCGTATAAGTGCCATTCGCCAGATCCTGGAAGAGGCTGGAATCGCACCGGAGCGCATCCGCGAGCACGCCTATGGAGAATCCAGGGCGAATGCCGGACTCGGTGATGCCGACGCCATGGTCTTCGACCGTGCCGTCATCATCAGTATCGACGCCGGCGGTTCCACCCGCGCCTGATCGGTTGGCAAGACAGAGTGGGGACAGAGTGGGGACAGATTTGAAATCTGTCCCCGGCTTTATTTGCTGCCGCGCACCGAGAGACCGTACTCCCGGGCGGCGTCCGACAGCCAGTTCCATGCGTAGACGGCAAAGCTGCGGTGGATGTAAATGTCGTAAGCGGGTCCGTCATCGAGCTGATGGAGCAACATATGGCATCTACCCAGATGCGCCTGAATACAACTATCGGGGCCGAACTGCCGGGGATGCAGATCGACACTGGTGCCCTTCATGAGCACATCCCTGGCTCTGGCACCCTCCAGGCCGATGACGGCGCGACTGTGACTCACGTCCGCGACAGCGTGACGAACGCTACCCAGGGATTCAGAAAAACGGGCTTCCGGCTTGTCGCCATACTCCGTCGCCATCACCGCCAACCACTCATCGGGCCCGAGCCACAATAATGCACTGGTGGCCCCCCGATGCGCGGTCTTCGGCGTAACAGGCAATTTCAGTCCGAGAAGTTCCAGCACGCCCGCATTGAACTCTGCGTCCGACGCGTCACCGCGGATGACGAGTTGGGTGCCCACTTGGCGCTCGCACAATACGGCGCCGGCGTTCTCCTGTGGCGCCAGCGCACGCCCTTCGATACCGATCGTCGCCAACGCACTCTGCCACTGGTAACGCTCAGGCATGCATCTTCTCCCCGTCCGGGTCGAAAAAACGCGGAGCCGTAATGGTCGCGTTCACGCTGCGGTCCTCCAGCGGCACGTATATGCGCTCTCCGTGACGCTGCTGTCCGCCCTTGACCAGAGCCAGGGCGATGGAGTGTCCGAGATTGGCGCTGAAGTAGCTGGAAGTGACGTGGCCGATCATCTTCATGGGCAGCGCCGAGGTCAGCGTGTCGACGATCTGGCCGCCCTCCGGCAAAACCACTTCGGGGTTTTCCGTCAATAAGCCCACCAGTTGCTTGCGATCGGTGCGCACACTGTCTGGACGGGACATGGAACGCTTGCCGATAAAATCCTTACTCTTACTCACCGCCCATGACATGCCCAGATCCGCCGGCGTGACAGTGCCATCACTGTCCTGCCCGGCGATGATGAAGCCCTTCTCGGCGCGCAGCACGTGCATGCTTTCGGTGCCGAAGGGGGTAATGCCGTACTTCAGTCCGGCGCTCATCAACGTCGTCCACAAACACATGCCGTAGTTGGCCGCGACGCTGATTTCGAAAGACAGTTCGCCGGTAAACGATACCCGCATGACCCGGGCCGGAATTCCTGCAACGGTGCCTTCCCGGCAGGACATGAAGGGAAATGCATCCGTGGCGAGATCCATGTCGGTGCTCAGTTCGGACAGCAGCGCACGGGCCAGCGGCCCGGCAATGCCCACCGTGCACCACTGCTCGGTGACCGAATTACAATACACT
>JAACFO010000035.1 GCA_009937425.1 Gammaproteobacteria bacterium
TTTCGATGAGTACCCCCTCACCCTACCCTCTCCCCCAAAGGGGGAGAGGGGAAAGAACGGAGAGAAATACACTGTTGAAGCTCGGATACAAGGCGTCGGCGGCACACCGGTATTTGTAGATCAAGCGGCGGCAGGTAATTTGACTACGTAGCTCCCTCTCCCCCGAAGGGGGAGAGGGGAAAGAACGGAGAGAAGTACAATGTTGAAGCTCGGATACAAGGCGTCGGCGGAACAATTCCATCCCCGGGAGCTGCTGGAATTTTCGGTACACGCGGAAGCCGTGGGCTTCGATTCGATCATGGTCAGCGACCATTTCCAGCCATGGCGGCACACCGGGGGACATGCTCCCTTCTCCTTCGCCTGGTTGGGTGCCCTGGGGGAACGCACGTCGCGGGCCATAATCGGCACCAGCGTCGTAACGCCGACCTTTCGCTATCACCCATCCATCGTCGCCCAGGCCATGGGAACCCTGGGAGAGCTTTACCCGGGGCGGGTCATGCTGGGTGTTGGTACCGGTGAATCCCTGAACGAGGTGCCCGCCACCGGAGTAGAGTGGCCGCCATTCAAAGTACGCTTCGCCCGCCTGCGCGAAGCCATCGAACTGATGCGCAAGCTCGCCCGCGAGGAGCGCGTAAGCTACGCGGGCGAGCACTTCAGCACGGAGAATGCCACCATATACAGCCGTCCGGAGATACCAGTGCCCATTTATGTCGCCGCCTCGGGAGCCGTCGCCGCCCGGCTGGCAGGACGCATGGGCGACGGCTTCATCTGCACCAGCGGCAAGGCTCCGGAACTTTACAGTGAGACCTTACTGCCCGCCGTGGCCCAGGGACTCCAGAAGGCTGGTCGCGAAGCGGACAGCTTCGAATACATGATCGAAATGAAAGTGTCCTTCGACACCGACCGGCAGCGCGCTATGGATGACACCCGGCACTGGGCGGCACTGGCGCTGTCGGCGGAAGAAAAGATGGGCGTCGATGACCCCATGGAAATGGAGAAGCTTGCCGACGCCCTCCCCGTCGAACGCGCCGCCAGCCGTTGGATCGTTTCCGATGACCCGGACGAGCATGTGGAACGCATGGCGGAGACCATCGCCATGGGGTTCACGCATCTGGTATTCCACGCACCGGGACCGGATCAACGGCGATTTCTGGATCTTTATTCCAAGCAGGTATTGCCGCGGCTGCGAGAACGCTACGGTGGCGCCGGCTGAGTGTCCACCGCAGCAACCATGCGATGGGCGATGCCGCTGCGAATGAGATAGTCATACGCGCGGGTTGCCGAGGGCGTCGCCAGGAAGGCTCGCAAATCATCAGGAGTGTCAACGTCCAGGGCAAGCCCGGGACGCTGTACGATTCCGGGCTCGATGCCGAGTGCCCTGGCACGATCTAAATGCGGAAAATAACTGTCGTCGCCGAAGCGCAGGGGCAACAGATCTGGCGGCGAGCAGGCGACGGCATTCGAGCCGCGCTCATCCCGGGACGGCGCCAGAGTCACCGCCGGTCCGGATGCATGTGCCTGCACCAACGCATCGATGTCTTGCGAGGTGATCAGGGGAATGTCGGCGGGCAGTTGCAGCATTCCCGCCGCACCCTCCTCCGCCAACGCCCGGGCGCCGAAACTGCTGGCGGCCGTGTGGCCGCGATTCTCCTGCTCCTCCAGAACCCGCGCTCCATAACGCGCCGCGAGTACTCCGGCCTCCGGGTCTCTGGTCACCAGCACGACGCCGGCCAGGCCCTGACAGTGACAAAGCACCGAGAGCACGTCCTCGAGCATGGCGCGAAACAAAGCCCGGCGTTCCCCGGCGCTCAAAACGTCCGCCAGGCGCTGTTTCGCATCTTGCAGATTCTTCACGGGCACAAGGGCCCACAGGGGTGGCCTGTCCACCATTAACGCCTCCGTCGGCGTACTTGCTCGATAGAATCCGATGATCGCATGCAGCGGCGGTGGGAATACAGTGGATCGGCACTGTTACTCTGGTGCCGCGCCAGCTAAGTGATCAATGATAGGCGTGAACAAACTGGCGACAAGGGATCCCTGACAATGAAAATCGGCGTCTACATCTTCTCCACGGATTATTGCATCGGCATCGTCGAGCTCGCCCGTGCACTGGAAGAACGCGGCTACGGGTCGCTGTTCGTGCCCGAGCACACGCATATTCCCACCAGCCGACGTTCACCCTGGCCGGGAGGCGCAGAGCTTCCGCGGGAGTATTCACATACGCTGGATCCCCTCGTCGGGCTCGCAGCGGCCGCCACGGCGACCGAGAAGCTGCGCCTGGGGACCGGCATCGTGCTCCTCACCGAGCGTGATCCCATCGTCACGGCCAAGGCGGTGGCGACACTGGACCTGATCTCCAACGGCCGCGTGGATTTCGGCATCGGCGCGGGCTGGAATGCCGAGGAGATGGAGAACCACGGTACGGTCTTCGATACCCGCTTTCGTGTCATGGTGGATCGCGCCAAAGCCATGCAGGCCATCTGGACCCAGGACGAAGCCGCCTATAAAGGTGAATTCACCGAGTTCGACGCCATCTGGTCGTGGCCCAAGCCGGTGCAGAAACCCCATCCACCCATTTTGCTCGGCGGTGAAACCAGGCACACGCTGCGCCGGATCATGGACTTCTGCGACGGCTGGATCCCCCGCGGGCGCAGCTTTGCCGATCCGCAAGCGGAGATGGCGCGGCTCGAGCGCTATGCCGACGAGGCCGGCCGCGACATGAGCACGATTTCCACCACCTTGTTCGGCGCGAACCCGGATGCGGACTATCTGGAAAAATGCGCTGCGGCGGGTGTCGACTGCGCGCTTCTTGCTCTGCCTTCGGAAGGACCCGATAGCGTGCTGCCGCTGTTGGACAAATACGCGGCTTTCATCAAATAGCCGGGCGCGTGCTGTGTACTGAAACCAAGGAGATCGGTGAATGAAGGTCGGATTGTTTACCACCAACCAACATTTCCTGGAAACGGACATGGTGAAAGCGCTGGACGAGCAAATCGCCATGGTCCATGTAGCCCGCGACAATAACTGGGATTCGCTGTTTTCCGGTCAACACTATCTCAACGAGGGCAACAACAAGCAGTTGCAGCTGGTTCCCTTTCTCACCCGACTGATTCCCGAGGCCGGCGACATGACCACCGGTCTCGGTGTCATGCTGATCAATCTGCACAATCCTGTTTACATCGCGGAAACCGTGGCAACCCTGGATGTCATCGCCCGGGGTAACTTCGTCTTCGGAGTCGGTCTGGGATATCGGGACGTGGAGTTCGATGCGTTCAATGTTCCCAAGGGCTCCCGCGTAAAACGTTTCGAGGAATATCTCGAACTCGTACAGCGTCTATGGAGCGAAGAATCCGTCAGCCACCACAGCGACACATGTATTCTCGATAACGTGCGCATGAATATTCGACCCGTGCAGCAACCCCGCCCACCGATCTGGTTTGCCGCCAACAACGACAAAGCCATCCGGCGCGCGGCCCGCATGGGAGACAACTGGTTCATCAATCCCCATTCGACCCTGGACACGATTCGCCGGCAAATGCTCATCTACCGCGACGAGCTGAAAACCCACGCCAAGGAATTTCCCCGGGAGCTCCCTGTTATCAAAGAGATTTTCTGCGCGAAGGACCGTGCCACCGCCGCCAGGCTGGCCGGGCCTCATCTACTGGGAAAGTACCGGGACTACGCCAAGTGGGGGCAGGACGATGCCATGCCTGATGACGAGTCCTTCGACAAGGACTTCGAGGAACTCACCAGGGGTCGCTTCGTGCTGGGATCGCCGCAAGAATGCTACGAGCAGTTACAACCGTACTGGCAGGAACTGGGCATCAATCACCTGATATTTCGTACCCACTGGGCGGGTATGCCCGTGGATACAGCCATGGACAGTATGCGCCTGATTTCCCGGGAGCTGCTGCCCGAGCTGCGGAAGGTGTAGCGCCAGCCTAAGCGCGGGCGGCGGCGAGGTCCTCGGGATTGGTGAAGTTGAGCTCGAGTGCAACGCCGTCGGGATCACGAACGAAAATCTGCTTCATCTCCCGCCCGGGAACATCGACCATACGATAATCGATCCCCGCTTCCTCCAGCCTCGCGACGGCATCCATCAAACCTTCGGTCTCCAGGGCGATGTGATCCAGGGGCAGCGTATTGTCCACGTCAGCGCCACCCTCTTCGGCAATGCCCACATGAAGAATCGGATGCCCACCGGCATATAACCATACCCCGGGAGAGTCAAAAGGAGGACGGTCGCCTATTTCCAGAGCGAGCACCTTGGTGTAGAACTCGCACAACCGATCCAGATCCCTGGTGCGAATGTTGAAATGGTCGATGCCATTGATGTGCATAGTCCGTGTCGAGGCCAGGGGGCCAACTCCATGATCATGTGGGAGAAAGTGTATCCTGGCGCTACAGCCGAGTCGGAGTCAAGTTTCGCACCCATGTCCAATCTTCAAATAAACACCTCACGACTCATGTCGCGTATCGATGCCCTGGGGGCGATTGGCGCCACCCCCCAGGGCGGGGTGCGCCGCCTGGCACTCAGTGACGACGACCGGGCCGCCAGGGACCAGGTCGTAGCCTGGATGCAATCGGCGGGACTTCTTGTGGAGGTGGATCGTATCGGCAATATATTCGGTACCCGGCCGGGCACGGAAGAGACGCCACCCGTCATGACGGGATCGCACATTGATTCGGTCGCCAACGGCGGCAAGCTGGACGGCGCTTACGGCGTGCTCGCTGGTATCGAAGTCATCGAGACGCTGAACGACGCTGCAGTAGAGACCACGCGCCCCATTGTCGTGTGCGCGTTCACCAATGAAGAAGGCGCCCGCTTTCAGCCGGACATGATGGGCTCCCTGGTTTATGCGGGAGGTCTCGCCCTCGAAGATGCGTTGAGTACGTCCGACGGCGACGGCATTTCAGTTGCTGACGAGCTCACGCGGATCGGCTATGCGGGCAATCACGATGTCGGTGCGATGCGCCCCCATGCATTTGTCGAAGTGCACATCGAGCAGGGACCGGTGCTGGAGGCGGAAGCGATCACCATCGGCGCCGTGGAAAACCTGCAGGGGATCTCCTGGACCGGAGTGACTATCACCGGACAAGCCAATCACGCGGGCACCACGCCGATGCGCCTGCGCCGGGATGCAGGATTTTGCGCCGGCGCGATTACGTCTTACGTAAGAGACATTACGCAGCAACTGGGTGCACAGCAGGTGGGAACCATCGGCGTCATCGACTTGGAGCCCGGGATCGTCAACGTTGTTCCCGGCAAATCGTACATAACGGTGGATCTTCGCAATACGGACAATGAACAACTGAAGCAGGCGGAGAGCTTGCTCGACGATTTCCTCGAAAAGCTGGCCGCGTCGGAAGGCGTCGAGATCACTTCTCAACGCCTGGCGAGATTCGATCCGGTGCGCTTCGATGACGCTATCGCCCGGAGGATCGAAAACAATGCCGCGCTGCTCGGTTTATCCTGCAGGCGAATGACATCGGGCGCCGGTCATGATGCCCAGATGGTGGCGCGATTATGCCCCGCGGCAATGATCTTCGTGCCCTCCATGGGCGGCATCAGCCACAATCCCGCCGAGCACACTGACAGCGACGATCTGAACGCCGGGGCCAATGTGTTGTTACATACCCTGTTGGACCTTGCTACCGCATGACTCACGCAGTCATCGAACATCCCTTCACCTGCCCGTATTGCTGGGAATCCATCACCATGCTGCTGGATCTGACGGTAGAAGATCAGAATTATGTGGAAGACTGTGAAGTTTGTTGCAACCCCATCAGTCTGGATTTTCGGGCGGAGCAGGGAGCAATCGTCGTCTTCGACGCCCGGCAGCTCCCCTAGCCGAAAACCATATGCTGAGTGAGATAGACGGCGGCAACTGCGAGCATCAATACGCTGGGATAAAAAGTCAGCCCGAATCCGGCGGCCCGAGCGTGAGCGCCGCGCTCATAGCCCCGCGAGAACAATATCCTGCCGAAAACGAACAACAGTGCGGCAGCAGGTATGGATGTGAGCCACCCATGGGGCATTACTACCACCCAGATGGAGTAGGCAAAAGCGGCGAGTACCGTTTGTTCCAGGGTGTTTTGCAGAATGGACTGAAGAATATGCGCCCGCTGTGTCCCCGGAGACAACCCGCCGCCGTCGATGTCCTCCGGCGTAAAGAAGCGGTGTCGCGCAAGGCGTAGGACGGCGACAAGCAGGCAAGCGGCAGGAAGTAGATTCCATTTGAGTGCGTAAGTGAGTCGCGCGACCGTATCGTCGCCCGGGAGCAGCTCGTCCGGGTGCCAGGCCGCGGCACCGATTATCGCCACGATCGTCAAGGTTGCGGCAATCGCCATGCCGCGGATGACACCGCGCTGTGTTGGTGTGAGAGCCATATGGCACCGCGCTCCAGTGAGTGCGGCGAAGCATCACCGAATCAAGCGACCTCCGCAACCCCGAGTCGCGCGCGCTGATAGATGTCGCCTATCCAGTTCGAAAACAGCAAATATGAATACAGCCGCCAGCGATTGATGGGCAGCTCATCGGGATCGTCATCCACGTAGTAATGCTCAGGTACGTGAATGGCTTTACCGGCGGCCAGGTCGCGGCGGTACTCGGCATCCAGGGTGCCGGTTTCGTATTCCAGGTGATTGAACATATACAGGGCCCGGCAGGCTTCATCCTCGATGAGGCAGATCCCCGCCTCGCTGGACTCGGCCAGCACTTTCAGTCCTCCATCGGCGGGAAGGTCGGCGCTGCGTACTTCAGTGTGGCGGGAAACCGGCGCCCAGAACCCATCCTGGAAGCCGTTCAGAACGCTTGCACCGGGCTCGACGACCCGGTTCGGGAACACACCGAACAGTTTCGCCAGGAGATTGCGCTTGGGAACACCGTGGAAGTGATAGAGCGCCGCCAAAGCCCCCCAGCAGAGGTACAAAGTCTGCGGCACTTGCAGGCGCGCCCAGGAGAGAATCGTGCAGAGCTCACGCCAATAGCCTACGTCCTCGAAATTCATATGCGCCACCGGTGCACCGGTGACAATCAGGCCGTCGATGCTTTCGTTACGGATGTCTTCCCACATCCTGTAGTGCGCATCCAGGTGCGCGGCAGACGTGTTGGTGGGCGTGTAAGACTCGGTCGTGAGCAGACACAGCTCCACAGGCGTTGGTGTGCTGCCGAGCAAGCGCGCGAGCTGCAATTCTGTTGCCTGCTTGTCGGGCATGAGATTGAGAACGGCGATCCGCAACGGGCGCATACTCCAGCGCGCGGCATCACTGTTGGTGAAAAACTCGATACCTTCCTCGGCCAGGATGCGCCGAGCCGGTAGTCCCTCTGACAAGCTGATGGGCATTGGTCTTCCCCTGATTCGCCACGTCTGGCCATGGTAGAAGCCGCATGTTTCTGATCGATTGCGGGCGGCCCGTGGGTTTGTTTCATTTGTTTCCACAAACGCGGCGGTCATTCCGTCGGCGGCCGGGAACACCATGGATTCAAAGTGTTACGGATCACTTGAAACGCAAGGCGGGGACATCGATACTGGCCGCCCACAGCCACCATGCTTGTCTATCCAGGAAGGAGAACCTGATGTCCAACGATGCCGAAGCGGCCCTCATCGACCGCGACGCCGCCCACCTCATCCATCCGCTGCACAGCCGCTCCGGCCACTCCGCCGGCAAAGTCTGGGTCGCTGGTGAAGGCGCCTATCTCATCGACGCGAACGGCGATCGTTTCATCGATGGTCTCTCCGGACTTTGGAACAACACCGCCGGCAACGGCCGTGTCGAGTTGGTGGAGGCCGCGGCCAGGCAGATGCAGGAGCTTGCCTACGCGTCGGGATACACCGGCAGCTCGAATCCCCGAGCCATCGAGCTCGCCGAGCGGCTGTCGCAACTCAGCTACTCGAATATCAATCACTTTTATTTCACTTCCGGCGGTGGCGAAGCCACGGACAGCAATATCAAGATGGCCCGCTACTACTGGAAGTTGCGCGGCAAGCCGGAGAAGACAAAGGTGATTTCACGAGTATGGGGCTATCACGGCGTCACTATCGCCGCCATGTGCTGCACGGGCATGAGCCCCTACTGGAAAATGTTCGAGCCGCGAATGCCCGGTTTCCTGCACATTCCCACGCCTTATCCCTACCGCTATGAGGCGCCGGAAGGATCGCCGAGCCAGGGAATCGCCGCCGCCGATGAGCTGGAGAAGGCGATTCTTGCCGAAGGGGCAGACACGGTTGCCATGTTTCTGGCCGAGCCTGTGCAGGGAGCCGGCGGCGTGCTGGTGCCCCAGGACGACTACTTCCCGCGCATTCGCGAGATTTGCGACAAGTACGACGTGTTGCTGGTATCGGACGAGGTGATCACCGGATTTGGCCGCACCGGCACCATGTTCGGCCTCCAGCACTGGGGCGTGCAACCGGATCTGATGCAATACGCCAAAGCCATTACGTCCGGGTATTTTCCCCTGGGGGGAATCGGTGTGAGCGACGAGATCGCCGAAGTGATGCAGGAAAGCGGCGAGCCGTGGATGCACGCCTACACCTACAGTGCCCACCCGGTGGGTTGCGCCGTGGCCCTCGCCATGCTCGATGTCGTGGAGAAGGAGGACTTTCCGGCCCAGGCGGCCGCCAAAGGCGAACGTCTGCTCAGTGGGCTTAGAAGTGCCCTGGCCGATCACCCGCACGTGGGCGACATTCGTGGCCTCGGTCTCATGTGTGCCGTGGAGTACGTGAAAGACCGCGCCACCAAAGAGCCCTTCGACGCCAAGGACGGCACCGGCACCAAGATCCACTCGGCGACGGTGGAACGGGGCATGTTCAGCCGCGTGCGCGGTGATGTGTACTGTCTCGCGCCACCCATCGTCACGTCCGAGGAGACCCTCGATAAGGCCGTCGAAATCCTAGCCGATGCGACCAGGGCGGTACTCGGCTGAAGCGACCATGAGTATCGAAATCCGGCATCGCTATCGATAAGCGTGCCGCATCGCTGACGCCAAGGGTAGCTTGAAGCTCTACGACTATCTCGTATACCCTGCAACGGCACGCGACGGATCGCCTCCACCGATGCCTTGTACGGAGAATTCCATAGAAATGAATTCGAAGGCCACACTCGCGTTGATCCTGATACTAGCGGGTGGACTCGCGACCGAAAGTACATTCGCCGCCTCGGAAGATGGCGACACGCGTTCTTCATTACGCGGTTCGAAGTTCACGCTGGGGCTCGGTGGATTCTTTCCGCAGGTAAAGTCTTCATTAACCCTCAGCGCGCCCGGTGGCCGGGGGACCGAGATCAGCGCGGAGGACGACCTCGGGCTCGATAGTGGTTTAAATTCGGCGTGGGTATCCTTCAACTGGCGATTTCAACCACGCCACACGTTTCACGTGGAGTGGTTCCAGCTCAATCGCAAAGGGTCGCAATCCGCCGGCAGGAATATGGTCATCGACGATACGACCATCGGTGTGGGAGCGTCGACGAGCAGCAGTATCGAATTCAACCTCGGCCGCATGACCTATGGATACTCAATAATACGAGATGAGAAATTCGACCTGTCTATTCTGGCCGGCGTTCACATTGCGACGGTCAAAGCGTCGGTCACGGCTAGCGGCAATATCAGCGTGGACGGTGTTCCCGTTGTCGGAGGGTCCGTAACCGAGTCGAGTAGCACATATACTTTCCCATTGCCCCATGTCGGTGGGGCTCTGGTCTATGAGTTCACGCCGAGGCTTTCTGGAAACTTGAAGTTGCTCGGATTCGCCCTGGACTTGGGGGATTACAGTGGCACCCTCATCGAGACCGACGCATTCGTGGCGTACCAACTGAGTAAGCACTTCGGAATCGGTGCCGGTGTCAAGTACTTCAATCTCAACCTGCAGGCCAATACATCCGGTGGTGGACACGCCGAGTACGACTATGAGTTCTTCGGGCCGGCGATTTTCGGATACGCCAGTTTCTAAGCACAGGCCCGCCGGCGTCAGGATTTGTCCTTGCCCGCCTCGACCTCGTCGGCGGCTTTGTACTCGATGGAGCCCGCCGGCGGGAAGTCCAGCGTGCCGGCCAGCGCCTCCCGTTGCTCCGTCGTCATGTCCGGGAACGGCAGCTCGCCCTTCTCGGTCCACTCGTGCACCTGTTGCTCGGCGGCTCTCTTCTTCTCATCGTCGAGGCCGTCATCGCGGGCGAAGTAGGTCGTCTGCGACGGTAAAGCGAGGCGGGTGCCGGAAGACTCGATGATCTGCATGACACGCAAGAAGACATCCTCACGGATGGCGTGCCACTCCGCCCACACGCCCGTATCGGAGTAGGCGAGAATCTCCACTTTCAGGGAATCGTCGTCGAAGCCGATGAGGCGCACCCGCGGCAACAAGATCTTCGGGTGGGCGAACAGCATTTCCCGCAGCTTCGCCAGAATGAACTTCAGCTGATCGGCGCTCGTCTCGTAACGCAGCCGTAGCCTCTGCCGAATCCAGATGTATTTCGCATCGTTGTAGTTGTCGAGCTGATACTCGGCGAACTGTGCGTTTGGAATCGAGAGCACGTTACCACCCCAGCGGCGAATGCGGGTGGAGCGCAGTCCGATGCGCTCTACCGAGCCGAGCACGTCTTCGAACTGGCAGAACTGTCCGATCCTTACCGGTTTGTCCAGATACAGGGTGACGCCGGCGATTAGATTCTCGAGCGTCGGTCTCGCCGCCATGGCGACTGCGAGACCACCGACACCGAGGCTTGTAACGACGGCCGCCAGGGGCACGCCCAGATCACTGGCGCCTTTCGCAAGAAGAAGAATGGCTAACAGCCAGGCCACCGTACGCGTGCCGACGGATATGAGATTGGCGTCGATACTGTCCTTGTCGACCCGGGGCGTTGAAATGAGCGAGGATGCCACCGCCGCCCCCAGGTTGAGGACCACGGCAGCGCCCACCAGGTAGTAAAGAACAAGGATGGAGGTATCGACGACCTCGAATACCGTGCCGGCGATGACCAGTTGCTGATCCATGAACCAACGAATGCCCTTGGTCAACGGCAGCATCAGGACGGTCAACAGGAAGCGCAACCAGTAGTGGGGTTCCCCGTCGCGGGGATGGGACAACCGCCTCAAGACATAAAAGCTCAGCAGCCATACACCAAACGTCAATGCCATCGCCAGCCATTTCCAGGCGGCCTGCCCCCAGAGAGTATCCTCCGCCCAGTCCGGCAACAGGTGAATAACATTGGCGGGAATCCAGCTTCCGCCCTCGGAAATGATGTCCTCATAAAATCCTTCCATCGCGCCGGGCTGGTAGGACAGATTCCTTGCCTGGTTGTAGAATTCCTTGGCGCGGCCGACGGTATTCGACGAGATCAAATACTCACCCTTTCTCGACCCCTCATCGATGTGCTCGATGATGAATTCCGTGCCGGGGAGTCGCCATCGTCTTGGTTCGCCGGCAGGAAGCGCGAGCATAGCCGCCGCGTCCGGTATCTCTTCGTAGGGGGGTAGTTCTACTTTGTCGAGGACCTCATAAAGTAAAATCATCGCCTCGCCGGCCAGTCTTCGCGCCTGGGCAGGGGGGAGCTTGCTGGTATCGAGGGTGCGAAGCGCGCGCACCTGCGCCGCTCGGTCGACGAAATCCCGTGACCTGACCTCGTAATAGACCCGCATGGCGCGATCGTAGTTGTCCCTGAAGGATTTGAGTGTCGCCCTGGGACTCGAGGTGTCGGCGGGCTCCAGGGGGCTGATGAATTCCTCCAACGCCGATGCGTGGGGCGCAACGCCTAGAGCCAGCAGGAGAAGTAGAACCCGCAAAGCGGAACGCCGTAGTCTCGATACAGAGTCCGAAATCGGGAGCATCTTAGGCATCTGGGAGTCCTCGAATGGTGCTGGTCGGCCGTTCTCGTGGGCATTTTGCCCGCTGTCCGGGCAGTTTGCCAGACGGACGGCCTGTTCGGATTCAATAACTTGTGGCTTGACTGTGCCGTGGACCCAAGGCCATCCTCCCGAGACTGACCGGTCGGCGCCAAGGCGCCCGGAACAGCCGGGATGAGACCCCCACCCCGATATCCCGAACATCACTGGAGAACAGCATGAGCACACCGACGCAGGCTTCTAACGGCAAGCTGTCCGCACAACGAGCAGTCGAGGTCGCGATACGCATAGGGCTGGTGTTCCTGCTGGCGGCTTGGTGCTTCTTGATCGTGGAACCGTTCATCATCCCGATTCTCTGGGGAATGATCATCGCCATCGCGAGTTACCCCATTTTTCAATGGATGCAGGCTAAGCTCGGCGGCCGTAACAAGCTGGCGGCGACCGTGTTCACGCTCTTGGCGCTCGCCCTTTTAATTACGCCAACCGCGATGCTTCTCGACACGGTCGCTGATACCACCCATAGGCTGTCGGTGGCCTTGCAGGATGGCAGGCTTACGATCCCGCCGCCCCCCGCGAGCGTCAGTGAGTGGCCGGTCGTCGGCAAGGAGTTGTCGGCATTCTGGAGCAGCGCTTCGAAAAATCTCGGCGCCACGCTGACTACCATCGCACCGTATCTCAAAGAGTCCGCCAGCTGGCTGCTGTCGACGGCCGCCGGCGCCGGAATCGGCGTGCTGCAGTTCGTAATCTCGATAGTCATCGCCGGAGTGATTCTGGCCAACGCTGCAGGTTTCGGTGGCTTCCTCAATGCGCTGGCCACAAAGCTGGTAGGCGATCGCGGCGAGGAGTTTGCGACGCTCGCCTCCAAGACGGTGCGCAGCGTCGCGCAAGGTGTTCTGGGGGTGGCCCTCATTCAATCGCTGCTCGCGGGCGTAGGATTGCTCGCGGCCGACGTGCCGGGGGCAGGTCTTTGGGCTTTGCTGGTTCTGCTGGTAGCGATCGTCCAGCTTCCCCCGATTCTGATTCTTGCGCCGATTATTCTTTACGTGTTCTCGGCATCCAGTACTACCGTTGCGGTCATCTTCATGATCTGGAGCATCCTCGTCACCATGAGCGACGCATTTTTGAAGCCCCTGCTCCTGGGCCGCGGCGTCGAGGTTCCCATGCTCATCATTCTTGTCGGCGCCATCGGTGGAATGATCCATGCCGGCATCATCGGACTGTTCGTCGGCGCGGTGGTTCTTGCTCTCAGCTATGAGCTGTTCAACGCATGGCTGAAGGAAGGGCAGCAAGCGAAGGAACAATAGCCTGCAACGGTAGCCGCTGTGCCGTCACGTGGTCGAGTCTGAGGTGGACGGCTATGGTTTTTTTGACGTCAAATCAACGATTCCGGCGCCAGACTGCTGAAAAACAGTTTTATGCTGTCCCACACACCGACACCGGGTTCGCTGGTGTGACGCACCGTCTCACCGTCAACCCGCTCCAGCCACTCGATGCCCCAGGTAAAGGTCGTAAATTCTCCTTTGCTCTCCGCCGGCGATCTCACCAGCTTCAATTCGTAAACGTGCTCCAAGCCCCCCTCGTCGAGGGCGCTTGCCATTTCCCCGGCCATTTCCGGTGAATGAAACACGATACCCATTTCCGTATTGATGTCGATGGAGCGCGGGTCGAGATTGAGTGAGCCGATGAATATCGTTTCCCGATCGAGAATGAACACCTTGGTATGCAGGCTCGCCGCGGACTTGTAGGCCACTTTACCCGCCCGGCGCTCCAATACCGAAGTGGACTTCAACTCATAAATATCCACGCCACCCGCAAGCAGTGGCTCTCGATATCTGGAATAGCCTGAGTGCACGATGCCCGAATCCGTGGAGGTATATGAATTCGTCAGCACACTCACGGTAACACCGTTTTTGACCACATTGAGCGTCGCACCTACGCCGCCGTCCCCGGGAACGTAGTAGGGTGAAATCAGGATGATTTCATGATTGGCGCCTAAAAAATATGGCCGCATGAGGTCCTTCATGGTAGTAATTTCGTCGGGTGCTTTCCCGAGTCCCTTGTCCGGGTCATCCCAGACAACGTCCGCGTCCCCGATATAAGCCGTGATCCCCTCTCCCCTGAGAGCGTCGGCAATCCTGGCAGAACGCACGTCATCGGCATATTCAGAGTTCAAAGCGGATTCTTTGTGCTCTGCCAGGTTGATTCGTACTTTCTCCAGGTCGTCGGACGTGGCGGTGTTCTGCTTGAAGGCATAAACCGGCACAACGGCTTCATGATTCCAGTAGATGTCGAATTGAGCCGAAACCTCATCGACGGCAGGGCCGGTAACCAACACGTCGAAATCGTAGAAGTTCGTATCCTCCTGTGCATCGAAGTATTCGTCGCCGATATTCCGGCCGCCAACAATCGTGTATTGATTGTCCGCCGTTAATGATTTGTTGTGCATGCGCCGATTGACGCGAGCCGTGTCGGCGAAGAAATCGATATACTTGAAGCCTCTCGTCGCAAACGGATTGAACAGGCGTATGGAAATGTTCGGGTGCGTGTCGAGGGCGTAGAACTCCGGGTCCAGCGCCTGATTATCGAGATCGTCCAGCAGCATTCTTACCCGTACGCCTCGATCGGCCGCGTCCAGTACCTGCTTCAACAGGGCTTGACCGGTAAGATCCTTGTGCCAGAGAAAATATTGAAAGTCCAGAGAACGTTCTGCGCTTCTGACCAGGGCCACGCGGGCATAGAACGCATCGACGCCGTCTATCAATGGAATCACGCGTGATTCATCCATGTGTCCCTGGCGCATGGCGATGGACCTCAGGCCGAGTGCCGTATCCTCCGTGCCGGTGATCGCGGTGGTTTTTTCGGTCTCGTAGTCCTTGGGTAACTGCGCACAGGAACACAGGACTAACAAAACCGCAGTCAGAGAAACAATTTTCAGCGGATTCATCGCAATTCTCTTTTCCTAGTTGCTGGGGCTGGACGGCGGTGGCTGCAGCTCGAGCGTGACCTGAATCGCGCTGTGATCCGAGGATTCATAGGGCAATATCTTCGCCGAGTGATGCGTAAATCCACGGTAGTACACGCGATCCAGGGGAAGCCCCTCGTCAATCCCGAACAACCAATTCAAAAACGATGCCTGCTTGTCGGCCATACGCCGGCCCGGAGGAAAATCCCTGACCTCCGTAAGATTCAGCTCGTCGGCGATCTCCTGCACCAGATTCAGTCTCTTGTGACTCCAGGTATTGAAGTCGCCCACCAGGATGATCGGCCCGGTGTGCTCTTGCATGGCGATCTTGAGGTCATTCAACTGAGATCCTATCCCATTCGTGCCCCAGCGTTCAAAAGCCAGGAGATGGACGTTGATTGCCAATAAGCGCTGGCCGTTCACCAGAGGATACTCCGTCACCAGGGACAGTTTGGGGGCAGTAATAAAAAACTCCCTGTGCTTGCTGGGCATCGGTTGAACGCGCACGGGAGGCACGTAGGACAAAGACAAAAGCCCGATGACATTTCCGTTTAGCCAGGGGTAACTCCAGCTGCTGGCGAAATATCCACCGATACGTTTGGTTTCCAGAAGATCGGCGCGTGCCTCCTGCAGAAATACGAAATCCGGCCTATCCAGGATAATCAAGCGGGATAGATCCGAATTGAACTGCGGGTTGCCGCCCTTCTCCGCATTCCAGCTGACTATCGAAATGCTCTCGGAAATCGGCCGGTCCTGCTCCGGAAACTCCGATATCTTGATGACTTCTCTGGCCTGACAAGAAGCTGTCAGAGCTATGAGAAATAGCGCAGCCGTCCGGAAAAACACCATCTGCATTCGGCGCGCGGCAGCTTCGCGCAAGATGGGGCACTGCCAAAGTAGGGGACGAATCGACTAGTCCTTTTCCGGTTTGGCTTCGTAGTCGACGGACCCTTCGGGCGGGAAAGACAGGGTCCCCGCGAGCGCCGCGCGTTGCGCCTCGGACATGTCCGGAAACGGCAGCTCACCGCCTTCGATCCATTCCCTGACCTGTTGCTCCGCCGCGTCGCGACGCGCCTCGTCGATACCGCCGTCGCGGGTAAAGTAGGTCGTCGTCGACGGAAGGGCCAGTCGGGTTCCAGACCTCTCGATGATGTCGATGATGCGCAAAAAAACATCTTCTCGAATGGCGTGCCATTCAGACCACACGCCCGTGTCCGAATAGCAGACTATTTCGACCGTCAAGGCATCGTCGCCGAAACCGATAAAGCGCACGCGGGGCGACACGATCTTTGGATGGGCGAATAACAGTTCTCTGGTCTTTGCCAACACGTAGGAGAGCTGATCGGGACTGGTGTCGTAACGCAACCGCAGCCTCTGGCGGATCCAGATGTAGCGGGCGTCGTTGAAATTGTCGAGCAGGTGCTCGGCGAATTGCGCGTTCGGTATGGACAAAAGACTACCGCCCCATCTGCGGATGCGGGTTGAACGCAGTCCGATACGCTCGACGGTGCCAACTACGTCTTCGAACTGGCAGAACTGACCGATTCTTACCGGCTTGTCCAGATATAACGTTACCCCCGCGATAAGATTCTCCAGGGTAGGGCGCGCGGCCAGGGCGAATGCCACCCCGCCCACACCGAGACTTGCAACTACCGCCAGCAAAGGCACCCCGAGTACGCTCAAGCCCCTGGCGAGAACGAGGGTGGCGCACAACCACGCTACGGCGCGGCTCCCGGCGGAAATAAGATTTGCGTCGAGGCTCTGTTTCTCGATCTTGGGCGATGCGACGATCGTGGCTGCGATGGCCGCGCCCAGATTGAGAATCGCCACGGCGCCGATGAGGTAATACAAAAGCACGATGGCGTTGTCGATAGCCACGTAGGCGGGACCGACGACGATCAGCTGGTGCTCGTAGAAGCTGCGAAAGGCTGTTGTCACCGGCAGTAGCGCGACCGCCAGAAGGAAGCGCCGCCAGTAATGGTGTTCCCCGCCCATAGGGCGGCTGAAGCGATGGGCGAGATAGACGAGTAGAAGCCATACCACCGACGTAAAAACCATGCCGATCCATTTCCACACAGACTGCCCTACGACGGTTTCCTTTACCCAATCCGGCATGACTTCGATCCACCGCGTCGGAATCCAGGGCCCTGGCGCGTAGACGATGCGTTGATAGAGTCCATCCATGGCCCCGGGCTTGTAGGCCAGGTTCCTGGCCAGCTCATAGAACTCGCGGGCACGGTCTACGGTCACCGGCGAGAACAGATATTCCCCGGTTCTGGGTCCTTCCATTACCCGCGCGATCTTCATTTCCGTGCCCGGTATGGTCCAGACTCTGGGAACATCCGGCGGCAATTTCGCCATGGCCCGAGTATCCGGTATCTCATGGAAGGGGGGCAGCGGAACCCGGTCGAGCACGTCGTTCAACATGAACGCCGCCTCCGTGGCGACCCGACGTGCCCGCACGGGAGGCAACCGAGTCGTATCCAGACAGGCGGTCGCACGCTTCTCCGCCGCCCCTGCCGCAGGCAGCCTGGAACTCCGACCTTCGATGAAGGGCCGGAAAGCGCTATCCATATTTTCGCGGAAACTCTTCAGGGTCGCTCTCGGGCTCGAGGTGTCCGGTGGCGCCAGGGGGGTGGGGCCAAATTGCGGGGATTGCGCCTGCGCTGCGGCAGAAACCGCCAGGACAACAAGCAATACACCAGGGACAGAACGCACTGGTGCCGCTGGGAAACCGGCGGCAGCTTTGCGCCAACCAACGATTGTGATTCTCCTCAGGAATTCGAGCATGGAGTTTGCAAAAGTTACTCTTCCAGCCACTGGAGATAGTCGTCGAAAGATCCCTCGAGACCGAAGCGCGGATTATAAGCCGTATCCCGCAAGATCCGCTCGACCAACAGCGGTGAACGGCGGCCGGGGTCGATAAATGCACCGGCACCCGGCTCGCTGCCGAGCCGGTAGGAGAATCCCGGATGCCGGGCCATGAGCTTGTCGCACCAGTGACGCAGGCTCCACGTGGCTCCGGTGCCGACGTTGTAAACCTGATGGCGCAGATCCGCTGCATCCAGCAGAGCGATAACGCCGGCGGCCGCATCCGGTCCGTAAATCCAGTCCCGATGGCCCTCATCCGCAAGCACTGCAGCATCACCGGCGGCGGCCATTCGTGTCAGTAGATACGGCGGGCTGAGGGTATCCCGCAGACCCGTGTCGTACTCCCATCGACCGAACACGGCACTCAGTCGCGCAGCGATGACCTGCATGTGGAAGATGGATCCGTAGCGCCGGGCGATGCCTTCGGCAGCGTACTTGGTGACGGCGTAAAGAGATTCCGGGAGCGGCGCCGTGTGCGCCTCGGAAAGCGCGTCGTCGCTGAGCGCGTTGGCGCCATAAACCGATGCCGAGCTCAGGTAGACGAAACGATCGACGCCGTGCCGCCGTGCCGCGTCCAGCACATTCACGCTGCCGTGGACATTGGTCGATACGATGGCCTCCGGATCGCGGCGCTCGCGCTCGATGCCGGCCGTGATGACGGCCCCGTGGATAACCTGGCGCGCAGCGCTTTGCGCCAATGCCTTGTCGACCATCCCGGCGTCAGCCACGTCACCGTCCACGTGGCGCAGTTGCCCGGGCAGCCGGTGGAACGTCCGCTGCGCCTGCTGCGGCGGCGGCGCCAGGCTGAAGGAGACGACGCTGTCGCCACGGGTAAGAAGCTGCTCGAGCAAATTCAAGCCGACGAATCCGGAGCCGCCGGTTACGAACACGGTCATGGATCTAAATGACCTGCGACCAGACTCTGAAGCCGCCACAACCTGCTGTCGCGAAGCTGTAGTTTTTCCAGAGCCAGCACCGTTTCCAACAGGTACTCGGCTCCCGAACCACCCTCACCGCAGGCCTCGGCGATATAACGCGCGACGACCTCGTCGGGCAGCCGGCCCGTATATCGCTCGGCGTTATCCCGGTTGGCAATGAAGGCTACTGCCGGAACCGGGCCCCGGTCGGTGTGTGCCTTCACCCATCGCGGCCGATATCCGTTGCCCACTAACTCGCGTCTCCAGGTTACGGCGATCTTGGTCCCGACATTCGGTGCCGGCACGCGAAAGGCGACGCCGGCGCAGGCGCCGCCTGCGTCAAGCGCCAGCATCAGGTTGGGATTGACTCGATTGCCCCGATAGCGTTTCTGCCACAGGCAGAAACGCCGGTGATAACCCTGCACGCGGGCGACCCGCCGATCAGCGTAGGCGAAGTCGGGCTTCCACATCAGCGAACCGTAACCGAACAGCCACAGATCCTCGTCACGCCGGTTGTCCAGGGTTTCCCGAAGCGACGCTGCGATCTCTGCGTCGCTGAGCTCCCCCATGCTCTGGGAACGATTCAGGAGCGGTTCCGGAAAGCGTGCATCGACCAGCTCTCGCGTGAGTCGCGGCGGGTTTCGTCGGGAATCGCTCATGTGGCCGTATCCAGTCTCACCCGTGACCCGGTCCAACGGGCACTTCACCCGCGGTGCTGGTTCGGTACATGCAGCGCCGATGAGCGTCATAGTCGTTGTTTCCAAATTTCATACGGTGACTCAGGGTGACTCGGAAAGCCGGTCGAGCCGCTCGGCGATGGCCGCTGCCGTGTCCTGTTGCTCGATCAGCTTCACCCCCTGACTTTGAAGATAGCGCAGCAGTTGATCCCGATGCTCGTTGGCCTCAGTGCGCAGCCGTTTGCGTTCGTCCTTGACCCGTTCCAGAGATCGCCGCGACCGTTCCTCCCGGGCAACCAAACGCATCCAGTTCCCGGTATCCCCTTTGGTATCTTCCATGGTCAATCCCGCGGCCGACAGGTCGGACATGATCTGCCGATCCTCCTCGGCGATCTCGCGGTCCGCGTTCTCCGCGGCCAGCGGGTTTCCATGGGAACTGTCGACGTCTTCGTCACGGCGGGCTGGCCGCGCATTCGCCAGCAACGATTCCAACTCCACCATCCGTGCCCGCACGCTTTCGTCGTCCCAGGTGCCCATAGGGGCGAGTCCCGACCCCTCGAAGCGCCGCCTCGCACCCACCCTGCGCCAGTCCGCGTCCTGACCGCGCCCCATGGCGAATGACACCGGCCCGACAACCACTACGAGCAGGAGTAGAAAAGCCAGGTGAACGGCAAAGGCCGCCCAGACCGTGACGATGGTCGCCACCAACATGATCACCTTGGCGGCACGCACCACGCCACCGGGCTTTCGGGGCCGCGAGGCGTCGAGCCACGCCTGCAGCGCAGCACGGCCGGCGCGCATTCGATCCACCTCCCGCGCACTTCCAGTACCACGCGAGCCCTGATGCTCATCCGCCTGACGACGCAGTTCCTCGCGCTCACGGCGGTGCTCCAGAATGCGTCCGATGCGCGAGGCGAGCGCTGGATCGACTTTCGGTCGAAGCCGATCTGTCGCGCTGTTCAAAGCGGCCCGGGCGGCAATATGCTCGACCTCCAGATCGCATTCCTGGTCCCGAAGAACTCGAATGTGGTCCTCGAAGGACGCCAGCGATGCCAGACGCAGTCGTTGTCCGGCGAGAGTCTCATCGTATCCGGGATCGGCGTCGGTCATGGTCTTGGAGCAAGGTCGCCGGCTACCACTTCCTTCCTGTGGGGGTTACGAAACTCCGCATCACGGCGAACCTGATAAAAGTTGAAGCTGATGCTGATGCGCTCGCCGGCCTCACCCTCTTCGTTGCAAAGATTTGGATGCACCGCATGCACCAGCCAGGCGGGAAATACGATTAAGCGACCGTTTTGAGGCTGATAAAAGACCTCGTTCCAAGTGCTGGGATGCCGCCTGCTCAGATCGTAGTACGGCGTGAGAATCTGCGTCTGCGGCCGCGGATCGGTAAAGTAAAGCAAGCCGCAATCGTCGGGAGCCTGCACATAGTAAACCCCACTCCAGAGCGCATGGGGATGCGTATGGTGACGATTGTAGGCGTGCCTGGAATTGACATTGGCCCACATGGAATCGCAGACCGGTTCGAAATCGGGATCGTAACCAAGATTGTCGTATATGCCCTGAATCATTTTGAAGATTTCACGGGTCAGCGGGTCGAACTCCCGGCGCGTGTGCATATCGGTGGCGCTGTGCCACGCGCCGGCCTGGGCGACGTTCGAACGGACGGTTCCTTCCGGATCCCGCTGCCGCCAGGCACGGATATCCTGTTTCAGTTGCCCGTTCAGCGCGCCTGAATCGACCAAATCCGTCAGATAAATCGGCGTGGCAAAGAAATCATCCTTGCTCACACGCTGCACTTGTTCTTCGCTATGCATTTCCGTACACCGGCCCGGATTTATCCCAGACGAGGGGTTCTTCCTGCATTAGTGCTGCCTGCTCGCGCAATGAAAGCACATGCTCATCCCAGTAACGCGGCGTATTGAACCACGGGAACGTTACCTGGAATTCCGGATCCTGCCAGCGCCTCGCCAACCACGCCGCATAGTGCATAATGCGTAGCGTGCGCAGAGCTTCAATCAAATGCAACTCCCTCGCGTCAAAATGGCGAAACTCCGTGTACCCCGCGAGCAACTCCTCGAGCTGCGGTGTCTGCTCCGCCCGATCGCCGGATAAGAACATCCACAAATCCTGCACCGCCGGGCCCATGCGGGTGTCATCAAAATCGACGATATGCACATGTTCATCCAGGACGAGAACATTGCTCGGATGAAAGTCAGCGTGTATGCGCAGATAACGTGTATCGCCGGCCCGTGCGTAGCATGCGTGAATCGATTCGAATAAATGATCGCAAAGACTCGCGTAGGCGGGCTTCAACGCCTCGGGGATAAATTCCGCTTCCAGGAGAAAGTCACGTGACGCCTCTCCGTAGCTGGCCATGTCCAGTCGCGGACGGTGAAGATATTCCTTTATCTCCCCGATGAGATGGATGCGCGCCACGAAACGACCAATCTGACGCTGAAGCAACTTGTCGTCCAGGTCCGGTGCGCGGCCGCCGCGGCATGGATAAACGGCGAATCGAAAATTACCGTACTCATGTAATGTGTTGCCGCCATGAACCAACGGCGCGACCACCGGGATTTCTTCCTCGGCGATATCGATGGTGATTGCATGCTCCTCCAAAATGGCATCTTCACTCCAGCGTCCCGGGCGGTAAAACTTCGCCACCACGGGTTGCCGACCCTCCAAACCAATCCGATAAACCCGATTCTCATAGCTGTTCAGGGCGAGCAGCCGACCGTCAGTCTGATAACCGAGGCTTTCCACCGATGACAAGATGAGATCCGGCTGTAGCTCCTGGAAGGCGACGTTGAAATCTTGCGAGGTGAGCATACTGCACGGACCCGGGAAGGGGGCTGAAGTTTAGCATCTCGTGCCGGCGAATTGGCCGGGCCACGGGATATACTCACCGGCGACGCATATCGAGCATATCCACCAATGACAAGCAGCGATTCGAGCCGCCCGTTGAAAATTGCCGTGAGCGGCATACCCCGGGGATATCAGTTTCCGAGGGCAGACGGCACCTGGCTTCAGGAAAGTCACCGTAAACAGATTCTCGACATCTCACCACGCATTCAACTGGCGGAAATCCCGGCGCATCAAGTGAACGAGATTGAGGGGGTCGAGGTGCTTCTGGCGGAAGGAGGTAATCGCACCAATTACCCGGGGGAACTCGACAAAAAGGACTATGAGGCTTTCTTCACACCGAGCCTCAAATGGGTACAGATCTGCAGTGCGGGGTTCAGCGACAATATCACTCAGAGTATCGTCGACGGTCTCGTCACACTGACCAACGCCTCCGGCCTGCACACGGTGCCTATCGCCGAGAGCGTGCTGGCAGCCATGCTCGACCATGCCAAGAATTTCGAACAACGAAGAATCGACCAACGAGGGCGCGACTGGCGACGATTGGACAACGATGAATTGTACGGCAGAACCGTACTAATCATCGGACTCGGGAACATCGGAAAGGCCGTGGCTCGGTTGTGCAAGGCTTTCGAGATGACGGTCATCGGAACCAAGCGGCGGGTCGAATCGGTGGCGAATGTCGATGGGGTCTTCGCCAGCAACGAACTCACCGACCATTTGCCCGCCGCCGATTACATCGTGGTCGCCGCTCCACATACGCCGCAAACCGAATGCCTTCTGGACGACGAAGCCTTCGCCGCCATGAAATCGTCCGCCTATCTCGTCAATGTGGGGCGTGGCCAGGTCATTGAGGAATCCGCGTTGATAGCGGCGCTGCAGGAGCAGCGCATTGCCGGCGCTTACCTGGACGCATTCGAACGCGAACCGCTGGATGACAAGCATGTATTGTGGACCATGGACGGGGTCTTCATCGTGCCCCACGACAGCCACTCGTCACCCTGTATAGGGGACAGAATGGTGAATATATTCTGCGACAATCTTCGGCGCTATGTGGCAGGGGAGCGACTATTGAATATCTGCGATCCGCAAAGAGGTTATTGAGTCCCATTGCGTTCACGCAACAGGCGTACGATTTCATCCTCGCCCAATGGCATGTTCTGTTTCACCCGTAGGCTCTCGGACCACTCCCTGGCGAAGTCCTTCTGCAACCTGACATTGATGGTCGCGGTGACAATCATGGCGATCAACGCGCCCAGGGTTGCCAGCCACATGTCCTTCTGGGCATCCCAAACGTCGCCTTGCGCACCAACGAACGCCAGACCGAGCTCGCTCCCGAAAATTTCCGCCGCGCCCCACTCGACAAGCTCATAGAACATCGAGGCGGCCATGGTCAGTACTACCGGCAGAAAATACCCCCAGAAGCCTGTCACTTGTGCGACGCGCAGAAACAGTTCACGGATGGGATAGGCGAGCAGCAGACCATAAGCGAGATGCACGATACGATCGTACTGGTTGCGGTCCCAACCCATCAGCGCATTAAAGGAATGGCCCGTCACGGCCTGAAATGTCTGATCGTAGGGAACCAGTGAATAGGTCCAGTGAGCACCGATTGCGTGCAAGCACAGGAATATGAATATCAGCGTGTAAGATATTCGTGACAGAAGCATGCGTTTATAACTGAAAAACAATAAGGCGACGGCTACGGCCACCAGGACATTTTCCAGTGCCCAATCCCCACGATTGTGCGGATTGACGGCAAGCACCGCCCAAAAGCCCATATACAGGGCGCTCGCGATCAAGAAGTAGCGGCGATGGGAGATCATTTTCCTATGTCACCTGCCACCAAAATCGGGGCTTTCACGCAGAACAATGGCACACAGGATACCGACGATACATCCAGCCACCAGTACGCTGAACGCCATGTGGTACGCGCCAACAGAATATACCCTGGCGCCGTCCACCAGAACGCCGTCCCAACCAAAATCAAGCAGCCAACCCACCATCGGCTGGAACAGCGCACCGGCGCCGGTCACAAGCGCGTTAACCATTCCGATTGCCGTGCCGCTGAACTGCGGTGGATTGTGCTCGCGCACCAGGGCAAAGTTCACAATCTGTGCCGATCCGCCAAAACCGATACCGAAGCACAGTACACCAACACCCCACAGCGGGATCCCCGGCAGGTACAAAATGGCGACCAGCGACAAGACGCTCATTAAAAGACCCGCGATTAACGGTGTCCGGCGGTTGCCGATACGATCGGACAGCCAGCCGATCAGCGGCGCACCAACACCCCAGCCGAAGAACGTCACCGAGGTTACGCTGCCCGCGGTCACCCGATCGATATCGTAGACAGCCTGCAGGTAAGGCACGCCCCAGAGGCCGGCGAACGCGAGCAGTGGACCGGTGGAACCCAGCCCGGCGACGGCGTTCAGCCAGGTCTGCCGATTTGTGGCGACGCGTCGCAAGCCGACCAACACGGCGCCAACGCCACCGCTGCCCCGGTGCCGGTCGCGCACAAAAAACCAGGCCGCGAGCATCAGGCCGAATCCGATGACCGCCACCGAAGCCATGGTGGTGCGCCAGTCCGTGGCATTCACTGCCATGCGCAAGGGCGCCTGACCGAATACGCCGCCGGCCATACCGAACATCATGGCAAGACCCGCCAGCAGCGCAAATCGCTCCCGCGGAAACCACTGTCCTGCAACTGCCATAGCGCCCACCAGGCTGAAGGCACAGCCCGCGCCGATCAAAAAGCGCGTCACCGATGCGCCGGCAAGCCCGTGACTCCAGGCGAACAGCAGGCAGGCCACGGCCACGAGACCTGCGGCTGCGGTCATCAAGCGCCGCGGACCGAAGCGATCCAGCAGCAGACCGACGGGTATCTGCATGCCCGCATACCCGTAGAAGTACAGGGCCGACAGGTTGCCGACGATGGCGCCGCCGACATGGAAGTCCCGCATGAGTTCCTCGACCATGACACTGGGAGAAACCCGCAGGATCCAGGCATAGAAGAAAAACAACGATCCGACCAGCCAGCCGAGCAACGCAAGCCAGCGGGGTGACCCGTTCGAATCCGAGGCTCTAGAAGAATCAGCGTTCGACACGTCGATATACGCGCAATAACCGTTGCTCGCCCGCGACCCGGACCTCGGCTACTCTAACGAATATAGGGTCTCGGGAGAATCTCATGTCCAACAATCGTGTGGGTGTCGTCGTATTTGCTTCAGGATTGGTCGTCATGATCCTGTCAGCCATCATGGGAAAAGTACTTCAATCTCAACTCTTCGAACTCGGCATCAGCGGATTACAACAGACCCACGGAATGACAGGGATGGTTCCGGCCATGGTGTTCTTCTTCAGCTTTCCCGTGGGCCTGGTGATTTGCTTAGTCGGTGCGGTGAGTATGCGCAGCCACCTTAGCGGCCGCGTCTGGCCATATGCCCTGTTGGTAGCACCCGCAGTCGCCATCGTCGTGCTCGTGCCAATGGTTTTCGGCAGGGAACTGAGCACGGATTACTTCGGCATCGGTGGTGTTTCCATTCTGCTGCTGTCGGCCGCGACCATCTACTACTGGGGAAGTTACAGGGCACGGCAGCCGGCCAGCCGTCACGCTGCCCTCGACCTTCAGGCCATCGGGTATTTGTGCTTCGCCCTGGCAGCGTGGAACAGCTGTGGCTTCGGAAGCGTACCTTCATTCGCGCTGTTTCCCGAAAAAATGATTGCCCTCGGTACGCGGGAATTCGCCGTCGGCCAACTCAAGTCGATAATGGCCTTCTTCGTCCTCGGCTGGCTGTTCACGATGCTGGGGTTCTTAAAAGCATCCAGAGCCGCACGCCGAGACGGGTGACGGGTTTAGCCGTGGGCGTTACGAACAACACTCTGTCAAGGAGCAACTCATGACTTCAAGAAAGAATCCCTTCTACTTTTTGCTCGGCGGGCTGTTGGTCGCCTTGCTGATCACGCCCGTTGTTACCGAGCGTTTTCCTGGAGTCGCCGGATTGCTGCTGATCGTAACTCTGCTGATTGCGGCATTGAGCCTATCCGCATCCAAGCGCATGTACAGGACTGCATGGGCGCTCATCGCCACGAACATCGTCCTGGATGTGGTTGGCCGTTTCCATCCCCACTTGGGAATTCACATCGCGGAGGCGGCAGTATTGTCCGCGTTTTTCGTTCTTGCAACGCTGTTTGCGTTTAAACGGGTTCTCGACGGCGAGTATGTGGACCTGAATCGCATTGCGGGAGCGATCAGCATCTACATGCTCCTGGGATTGATCTGGACTTCTTTTTATTTTTTCCTGTCCCTGATAGATCCCCAGGCGTTCAATGGCCTACCGAATCTGAGTTCCCCAGACTGGAAACTCATGGACAGCGCGTATATGGATCTCCTTTACTACAGCTATGTGACACTCAGCACCCTGGGCTACGGTGACATCACGCCCGTGAGCCGTGCCGCTCAGGCGCTCTCCTATCTCGAGGCCATATGCGGTGTCATGTACGTGGCGGTGCTGGTCGCGGCACTGGTTGGTTCCTACGGTAATAAGCGCGTCGCCCAGGCTTGAAACTGATCAGCCTTCGTCATGCTCGAAGCCCGCGTCGTAATGGGAGCCGTCACAAAACGGCTTGTTCTTCGACGCGCCGCAACGGCACAAAGTGTAGTGCTCACGGGAAACGCCGTCACCGAACTCCACACCTTCCAGGGTGATTCCGCCGGTAACGGCATAGGGGCCGTTTTTCGCCAGATGAACAGCCGGGGGATTATCGCAATCGCGATGCGCCACATCGTCGATGGTGTAACTCAAGGCGCCGGATGGGCAGGCCGCAATGGTCTCGATAATGGCCTCGGAACTTGCACCGTCGGCATCGATCCAGGGTTTGACACCCATGCGCCACACCGAAGGCAGCCGGTCGGTGCACACGCCCGCGTGGGCACACAGGCCACGATTGTCGTGGATGGTGATGGCCTTGCCCACGTAGTTACGGTTCTCGTCTTTGGTGCGCTCGGGCTTCTTGCTGTCCTCGAAGCCAATCTTTGCGTGGCTGCCATCGCAGAACGGCTTGTTCTCGGAGCCACCGCACCGGCACAGCGCAATCGTTTCCTTTGTAGCGATGGCATCGCCACGGGAATTCGTGAACGTGGTCAACCCGTTGACCAGATAGGGACCATTCGGCTTGCAGCTTATTGTTGGTAAGGAACGCGATTTACTGGACGCCATGTCTCACTCCTGCTGATGATTCTTAGAACCGCCCCTCACGAAAATCCTGAAAGGCATCCATCACTTCCTGCCGGGTATTCATAACGAACGGTCCCGCCCGGGCCACCGGTTCCTTCAATTGCTTGCCCGCGACGAGCAGGAAACGGTTGTTCGCGCCGGCGCCGGAAATGAGCACCCCCTCGCCGGTCCCGAGAACAGCCAGGCTGCCCGCATCGACCTTCGCGTCACCGTCACCCTGGTCGGAACGGACCCCCACCGCGCCCTCGAATACGTACAGAAAGGCATTGTGTGACAGCGCCAGCGGTTCGGCCAGGGTCGCGCCATTGCCAAGGGTCACGTCCAGGTACTGAGGTTGCGTCGATACCCCGGTGACGGGTCCGGCGTTGCCCAGCGAAGTTTCTCCGGCGATGACCCTGATGACCACACCCTCGTCCCTTTGCTCCCTGGGGATCGCCGCCGCCGGATATTCCTGGTAACCGGGCGCTACCCACTTCTCGTCGGCAGGCAAATTCACCCACAGCTGAAAGCCCCATAGCAGCCCGTCTTCCTGCTCAGGCATCTCCGAATGCACGATGCCCCGCCCCGCGGTCATCCACTGAATTCCACCGGTCTCGATGACGCCGGCGTGCCCCTGGTTGTCCTCGTGGCGCATGCGCCCGGCGAGCAGGTAGGTAACGGTTTCGAAGCCGCGGTGGGGATGGTCGGGGAAGCCGGCAATATAGTCGCCCGGTTCGTCGGACCGAAACTCGTCGAGCAACAGAAATGGGTCCAACATGTCCAGCTCAGGCGATCCGATCACCCGCGTGAGCGCAACGCCGGCGCCATCGGAGGTGGCCACACCTTTGAGGGTGCGCACCACCGAGCGTAGTCCTTTTTGCTTCGGATCCCACATGGGTCAGGCCGCGCTTCCGACTGTAGAGGAAAGACCTATTGTGCAGGTTGCCTTGCCGCGGATAAACAAGACAATTTTAAAACTGCACCGGGTGCCTGACGACCTACCGGCCGGTCAGTTTCTGTACATTTCACGTACAAGCCATGCCTCTCAATCCGGGTCCTGAGATTTTCGCTGCCCACCCATCCCCACATCTTTTTTAGGCAATTCAATGACTTGAGGCTATTCCTCTGATCCTGGCATCCATCTTGCGATAACTCCGTGGGGAGCGCCCAAGCCAGGGCCGCGCTCCTCTCCGGGGCGGCTGCGCCGGCCGGACAGAATGACGACACTTTCAGGTCCCACGGGCCCTTGCCCTGAGGCCTCCGGAGATGTGATGCAGGTTTCGGTTCGCGATCTCCGACGTACTTTTCCCGGCACAGGCTGCCGACAAATTCACTGTTAGCAACAGGATTCGTGTATCGGCACGAGGCCCATGAGGAAGCCCTTTTCATGTCCGCACTTCACAGCATTTCCAGCCCGTCGGCCCCCATGCTAGCCGGGCGCCGGACCCGCCCTCTGCGCCCGCGGCGCCTGAGAGAGATCAACGCCAGCGGCGAATGTCCCAGCCAGGGCGTGCTGGCGCTACTCGAGGAACACGCCCAGCACCATCCGCTCAATCGCGCCCTGGTCATGTTGGATGGCCAGGACACACGTGCCGTGACCTACGTGGAGCTGGCCCAACGCGTCAAACGCCTGGCCGGCTGGCTGTCGGCCCGCTTTCCCGACGGCGGTGAACCCATCGGCGTCCTGTCGGCATCCAGTCCCGACTGGGGCATCGTGGCCCTGGCCACCATCGCTTCGCGCAACGTTCTGGTGCCCCTGGACGTTTCCATGGAATCCGACGCCCTGGCCGCAGCGCTCGGGCGCGTGGCGCCGGCGATAACGTTCAGCTCAACCGCCTGCTACGACCTCGCAAGGGCGCTGGCCTCACCTGCGGGCGAGATTCTATGCATGGACGATGCGCACCTGGATGCGACTCTGCCGCAAACCATCGCGGCGGCCAGCGGGTCCAAGGTTGGCAAACCGGCTGCCGGCACCGCGCTGATGGCGTTCACTTCCGGCACAACGGCGACGCCCAAGGCCGTGGAAATCAGCTTCGACAACCTCCTGTTTCAAATTCGTGCCCTTACCCGATGCTTCGCATTACGGCCGTCGGATCGCCTCCTGTCCTTGCTGCCCATGCATCACATGCTGGAATTCACCACCGGCTTCCTGTGCCCCCTGTGGTCCGGCGCGCAAGTGCACTATTTGAACTCGTTGCTGCCGGACGAAGCACTGACGCGTATCCGCGCCCTGGGTATTACCCGTGTGGTCACGGTGCCGGCCTGGCTCGCATTGCTCAAACATACTCTGGAACGCAACGCGCGGGACGGCAACACCCGCACACCATCGACGACCGCGCTGCGCAATCACGCGCGGCGGGCACTTGGCGCCGACTTCGAGCATTTCGTCTGCGGCGGCGCGCCCCTGGCCGACCATGTGGCCGACTTCTTCGAAACCGTTGGCGCGCCGGTAATACAAGGCTACGGTCTCACGGAAACAGGTCCAGTAGTTTCCACCAACACCAGAAGCGGGTTTCGGCGGGGATCCGTCGGCCGGCCGCTTGCCGGTACCGAGATCGGAATTTCCGACGCAGGCGAGATCCTCGTGCGCGGCCCCCACGTGGCCGGCCGTTATCGTCTCGATACGGGGGCCGAAAAAATTGTCGCCGATGACAAGGGCTGGTTTCACACCGGCGACCTCGGTCATGTGGACGTGGACGGCTTTCTGTATGTCACGGGCCGTATCAAGTCCACTATCGTGCTCGCCAGTGGCAAGAACGTTCAGCCCGAGGAGATCGAAGCCCATCTGCAGGCCTGCGACGCTATCACCGAGTGTTGTGCCATCGCGCTCGGCGACGGCAACTCGGCGCGGGGCGAGGAAATCGGTCTGGTGGTCGTTGCAACGCCGGACTTCCTGAACGCGTGCGAAAAAACGGCCGACGATGTAACGCAGACATTGCAGCGCCGTGTCCGCGAATGCCTCACTACGCTTGCGGCCCACAAGCGTCCCCGGAGCGTGATTGTTCGAGACCAACCACTCCCGCGTACCGCCACGGGCAAGCTGCGCCGGGCGGAGCTGACCGAATGGGCGCGAGCTCGAACGGAGACACAATCATGAGCACCATGTATCTGGTGCTAGCCATGGTAAATCTTGGCCTCATCGGATTGTTGCCGCGCATCTTCTTCGACCCCCGTGGGCGCAAGAACGCCATGTGGTGGGCGACAGCGGCGCCCTTTGTCGCGGCTGGCGCGGTGTTGGTAGTGTGTTTCGCCGGCGTCTGGCAACCGTGGTATCTGCCCGTCCCCGGGGGTGTGGTGATTAACGAATCCATCGCCGTCCTGTTTGCCTGCGTCTCCATCGCACTCATCGCCTACACCATCGGCACACACCGCGTGCCATTGGCCCTGTGGCATCAGGACGATGACGCACCGCGCAGCATCGTCACCTACGGCGCCTACAAATACGTGCGCCACCCGTTCTACAGCGCATTTCTAATGGCGCTGACTGGAACACTCATCGCCTGCCCGCACCCGGGAACACTCCTGTGTCTGGTCTATACCGCGTTGATGCTGCATTACACGGCGGGCAAGGAGGAACACAAGCTCTCGAACTCCGAGTTCGGCGACGAGTACCGCAATTATCTGGCGCACACGGGACGTTTTCTGCCACGCCTGGGTGGTGGCGCCTCGGCATGAACGTCTACCTGCATGACCCGGTCTATGCCCTGGGGGACACGACCTACACCGTCGACGAATCCGTGAGCGCGTCGCGCACCCTGTCCAGCGCGGATACGCTGCGCGAAGCCGGATTCCAGACCCACCACGTGTGCTCGCCGGACACGGGCGTTCAGGAGCTCGCGGCGCGCACGGCGGAACAGTTGGGTGAGTGTCTCGACACCGTGTCGACGGTGATATTTTCTACCTGCCTGCCCATGAACGGCAGCGTAGGCAGCTTCGCGGACTACCAGGAATCACGGGACGTGAAGCACCTGATGGATTTCCCCGCGAGCCGCTTACAGGCAGCCTGCGGTCTTCAGGAAACCCAGGTCATCGGACTCAATCAGCAGGCTTGCACCGGCATGCTGGGCGGCATTCGCCTGGCACGGGCGCTGTTGCGATCGGAGAGCGATATCGACGATATCCTCTGCATTACCGCCGACCGCTTCCCCCCCGATGCGATCTACGAGCAGTCTTATAACCTCATATCCGACGGCGGCGCCGCGGTGGTCATTTCGCGGCTGGAGCGTGGCTTTCGCGTCATTGGTTGCCATCAGATCACCAACGGCGCGCTGGTGCAAGCCAGCGACGACGAAGCCGTCGGCACCTACTTCAACTATACCCACCGGCTGGTCCAGGAGAGTCTCGCCAAAATCGACGCGAAGATCTCCGACATCGATTGGATTATCGCTCAGAACATGAACGTCAAAGCCTGGCAGATCCTCGCGCGTCTGCTGTCTTTCGATGCCGAACGTGTCTATTTCGATTCACTTCCGGAAGTCGGCCATGTGATCAGCGGTGACAACGTTATCAATTTGAAACGGTTGGATGACAGCGAGGCGATACAACCCGGTGAAAAACTTTTGATGCTCATGGCGGGTTACGGCATGAACTGGCAGAGCGTGATCCTGGAGAAAGTTTAACAGCATGGCAACGCTCCCGGATCTCACAACGCGCCTGTGCCGCATCTCTCAGGAACATTTCATCGATCCTTTCTCGCGGATCGAGTGGCCCGAGTCACTGGAACGCAATCAGTGGTTCATGAGTCCAGAGCTCATCTCCCTGCACGGAACCGAACACTTCGATGCTCTGGACGAGGAGCAGCAGAAGATCTTGAGTTTCTTCGAGCTCACCAACTTCTTCAGCATCAACATCCACGGCGAGCGCTTGCTCATCGAAGGGCTTGCGAAACGACTTTATCGCAAGCACACCGAGGTCGTGTCGCCCTACCTGCATCACTTTCTCGATGAAGAGAACAAGCACATGTTCTACTTCGGCCGCTTCTGCAATCAGTACGCGGGCAAAGTTTATGCGGATAAGAAACTCGCGGTGGAGCGTGACTACGCCGACGGCGAAGAGGAGTTTCTGTTCTTTGCCCGCGCAATGCTTTTCGAGGAGATGGTGGATGTCTACAACCGGCGCATGGCGAAGGATCAGCAGCTGGTGCCCATCTCACGGGAGATCAACTGGCTGCACCATTTCGAGGAGGCGCGGCATCTGGTATTCGGACGCCGCATCGTCGAAGAACTGTTCGAAACTCACGCGGACAACTGGCCATCGGACATCAGGCAACGCATCGGTGATGAGTTGATGGGCTTTCTGGACGGGACTTGGAAAGAGTTCTTCAACCCCGAAGTCTACAAGGATGCGGATTTGCCAGACGCCTATGCCCTGCGTCGTGAGGTACTCGCCAATCAGGCGGTCGAAGCAAGAAGGAAGACTCTTTCCACGCGCTGCGGCCGCACGCTTTACAAGCTCGGACTGCTGACGCAGGAGAGTATCCAATGAGCACCGTAGCCGATACTCGTGACGCACTCCGGCGGTGGATAGCTGAGCAGAGCGGCAAGACTTCCTTCGAAAATCTTGCCGACGACACACCGCTTTTTCGAAGCGGCATTCTGAAATCCGTACAGATCAGCGACCTGATTCTCTACATCGAAGAGCTCGCCGGGCGTGCCGTGGATGTGGAACAGATCAAACCGGGGGTATTCCGTGACATCGACAGCATCTTCCGCAGTTTTTTCGCCCACGACCATGCTTGACGGAGTGGAACCCCCTGCCGGCGCGAGTCACCGGGATCGCGGCCAGACTGTCTTGAGCGGCGATCTGCTCGACCTGGACACGCGCCTGGACGAAATCTTCACCGGTTGGGCACGCTGCTGGAAGGCCGCGGAGTACCGCTTTCCCGCCTGCGTCGAGGCCCGGTATCTGGAACGGCTCGATTATTTCCAGTCCTTCCCTCACCTGGCGACCTTTCCAGTGACTTTGGACACCGAGCACGGCAACGTCGAAGAATTCGCGCGCGGGCAGGCCTGCGATCCGCAGGGCGCCGTCG
>JAACFO010000291.1 GCA_009937425.1 Gammaproteobacteria bacterium
AGGGCGTTGATCAGCGCCAATTCGTCCAACACGGTGCCCCGGGCCACGTTAATGAGGCGCGCGCTCGGTTTCATGGCGCGCAGCTGCGCGGCGCCGAACATGCCGCGAGTCTCGTCCGTAAGGGGCACGACGATCACCACATAGTCGGCTTCGGGCAGCACGGCGTTCAAGTCCTCCTGCCCGTGGACGGCGACAAAGTCATCGTCCTCTGCCCGCGCGCTGCGCCCCACTCCCTCCACGTGCAAACCGGCGCGGGTCAGCAATCTGGCGATCTCCCGCCCGATGCTGCCAACACCGACGATCAGTGCCCGGCTGCCGATCAGCATCTCACCCAGGCGATGCTCCCATCGCCTGTGATCCTGGTCCCTTATGGTTTTCGGAAAACGTTTCGCGAAACAAAGAATCAAACCGAGCACGTACTCGGCCATGGCGCGATCGAATATTCCCCGGGAGTTCGTCAGAACCACGTCACTTTCCACGAGCTCCGGGAACAACACCGCATCCACACCCGCGCCGGTCCAGTGAATCCAGCGCAGTTCGTCGGCCCGGGACCAGACACCACGCAAGTTCGCTTCGCTGAAATCCCAACCAAGTAATATCTCGGCGCCGGGAAGCGATTCCGCCAGCACCTCGGTGGAAGCGGCAAAACGCAGCTCCGCGTGGGGCGCGATAGCCTCGATACCCGGCACCTGATCCGCCGATCCGGCACCCTGAATGACGATGACGGGTCGTGCACTCATTGTTCTCCGAAGCCTCCCGGCATTGCTGTGGAAAGGCACACTATCACAGCTTTCATGGCAGCTTTCTTGGCAGCTTTCTTGACAGTGAAGTTTCCACGTACCGGATTGTAAGAATTTTTCGGCCGGTGCTATTCTGCCCGCACTCTATTTCACTCTTGCGGGCCTCGTCAGTGGATTCATCAGACACCATCGCCGCTTCCAACCTTCTACAAGTTGATATCGAGCAACACACCCAGGGCTCTGTCTACCGGTTAACCGTCGCACGCCCGGAAAAGCTCAATGTTCTCAATACCGCTGCGCTGATCGAGATGCTCGATGCGCTGACGCGGATTTCCGACGACGATACGGCCCGCGCCGTCATTCTGTCCGGCGCGGGAAACAAGGCCTGGATCGGCGGCGCCGACCTCAACGAGTTGGTGGCCCTCGACGGCGGAACGGCCAGAGCGTTCATTACTCGGCTGCACCGCGTGTGTTTGGCTATACGCACCTTACCGGTGCCCGTTGTCGCGCGAATCGACGGTTTCTGTCTGGGTGCGGGGCTGGAAATCGCGGCCTGCTGCGATCTGCGCATCGCCACCGCCGGCAGCCGCTTCGGCATGCCGGAAGTACAGGTCGGGATCCCGTCGGTCATCGAGGCAGCACTGTTGCCGAGCCTGATCGGCGCCGGCCGCACCCGGGATTTGGTGTTGACGGGGCGCGTCATCGACGCCGAGGAGGCCTGCGCCTGGGGGTTGGTGGAATGCCCGGTCGGGGCACAAGGCATCGATGAGGTGGTCGAGGAACGCGTGTCAATGATTCTGAACGCCGGCCCCCGCGCCATCCGCTCCCAAAAGGTACTTTGCCGCCGATGGGAGGAACTGGCCCTCGATGAAGCCATCGACGCCGGCATCGCTGCCTTGTCCGCCGCATTCTCCACCGACGAGCCACGGGAGTACATGCAGCGATTCCTGCAACGAAGGAGAGCGAGCAAATGATCGAAGTACTGCCCGACTATCCCGACAACATTCTCGCCATCAGCGCCAGCAACAATATAACCGGCGACGACTACGAATCAGTCATTATCCCCGCCATCGAAGCCAAGGTGGAGGCCCACGGAAAAATCCGCATGCTCTACCATCTGGGACCCGACTTCACGGGCTTCGACGCAGCCGCCATGTGGGAAGATGCGACGACGGGGCTGAAACACTTCACCGACTTCGAGAAAATCGCCTTCGTCTCTGACGTGGAGTGGATCAACCACATGGTGAGTGCCTTCGGCTTCATGATCCCCTGCCCGGTGAAAGTATTCAGTGGCCGTCAGCTCGACCAGGCGAGCGACTGGATCAAGAGTTGACCGTCAATCGCCGGGCTTGGTCGACTGCCAATCATCGAGCGCACGGCGGGCCGACGCATTGGCCTGTTCCAGGCTTTCGCCCTCCCCCTTGCCGGTGCGTGCGGCCAGCTCGACGACATAGCCATTGGGATCTCTGAAATAAATGGAATGCAGGAAGCCGTGGTCGGCTATACCCCGCGTGTGTACGCCCGCTTTCTTACCCTTGGCAAACATTTCCTGAAGGGCATCGTCATCGACCTCCAGCGCGATGTGCAGATCGTAGTCGTGTTGCTCTTTGAAATCGAAGGGCTGACCAGGCGCTTCGAAAAACGCCAGAAATGAGCCGTCGTCCATCTGATAGAAGGAGTGCAACACGTTGGTTTTGCGCCCGCTTTTCGTTTCCGTGATCTCGAAAGCATTGGCAAGTGGAAGGCCGAGGAATTCCTCGTAGAACACGCGCGTCTCTTCCGAATCCCGACAACGGTATGCGCTATGGTGTAAACCTTTGATCATAACTACTTACTCCTGTCATCCCTTTGTTCTTTCGCCTTTTGGATCATACAGCGCCCGCAGACTGGCCTTGGCGGTAATCGGCACACCGGCGACGTCGATCTGCCAATTGCCCGAAGCAATGAAATCCCTGTCCACACCATCCTCGCAGCGCACATAGCCGAGCCCCACCGAACCACCGAGGGTATGGCCGTAGTTTCCCGATGTCAGATAGCCGACGGTGGCGCCGTCGCGCAGGATGGGCTCGTGATGATAGAGCACGGCGTCGGGATCCTCGAGTAGAAATTGCAGCAGGCGTTTCTTCAATGGTCCGCCGCCCTCGAGCTGCGCCGAGACCGCGTCACGGCCGATGAAATGAATGGCTTTCTCGAAGTTACACACGAAGCGCATACCGGCGTCGATGGGTGAATCTTCGTC
>JAACFO010000292.1 GCA_009937425.1 Gammaproteobacteria bacterium
CCGGGAATGCCGAACGCGTGCCGGCAGCCGGCCTCGTAGAGGCGCCGCGCGATGACGTCCGCGGCGCTAGCCACGGGCAGAATTCTTGTTCGACTCTTGCGCCGCTTGCACGTAGCCGTCGCGGGTCTGTGGCAGCCGGCGATCGAGAATCTTCGACGCCACCACGGTCCGCAGGATCTGCGCCGTGCCGCCGCCGATAGTGAACATGCGCGCGTCCCTTACCATGCGCTCCAACGGCAGATTGCGCGAGTAACCGGCGGCGCCGAACACCTGCAACGCATCATTGGTGACACGGATGGCGGCATCGGCAGTGAAGATCTTGGCGCGCGCCGCCTGGGCCATATCGGGGAAATCGCCGCCGGTGCCGGCGGCCGCCTTGTGGATGAGGGCGCGGGCGGCTTCCAGCTGAATGTTCATGTCCACCAGCATCCACTGCAGTCCCTGGAACTCGCAGATGGGCCGCCCGAACTGCTCGCGCTGCTGACTGTAGTCCAGCGCCAGATCATAAGCGCCCTGGGCGATCCCCAATGCCACGGTGGCGGCGCCGACGCGCTGGGCGTTGTAGGCGTTCATGAGCCCGGCGAAGCCACGGGCCAGGCCATTGGGCGGCTGGATCAACCGATCCGCCGGCAGCTCCAGGTCCTGAAACAGGATCTCCGTCTCGGGGATTCCCCGCAAACCCATGGCCGGCTCGCGGGTGCCGATGACCAGCCCGTCGGATTCACCGCGCACCACGATGAAGCCGCCGATGCCCTGCTCCACGTTGCCCTCGAATACCCGTGCGAAAACCAGATGCAGCTTCGACACACCGCCGCCGGTGATCCAGTGCTTGCGGCCGTTGAGCACGTAGCCGTCGCCCTTGCGATCGGCACGGGTGGTCATCTGGCTGGCGGCGCTGCCGGCCTCCGGCTCGGTGATGCAGATGGCGGGCTTGTCACCGGCCAGCACCAGGTCCGCGGCCAGGCGCTTCTGCTCCTCGGAGCCGTACTTCATGATGGCGCCGATGGCGCCCATGTTGCCCTCGACGACGATGCGCCCGGTGACCCCACAGACCTTGGCCATTTCCTCCACCACCAGGGCGGCATCCAGGTAGCTGAGTCCGAGTCCACCGTATTGCTCCGGGATGGTCATGCCCATGAAGCCGGCCTTGGTCAGGGCCTCCACGTTGTCCCAGGGATACTCCTCGCTGCGATCCACCTCGGCGGCGCGGGGCGCGATCTTCTTGCGTGCCAGCTCGCCGGCGTGTTCGCTCAGCGCAAGTTGTTGTTCGGTTAAATTGTTCATGGTTGGGCTCTTGATTGTGCGCCTGAAGGAGTATTCTGCGATCGCACAAGAATAACGAATGAGACAGGCCGAACGCTATGCCGATGGCAGCGCTGAAGCGCATTCAAGCCGGAGTTCTCGAAGTCGCCTACGAAGAAGCGGGGGACTCCGGGGGAAAGCCGGTCATCCTGCTGCACGGATTCCCCTACGATGTGCGCGCCTACGATGATGTGGCTGCGCGACTGGCAGCATCCGGGTGTCGCGTGCTCACTCCCTATTTGCGCGGTTACGGCCCGACCCGCTTCCTCTCGGCGGACACGCCGCGCTCGGGCCAGCAGGCGGTGCTCGCCCAGGATCTTCTGAGCTTCATGGATGCCCTCGCCATCCCCTCGGCGACCCTGGCCGGCTACGATTGGGGCGGCCGCGCCGCCTGCATCGTGGCGGCTCTGTGGCCGGATCGCGCCGACGCGCTGGTGACCGGCAATGGCTACAACCTGCAGAACATTCCCCGGGCCCTGGAGCCGAGCTCGCCACAGAACGAGCATCACTATTGGTATCAGTGGTATTTCCACGGTGAGCGCGGGCGGCGTGGTTTGGAGCAGAACCGTCAGGAGCTCTGCAAGCTGCTCTGGCATCTTTGGTCGCCAAACTGGGAGTTCGACGACGCAACCTACGCGCGCACCGCACCATCCTTCGACAACCCGGACTTCGTCGACGTGGTGGTGCATTCCTACCGCCACCGCTACGGGCTGGCGCCCGGCGATCCGGCGGTGGAAGCCATCGAGGAACAACTCACCAGGCAGCCGGTCATCGGCGTGCCCACCGTCGCCATGGACGGTGATGGCGACGGTGTCATGGCCATCGGCGGTTGTGCGGGACACGAGCGCCATTTCAAGGCATCCTACCAACGCGTGGTTATTCCCCGGGTGGGACACAACCTGCCCCAGGAAGCGCCTCAGGCGTTCGCCGACGCCGTGCTTTCGGTAATGCCGGGGGATTAGCAGGGAAGTCGGAAGGGGAGGCCATCAGCATGTCATATCGTCAGATCGGCAATCTTCGGGTCATGCGCGTGCTCGAGGCGATCACGCCCTTTAACCGCCAGACGTTTTTCCCCCAGACAACCGACGCGGACTGGGCGCCACACCGGCACTGGTTGGAGCCGCATGCCCTGGACCCGGCCACCGACGAGCTGCAGTTCCCGATGCAAAGCTACGTGGTGCGCACCTCGCACCACACAATTCTCATCGACTCCTGCATAGGTAACCACAAGGATCGCCCCAACCGGCCCCTCTGGCACCATAAAACGGACGAGATTTATATGGACGCCCTGGCGGCCCACGGGCTCGCCCCCGAAGACATCGATTTCGTCATGTGCACGCATATGCACGCGGATCACATCGGCTGGAACACACGCTTGGAGAACGGTCGTTGGGTGCCTACCTTTCCGAATGCACGTTACATCTTCTCTGAGCGTGAGCTGGCAACCTGGCGGGACGTGGACCGCGAGGGCTTCTCTCGCGCGCCCTACGAGGACAGCGTATTGCCCATCGTAGAAGCGGGAAGGGCGGAGCTGGTAGACAACGACTACGCGCTGGATGACGAAGTCCGGCTCGAACCGACGCCGGGGCATACCCCGGACCACGTGGCCATCGCGCTGTCGTCCGTTGGCGCCAGCGCGATCATGTGCGGGGATCTCATGCACTCACCGGTGC